>NZ_JBKFBO010000121.1:0-8623 GCF_053346215.1 Methylobacterium sp. A49B
GAAAAGGCCGCGGATCGCAGATGCGGCAGTATCCAGATTTATACTCGCCCCATCCATATCTTTCCCAGAAGCTGATCATGGACGGGGGAAAATAGTCCTTGTACGACTCGATCACGTCCGGTGGGACCCTTCTGGCGTTCTCCGGCGGTCCATAATCGCTGATCACGCGTGCGAAGGCATCGATCTCTTCCATGTCGTCTCGTCCTCGTCGTCAAAGGATTATCTGATCATCGTCATCGGGGGCGATCTTGCAGACGTCCAGTGTCACAGACATCCGGTAGCCCTTCTCACACATCTGCGTGACATAGCGTATCGATTTGCCTTTGCGGCTGTCCGCCAGCCACGCCGCACCGATGGATTTGTTGATTCTATCGATACCGATATCTGCAAAATCTTCTTCATGCCCGCCCGCGACCATGTCGATCCGATGCAATGCATTGATGTTTCAGGTCAGTCACTTCGATACCACCATACTCCACCTCGAAGCGCTGCTAAGAATTCTGCCTATCGAATATATTTATTGCGCGCCGATCCGCCTGACATCTTTCATCCGACCGAGCGGCGCACCGGGCTCTGGCTTGGTGATTTCGACAAGGATTAACGGCTCTATCTGGGCCAGAAAACCCAGATGCTCCATCGCCTTGAAGCGCTGCAGATTTTCCGGGAACGGGTCGCCGCCAAGTTGCAGAGCCGGCACCAACCCGAAAACTTCATCAAGGTTTGGCTTTCCGATACGCTCGACGGCCTCTAGGTAATAATCTTGCATTCCTCCCTCGGAGATTGAGCTATGCATATTGGCTCCGATGAGGAACGCTTCACCGTACTGTCTTCCAGTGGACGGATTTACAATTTTCTCTTGTGAAGTTACGCGCGAGTCGGCCAGGTTAATATAAATCCCGTAGCCCTTCCGACTCCAGATATCTATTTCGCACAGCGCAGTAAACATGATAACCGTTGGACTTCATGATTGAATTCGGGATCATTCCTGAACATAGATTTGACAAGAGGTTGAAAAGGCCGCGGATCGCAGATGCGGCAGTATCCAGATTTATACTCGCCCCATCCATATCTTTCCCAGAAGCTGATCATGGACGGGGGAAGATAGTCCTTGTACGACTCGATCACGTCCGGTGGGACCCTTCTGGCGTTCTCCGGCGGTCCGAAATCGCTGATCACGCGTGCGAAGGCATCGATCTCTTCCATGTCGTCTCGTCCTCGTCGTCAAAGGATTATCCGATCATCGCCATCGGGGGCGATCTCGCAGACGTCCAGTGTCACTGACATCCGGCAGCCTTTCACACACATCTCAGTCACATAGCGTATCAATTTGCCTTTGCGGCTGTCGGCCGGCCACGCCGCACCGATGGATTTGTTGATTCTATCAATACCCATATCTGCGAAATCTTCTTCATACCCGCCCGCGACCATATCGATTCGATGCAATGCATTCATGCGATCCATTAGGAATCCCGGATGCTTATCCATGTAACTTGGGACAAAAAATCTTTCTTTATAACGATCCGCTCTTCTGCGTTGCTCCTCCTTTTCGGCCGGACTCTGCGCGTCGAAGCGCGCGATATCATCTTTGTTTTGGCAGGCCGTTTTAGCGTTCAAGCCATCCTGCTGGATCTTTAGTTGCCGCCGGTATTCTGTCTCATCGTAGTTTTTGCGCTCGAAGCAGATCAAATCGCTCCTGCACCCTGAAACACGGAACCCTCCTGGTCCTCGTGGTCCAGGGGCCGGCTCCGGTCCGGGTTCCGGCCCCGGCTTCGGCGCCAAACGCGGCGGCACTTTCGGCACGGCGGAGGACCCGCGCGGCCCGAGAAACCGCTCCATGCCCGGTGCCAACCGAGGGAGAAGCTTCGGACCTTCGTAGAAGGCCAAGTGGACGGGATCGGTCCCGTCCGGACTGGCAAAATGTATTCTGGGCTTGATCTCCTTCCGGTCCGGTGTCGGATAGCTTTGCGTGTCCTTGAGGTAGGTCAGCGTCCCCCAGGTCTCCTTGTGGTTCATCCACCAAGCGTCGTCGTGGCGCACCACCCCCTGGTCCTGGATCTTGACCGTCTTCGACCACGTCTTCGGCTCGCATTCCGCGCCCTGCGTGCCGAACTGGACGCCCCCGCCGGTCGCCGCCTCGTCGCCGTAGCAGGCCTTGATCAGCGAGCCCTCGACGTACGACGCCTGATCCGTCTGACGCACACTCCCCGCCGCGGAGGCCCCCTCGATCTGACCCTGCGTGTGGAGCCGATACGGCACGATCGCCTGCGGCGAGCGCCCCCAGTTCATAGGGGTCGAGACTACGATCCCCTCGCGCGTGACCCGCGCGCCCTCCCGCGGCAGGCTCATGCGGCCTCTCCCCCATCCCGCAGGCTGTGCTCGCCCGAGACCGGCAAGCCCGCCGCCTGCCCGGCCGGCACCGCGTCGAGCTCCGCGCCCAGATACGCCGGGCACCGGGCGATCCAGCCGCGCCACGTCAGGTCCACCGACCAGGGCGGGGCCTCCGCGCGCAGGTCGAGGTGCAGCCCGTCCAGCGTCAGCGCCGCGCGCGCCTCCCGACCGTCGTTCCAGCTGTGCCGCACCACGGGGACGAACGCGGGCAGCTGGAAGCCGAGCGGCCCGGTCGGCAGCAGCCCGTCCAGGCTCACGCGCGTGCCGCCGGTCAGCCGCCGGACCACCAGCCGCGGCGCCGCCACCTGGAAGAAGCGGTAGTCGAAGTCCTGCGGCATCTGCGGGCAGCGTCCGCGCTGCCACGTCTCGTCCCGGGTGCCGCAGCGCCGTTCCCGCCACGCCCAGAACGGCGGCACCGGACCGAACCCGGCCGGCTCCGGCACCGCGAACGGGTCGGTCACCGGCGCGTCCGCCGCCTCGATCTGCGGCGCCCGCAGGGCACGGCCCGCCGGGCTCCAGTCCCGGTGCAGCAGCCCCGGACCGATCGGGTTGTGCGGGCTTCCCCCGCCCTCCGGATCGCCGACGAACCGCCCGCCGGCAGCCAAGCGGTAATCGAGCGGTACCCGCGCGACCGGCTCGGCCGGGCCGAGCCGCCACGACGCCCCCTCCGGCTCCCAGCGCCGCGGCCCGTGCACGCGCAGGCTCGCGCGACCATTCCCGAGGCCGAGCGCCACCTCCCAGGAGGCCGCGGGCCGGCCGTCGGGCGCGTGGGCGCTGCCCAGCAGGGTCACGTCCGCATGCGGCCTGTAGCCGATGAGGTCACTCGCCCGCAGCAGCGGCGTTCGGTGCGGGTCGCCCGCGTAGACGTCGGTGAGCACGATCGCCTGCCGCTCGTACAGGCGCAGGGCTCCCTCTGCGGTCAGCGCGTAGCTCGCCCGCACGGCGACCACCGCCATGACCGCCCCGTCCCGGTGCAGGTCGTCGAAGCCGATCGCCGCCAGCGGCGTGTCGTTGCGCAGCAGCATCGCCCGCCCCTCAGCGCGAGGGGTTCAGGTCGATCACCCTGCCCCAGTGCTTCACCTGATCGGAGAAGTCGGTGGTCAGGGTGGTCCCGGTGAGCGTGACGTGCCCGTCCTTGGTCAGGGTCAGCGTCGCCTTGCCGACCTTGAGCTGGAACGTCTCGCCGACGTTGATCAGCATCTGCTTGCCGACGTTGATCACGTGCTGCTCGCCGACCGTGACCTGTGCGTCCTTCCCCACCGTCACGGTCTGGTCGACCCCGACAACGGTGTTCTTCATCATCCCGACCTCCTCCGAAGAGGTCAGGCCCACCGTGCGGTTCATGTTCATCGCCACCGCGAGCTGCTTGTTCTGCGCGATCGTCTCGACGTGGTTGCCGCCGACATCGATCGCCTTGTCGTTCCCGATGCTCTCCGACTGGTCGTGATCGACCCGCTTGCGCCGGTCGTGGCGCACCTTCACCCGCATGTCCTTCTGCGCGTGGACGAACACCTCCTCCCGGCCCTGCTCGTCCTCGAACCGCAGCTCGTTGAACCCCTCGCCCTTGTGCGTCTTCGACTTGATCGTCATCCGCGTCTTGTGCGCGGGAAGCGGGTACGGCACCGGCTCGCGCGCGTTGTAGGCCCGGCCCGTGATGATCGGCTGGTCCGGATCGCCCTCCAGGAAGTCGACGATCACGTGCTGGCCCACCCGCGGCACCGCCATCTGGCCCCAGCTCGCCCCCGCCCAGCCCTGGCTCACCCGGATCCAGCACGAGGCCGTGTCGTCCGCCTTCCCCGACCGGTCCCAGGGGAAGCGCACCTTCACCCGCCCGAACGCGTCGCAGTGGATCTCCTCCCCCGCCGGACCCGTCACGATCGCCATCTGCGGGCCCTCCACCCGCGGCTTGGCGGGCGCGTCCGGGCGGTAGGGCGTGTCGTGCCGGATCACCCGGAACGCCGTGGTCAGGTACGCGCCCCCGTCCCCGGCATCCGCCTCCACGGCCCCCGGCTGGCTGCCCACGTGGCTGGCCGCCACCACCAGGAACCGCCGGTTCAGCGCGCGATCGGGATGCTCGGCGAGCGCGAACCGGTGCCCGGGCAGCAACCGCGCGCACCGGCCAGCGCCCTCGCCGTGGCTCGCCTCATCGCGATACCCCTCCAGGCGATAGCGCGTGAACGCCCGGCCCACCGCGTCCGCCTTGTAGCGGCCGGGGTAGTCGTACATCTCCAGCTTGCGCGTCAGCCCGTTGAGCACCGAGGCCTGCGCCCGCGCCTCGAAGTCGTGCACGGGGTTGCGGAAGAAGTGGTCGCGCTGCACCACGTCGGAGGGCGCCACCACCTCCCGCCACGTGAACCGGCCGACATGCGGACCCTTCACCGTGCCGCCCGGCAGCGCGTTGTACTCCAGGGCCTCGGCGCCCGGCGCGTCGGGCGCCAGCTTGGTGGCGTCGGTGAGCACCAGGGTGTGGGCGCCGGCCTCGTGCTCGAAGTGGTAGGCGATGCCCTCCTCGGCGAGCAGCCGCTCGATGAAGGCGAGGTGCGTCTCCCGGTACTGCACGCAGTACTCGCGCGCGGGGTGCTGTTCGGTCAGCGCGAGGCGGTAGGCGCTGACGCCGGTCTCCTTGAGCACCGCCTCGACGATCTCGGGCACGCTCTTCGCCTGGAAGATCCGGCAATCGGCGGAAAAGCGCAGGCGGTGCAGCGCCGGCATCAGCAGGACGGAGTAGCGCGTGTGGTGCGCGCCGGTGTCGCCGCGCTCGGCCAGGGCGAGCACGCCGTGGACGTGGCGGGGCGGGCCGTAGCGGTCGAGCACGGTGAGCCGCGCCGGCGTGTCGAGCAGGGCGGTGAGGTCGAGGCCCGGGTCGGGCGAGGCCAGCGCGACCTCGGCCTGGAACAGGGTCGAGATCGCCTCCTCCAGGCGGAAGCCCGTGACCGCGAGATCGGCCTCCGGCAGGCCATCTGCGGTGAACGCGAGGGTGAAGTCGCGCTCGATCTCGCTCAGCGGCTGGGTGATCTCGGCGGGCAGGGCGATCATCGAGATCTCTCGAAGGGGGCGGCGGCCCTGGCCGGCAGGGGTCGGCTCGAGGGGGGGGGGTGCCGGCTCAGGGGGTGCAGGCCGGGACGTGGAGGACGAAGCGCTGCAGCCAGTAGGCGGCGAGCCCTGCGCCCAGGACCAAGCCGAACCAGGAGTGCGGGCGCCCGAAGCCGGCCAGGCCGATCAGGCCGAGCACCGGGCCGAGCGTGAGCAGGCCCAGGAGGATCGGCATCCCGTCGCGCCCGTCCGGCACGGCGCAGAACGCCACGGCGGCCGCCTCGGGCAGATCGACGATCCACTCGGCCGGGTCGACGGAGAACACCTGGATCGCCAGGGCGGTGACCGCGGCGGCCGGCACCAGGGCGAGGTCGCGGGTGAGGTCGCGCCCGCCCGGCCACCGCCCCGGCAGCCGGGCGGGCGGCCGGACCATCCGGGCCGGGATCGGCCGCGGCGGGGGTTCGTCCGGGACGGGCTCGTCCTGGACACCCGCGTCCGGGCGCATCTCGTCCCGCGGGACGCCGGGGCATCCGGCGCGTGAGCCGCCCGAGGCGCGCATCCGCTCGTCCCCCGCCGCTCAGGCCGTCCGGCTCAGGCCTTGGGCTTGCGCCAGTCGTCGGCGCCCGACGTGCTGGCGACCGTGTGCTCCCACTCGATCCGGCGGTAGGACAGGGACACGGCGATCAGCTGGGTGAAGTCGGCGTTGCGCGCGTCCTGGCAGTGCGGCAGCTGGGCGTCGATGTCGATGATGGTCGCGTCGATCAGCCGTGTGGTGAAGAAGTGCTCCTGCTTGCCGGCCGAGCTGGTGCGGAGCCACTTGACCTCGACCTTGGTCAGCATCTCGCCCGAGGTCAGGGCGTTGTAGAGCAGCGGGGTCGCCTTGTTCAGCGGCGCGGTGAACTTGAACGGCAGGTGGACGCGCTGGCCGGAGGGCTGTCCGGACTGGGGGTCACGCGGGATGGTGACGCGGTGGTCGATGGCCTGGACGAGGATCTCGTTCTCGTGGCCCTCCTGCCAGATGTTGCCGACGGAGGCTTCGGTGAAGGCGCCCTGGGTGATGTTGCCCTGGGTGGCGCCCTCGATCGAGATATAGGCAGGTGTCGGCATGGTCTCTCCCGGTGCGGTTGCGGCCGGCCCGGGTCGATCGACGGATCGTCCGGGTCGAGGGCGGGATGATCCCGCCGACTGCGGCGCTGCGCGGGAGCTCATGGCAGTGTTCGTGCCAGACTGTGCTTGGACGCGTGGGTTGCATGCCTGCGTCGAGCAAGCATCTGATCTTGCAGACGACTGACCTGATCTTGCAGCGGCGGTGTGTTTCTTCATCCACCACGCGTAGAGATTTTTGGCCAACAATGGCCGAGGGCTTGGCCAAAAATGGCCGAACTTTTTAAGTGGCCCAAGAGACTGTAGCACCTGACGAAATCGACGCAGTTCGAACTGGTCCAGATCCAGGCAAAGGCTAAGTCGTTGAGAACACAGGGAGCAGGGTGCTTGGCCGAAAGTGGCCGAACCGTCCGGACGGTGGGTTCCGGGAGCGGACTGGCGGGCAGACCGGCCTGCACCGCAGAAGCTGACGTATCGACGATGGTCTATCGTACCGGTTGTTCGACAACGTCGAGGGGACCCTCAGCCGGAAGTCGGACCCGAACGTGGTCCGGATCATCAGCCGGGAGTGGCTGCCGGGGCTCCGGCGGGGAGGCCGATTTGCGGCTCCGGCGCTGCTGGGCAGCATAGGGTGCCAAAAGCGTGCGCCCCACTGATAAGGGCGATCCACAGAGGCAGGTTGTGGATGCGAGACCGAAGAAGGGCTGCCGGAGTGCAGCGGTCGACCTCGGCTGGAGCGATCCCGTGAGAAATCTCGCGGGCGGTAGGACGGGCCGAGCTATGCGTTGAGGGTTTGCGGCCGGACGGTATGACGAACGTGAAAGCGATCGCCCGACGACGAAAGGTCGCCTGTCGTGTTACAGCCACGACGATCCGCAATCTTCATCAGGCTGTTATGATCGGAATTTAAGTGCATCACCTCATCCCTCATCTGAGTAGAGGCTGCGAGATGCCGGCTCATTATTGCATTGATCCGCTTGACCCATACGCGGAGCGAGAGGTTTTCGTTCAGTACGAGGTTGCGAGGCCATGCGTTCTGATTAAATCAGCTCTCGATGAGGATGGCTTCGACATCCTACAGGATCTCTCTGATGAGTGCGTACGAATCCTGCAGCTTGAGATAACAGTGTACCATGGCCACTTGAAACCATTCGCATGGGCGCAGCAGGCAGTAGATGTCTTAGCCGCACCAGAAGCGGCCTAGCTTTTTTACGTTAAAACTTCAGACAGCCTTCCAATAGCGGTTCACGGTCGCGTGTCAGGTGTAAGGGCCGCCGAACAGGTCGCCGAGCGCCTTCCGCCTGAACAGTGTGCGCCAGCGCCGCCTCGGATGCTCCGGCCGGTCGTGGATCATGTGACAGCGCTGGCAGAAGGCCGCGAGGTTGGCGTCCGCATTGTTCGAGGTGTCGTGGTCTCGATGCGCGGCCGCCAGAACCACCCGTCTGCGGCGAGCCTGGCCGAGGATGTCGGCTTTAGGTGCGATCCGGATCCGTCTGCCCCACCCATCGCGCCACCGGCTGGCTTCCACGTCCCACCAGCGACCGTCACCAAAGTGGTAGATCAATCGGCCCGTGCGGGCGCCCGCAGTCCTCACAGCAGCCTCTGGCCCGGCCGAACCGGATCACAGCCGAGAGTTGCGCCCAGTCGATCGGGTAGAAGAAGCGGCGCTCGGGCCGGATCGGCCTGACAGGGCGCAGAACCCGACGACGTGGTGTCCCTTGTAGAGGCTCGGCTCACGCGGCCTGTGCCCCCTGCGCAGCACCTCACGAACAACGCGGCGGCAGGCTGCAATCAAAGCGGCGCCGAGATGTTGTGCCGCTCCTCCGGGTATGACTCGATGTATTTCGGTCCAATAACCTATCTTCATAGACGGTTTACTATATCATCTAGCCACGTCGCCGAGCGGTGTGTCTGTAAAACTACAGCTATTTGATCCACACATCGGTAGCTCTACCGCCACATCGAAACCCTGGATCAACCCAGATGACCAAGCTCCTCACCTCGCTGGCCGCCTTTACCGCCCTGACCGCTGCCGCCTCGGCGGCCGACCTTCCGCGCCGTGCCGCGCCGCCGCCGGTGTTCACCCCCGTGCCGGTGT
>NZ_JBKFBO010000122.1:0-5569 GCF_053346215.1 Methylobacterium sp. A49B
CTCAGAGTTCGTCCGAGAAGTCAGGTTGATCGGGCGAGGCGTCGAACGAGGATCATGACAGCAGCGGCGTAGAGGAAGGCTCTTGCGGAGGCGAGGGTCCCTTCCGGATCTTTCCAGAGGCGTCGGTTGCGGCTGATCCAGGCGAAGAACCTCTCAACGACTCACCGGCGTTGATGAACAGAAAAGCCAACCTGATCCGGCGGCTTGCGCACGATCTCGACGGCGATGATCGTCACACTCGCGGCGCGGGCTTGTCGCCGGCATAGCCGGCGTCGGCGAAGGCCTTGGTGATGAACGGAAAGGTCTGGCGCGACAGGCGTAGCACCGGAACGGCTCCGTCCCGATCTTGCACGTCGGCAGGCTGCGGATCGAGGACGAGCGCACGCCCGTCCGTATCGACCAGCGCTTGGCGTTTGCGGCCCTTGACCTTCTTGCCAGCGTCGTAGCCGCGTGGCCCGCCGCGCTCTATCGTTTTGACGGTCTGGCTATCGAGCACCGCTGCCGACGGCGAGGCTTCCCGCCCGACACGCGCGCGATCGGCCATGACGAGGTGATGGTTGATCCGGCCGAACAGCCCTGTGTCGCGCCAGCGGCTGAAGTAGCCGAACGTGGTCGAACGCGGCGGTAGATCCTTGGGGATGAGCCGCCATGCGATGCCGCCGCGCAGGACGTAGAAGATCGCGTTCAGGATCTCTCGGGGCGTCCAGATCGGAGGTCGTCCACGCGGCTCCGGCCTCGGCATCAGGGGCGCGATCACCGCCCACTCAGCGTCGGTCAGGTCAGTTTCACAGCGTAGAACCGCACGGCTATGCTGCCGCCGGGTGGTCGGGGTCCACGTGGCGCTTCCAGGTTAGGCTTCAGCATCCCCCTGGAGTCATCGCCATTCCAGCCACTCAACCCCGCATCAGACCCTTATCGGACGGGCTCTAAGTCCGGCCTGCACCTACCACTGTATCACCATAGCCAGCGCTTCGTCGAGGAGGGCGCCCCGATAAATGTCCGACCTTCGCCGGTCGGGTCTCCGTAATGACTACCGCCCTGTCGCTGCTGGTCATCCGATCGAGGACCAAATGGCCTTCGCCCGACGCATGCCCTAAAACCAAGGCGGAGCCAAAAACAGATGCTTGCTCTCAGCCAACTCCCAACAAAATGCGGCATTCTCGTCGACCGCTTCCCCGGTACGAGCAGCCAACTTCGCAGTGTAGCGAGACGGAACGACAAACAACCGTCGGCTATCTTGCCAGCATCGCGTAAGTAGCCGCGCGACGTCCGCGCCAGCCTGATAAAGTTACCATCCAAAGAGCCCTTCGTTAAACCAGGATAGCGATCTCCAATATGAAAGAGCAAACTGCAACATCGATCAGATCAACGTCTCGGGCAACCCTGGTTATATCATGTCACTTGCGGACAAGTAAAACATCTACATCGTCACAATAATCCGACAAATAATCGTTGAAATTCCTCTAGTGCATCAAATCATGGACCGATGTACGTAAATGTTTGATGGGTAGGGGGGCTCACATTGAACTGTATGACTTACTTTTTGATAAGCTGGCGCCCCATCTGATGAACTCGAATATAAAGGTTTAAAAATGAAGACTGACCCGCTAAAAGCAATCCGTAATCTTATATTTTCTCGCTCATATGCCCCGATTAACTCTAAAGGCGAGAAATCAAAAGATAATGAGCTTTACAGCAAAAGGAAGGTCTTACTTCTTACAACCGGTGATCCAAGACACGACCCAAGACATAGCTGGATCGCCAATTTTGCGCCAAGCTTCATAAGGATCCATCAGGTAGGTACCACATCGGATGCAACGGAAGAGCGACTAGCCGACCTCAAAGGCGAGCCGTCGGTCCGGATCATCAATAAAAGACAATGGGACGAGACTGCAGCTCGCCAATGGATCGCAAGCTTGACGGATTCCCATGCAGCTGTACTGGCATTTAATGAGATTTTTTTTATCAATGATATTACCAAGCAAGATCGAGAAGAATTGCTAAATATGCTCGGAGCAAGCACCGAGACGGCTCGGCTGGGCAGTTTCATTTTTAATCTCCGCCAATTGCGAGACATGACAGCCACCCTTGTAGAGGCCTGCAGGTATGATCATGATGTATCAGCGATCATAGCGTCTGACCTCTTCTCCCTTCCAGCCGCATTGATTTTAAGCGGAATGCTTGGAGTGGGCGTTTTATATGACGCCCACGAGTACATGGCAGAGATAATTCCAGAATATGAACAGTTCGAAGTTAAATATTGGAGCAACCTCGAAGGCCGTTTGGTTAGTCAAGCCCGGTACTGCCAGACAGTCAGTGAGCCATTGGCAGCATTTATGACCAACTTATATTCGAAAAATTTCATTTCGATCCCGAACGCAGTCCCTCGGACGGCCGACACGAGACATCAAAAGACATCGAGACGCGACGGGTCGGTGCATTTTATCTTTTCTGGTCTATTCGGATCGGGCCGTGGATTGGAGCAGCTGATCGACTGCTGGGGTCATACTCCATCATGTGCAATACTCCGCCTCCAGGGACCGGCAAACGAATACCGAACGACTATGATCGAGAGATCGAGAGATCTGGGTCTTCTCGATAGCCGCATCTATTTCCCAGATGCAGTCCCCGAAGCAGATATACAATCTGCGATGGCTGAAGCCGATGTCGGCGTGATACCATACGAGGGCGTCACCACCAATAATCGCTTTTGCTGCCCCAATAAATTATCCCAATATATGTCAGTTGGGCTGCCAATATTAGCGAACGAAACTGTCTTTGTCGGAAATATTATTTCCGTAAACAGGCTCGGGGAAGTCGCTAATTTTCAGGACCAACCCGCTCTTGTCGGCGCCATCACACGTCTCTGTGAGGATCACGCAAAGCGAGAGGCCGCCGGTGCCAGGGCGCTGAAGTTTTTCTTGTCAACTTTCAATTGGCAGTCACAGAGCCGGCAGATGTATCTCCGGCTAAACATCCTCGTAGAACAAGGCGCCTTCAATGACGCGTAAATTCAGCCGTTGGAAAGAAATGCTTGTTCCCTATCGCGGTAAATCGACAACGCATGTGGATCGAGCATCTTATAACCTCGCGTATCCTGACGTCGCAGCCAGCGGCGTCGATGCCGTTGTGCACTACGAAACGTGGGGTCGTTTCGAGGGTCGTGTTCCAAGTCGTCAGGCGGTTATTTACGACATCATCACCGAATTATACATAAAACCTTTTAAGCGTTCGCTGCTGTTGCAGGGAGGCATGACATTTTCAACCGATCGGATCGGACAACTTAATCGCAGCGCCCTGCTTGCTGCACGGTTCGGTGCCCGCAAGTTTCTAGTACTTTTTACTCGAGCGATAAAAATTGAAGCATTGATAAGAAACCAATCCGTTATAAGCGGAGTTTACGATGTAGTTTCGGCAATGGACGCCGGAGTTTGCAGCAACGTTACAGTCTTCGACGATCAGCACGCATATACGTTTCAAGAACCTAGAATCGTAGATCAAGCATCAGAGCGCCCTGTACGCACCGTCAAAACGCCTGACCAGTGGGTCCGACAGATCGAGAATGCAATCGTCATTCCAAGTTTCCAAGTGACCAAAGGCAGAAAATTGGTCATCTACGAACCGGCGGCCGATCCCAGGAACGGATTCGTTGCGGGCATACAAAATAATATCGCACACATACGTGGCCAGGAAAATAAGGCCGTCGTCGTAGCGAGTCTTGATCAAACCCTGCATTGCAACGAAGCCATCCTCATTTGCGGAAGATGCAGCCCGAATTATTTTCATGTCTTTATTGAATATTTCTCGAAAGTAATACTCGTCGACCAAATTCACCATCTCAAAACTGTTCCTATTATAGTAGACGCAAAACTCTTTCCGCAAGAATTAGCGATTCTGGACATTCTTTCACCCGACAGAACGCATATAATAATCGACAATCGTACCGCAACTAGAGTTAGAAAGTTATATGTCGTTTCGACTCCCACATACCTGACAGATAATTTTCTTCAAAGACCGTGGGAGAATTCGGCGATATATACATCCACGATCGTCGGAATGCGGGACCGAATCGTGGAGAAGCTTGAACACGAGTCAGCTAACGGGCGTTCAGGCAAACTAATATATTTGGCTAGGCGGAGTGGGAGGACGGTCATCAACGGCGTCGAACTTGAAGAAATGCTCTCAAGCTTAGGGTTTGATATAATTTACCCCGAAGATCTATCCTTCGTCGAGCAGTTTTGGTTATTCCGCAATGCTGACTTGATAGTTGGTCCGCTCGGTGCAGCCTTTACGAATGTGATCTTTTGTCGTCCGGGGACTAAAATTATCGCCTTATCTTCGCCGCTGCTTACAGATTTTTGCCTGCAGTCGAATCTCGCCAAATTATCAGAATGTGATTACATTATTTTTTCTGGATCTCATCACCTCGTGACAGAGCCTACAGATGTGCAGAGACGAGATATTGACTTAGTGATGGATAATTTCTCCATCGATGTGGAAAAACTCAAAATCTATCTCCAGCGCGAGCTTTACTTGCTCGAGTCGGAAGGGTAAGATGATGATTGAATTCAGTTTTCTAGCGTAAATCGGAAAGCCCGACGGCGCGAATGTGCTCGGCAATCTTGAACCGTGCCCGATCTCAGAGTTCGTCCGAGAAGTCAGGTTGATCGGGCGAGGCGTCGAACGAGGATCATGACAGCAGCGGCGTAGAGGAAGGCTCTTGCGGAGGCGAGGGTCCCTTCCGGATCTTTCCAGAGGCGTCGGTTGCGGCTGATCCAGGCGAAGAACCTCTCAACGACTCACCGGCGTTGATGAACAGAAAAGCCAACCTGATCCGGCGGCTTGCGCACGATCTCGACGGCGATGATCGTCACACTCGCGGCGCGGGCTTGTCGCCGGCATAGCCGGCGTCGGCGAAGGCCTTGGTGATGAACGGAAAGGTCTGGCGCGACAGGCGTAGCACCGGAACGGCTCCGTCCCGATCTTGCACGTCGGCAGGCTGCGGATCGAGGACGAGCGCACGCCCGTCCGTATCGACCAGCGCTTGGCGTTTGCGGCCCTTGACCTTCTTGCCAGCGTCGTAGCCGCGTGGCCCGCCGCGCTCTATCGTTTTGACGGTCTGGCTATCGAGCACCGCTGCCGACGGCGAGGCTTCCCGCCCGACACGCGCGCGATCGGCCATGACGAGGTGATGGTTGATCCGGCCGAACAGCCCTGTGTCGCGCCAGCGGCTGAAGTAGCCGAACGTGGTCGAACGCGGCGGTAGATCCTTGGGGATGAGCCGCCATGCGATGCCGCCGCGCAGGACGTAGAAGATCGCGTTCAGGATCTCTCGGGGCGTCCAGATCGGAGGTCGTCCACGCGGCTCCGGCCTCGGCATCAGGGGCGCGATCACCGCCCACTCAGCGTCGGTCAGGTCAGTTTCACAGCGTAGAACCGCACGGCTATGCTGCCGCCGGGTGGTCGGGGTCCACGTGGCGCTTCCAGGTTAGGCTTCAGCATCCCCCTGGAGTCATCGCCATTCCAGCCACTCAACCCCGCATCAGACCCTTATCGGACGGGCTCTAAG
>NZ_JBKFBO010000123.1:0-28555 GCF_053346215.1 Methylobacterium sp. A49B
CCGACCAGCAGGGCGAGGATGTAGCCGACGATGGGGCGCATGCCGGCGTCGGGGTGGATGCGGCTGATGGCGCAGGCGGCGTAGTAGCCGACGCCGAAGGGCGGGGCGAACAGGCCGATGCCCATGGCGAGGATCACCACCATGGCGTAGTGGACCTCGTGCACGCCCACCGCCCGGGCGATCGGGAACAGCAGCGGGCCGAACAGCACGATGGCCGGGATGCCCTCCAGCACCGAGCCCAGCACGATGAAGGCGGCGGCCGAGACGAACAGGAAGCCGAGCGCGCCGCCGGGCAGGCCCTTCATGACCTCGGCCAGCGTCTGCGAGAAGCCGGACTGGGTCAGCGCCCAGGCCATGCCGGTGGCCGCGCCGATGATCAGCAGGATCGCCCCCGACAGGGTCGCGGTGGTCACCAGCATCGGGTAGAGCCGCCGCCAGTCGAACTGGCGGTAGATCAGCAGGCCGGCCAGCGCGGCGTAGACGATGCCGATGGTGGAGACCTCGGTGGCGGTGGCGATGCCCTCGACCACGGCGAAGCGGATCACGAAGGGCAGCGCCAGCGCCGGGATCGCCACCAGGAAGGCGTGGCCGATGACCCGCCCCGACGGTCGTGCCACGTGGCGCAGGTCCTCGCGGCGGTAGCGCCACCAGACCAGGGCGCAGAGGGTGAGGGCGAGCACGAGGCCGGGCAGGAGGCCGCCGGTGAACAGGGCGGTGATCGACACGCCGGTGACCGAGCCGATGGTGATCAGCACGATCGAGGGCGGGATCGTCTCGGTCTGGGCGCCGGTGGTGGCGAGCAGGGCCACGAGGTCGCCCTCCTTGGCGCCCCGCGCCTTCATCTCGGGGAACAGCACGGGGGCGACGGCGGCCATGTCGGCGGCCTTGGATCCGGAGATGCCGGAGACGAGGTACATGGCGCCGACCAGCACGTAGTGCAGGCCGCCGCGGACATGGCCGAGCAGGCTGGCCAGGAAGCCCACCATGGCGCGGGCCATGCCGGTCATCTCGATCAGCAGGCCGAGGAACACGAACAGCGGCACGGCCAGCAGGATCAGGTGGCTCATGCCCTCGTCCATGCGGCCGACCACCACCATCGACGGGGCGTCGGTGGTCAGCGCGATGTAGGCGAAGGTCGAGAGGCCGAAGGCGAAGGCGATCGGCACGCCGGAGAACACCAGGGCGCCGACGCCGAGGACGAAGAACAAGAGCAGGTTGAGGTTGCCGAGGTCCCGCAGCCAGGGCTGGAGCGCCACGAGGCCGGCCGCGAGCCCGCCGCCCAGCACGAGCGCGCCCGCGGTGAGGCGCCAGTCGGCGGTTTCCAAGAGGCGGATCACCGCGACGATCAGCATGAGGCCGAGGCCGATCGGCAGGGCGGCGGCGCGCCACGCGTTGTTCAATTCCAGCGCGGGCGTCTGGACGAAGGTCTCCTCGCTGGCGAATTCGAAGGCCGGCTCCAGCATCAGGGCGACGAAGATCAGGCCGGCCACCAGGGCGATGGTCTCCAGGAAGGCGCGCAGGCGCGGGCCGCTCATGGCCACGAAGGCGGTCATGCGCATGTGCTCGGCGCGGCGGAAGGCGACCACGGCGCCCAGCATGGCGAGCCACAGGAACAGGATCGAGGCGAGTTCGTCCGACCAGACCAGCGGCGCGCGGAACACGTAGCGGCTGACCACGCCGCCGAGCAGCACGCCGATCTCGGCGAGAACGAGCAGCGCCGCCGGGATCTCCACGAGGTATCCCAGCCCGTCGTCCAGCCGGCGCAGCCAGCTCCGCGCGCGCAGGGGCGGACCCGTCAGTGCAACCCCCGCCGTCGTCTCGACGGCCGCGATATCGATCTGCATGGCGCCCTCCCTCCGGACCCGTCCCGACGGCGCTGCCGGCGGAAGGGATCCGAGCGCGTCTTCGCACGCTCTCGGTCTGTGAATGCGGTATCCGCTCCCGCGAAGCGCGCTTCAAGTGCGTTTGCCCGTCACGTCCTCAGGATGCGACGGAACCCATGCGAGCCGCCAGGGGCGGGTCCCGCCCTGAACTCAGGCGGCGTCGCAGATGAAGGTCGTGATGAGCCGGGCCACCGCCTCGGGCTGCTCCTGCTGAACCCAGTGCCCGGCCCCCTCGACGAGGTGGAAGCCGGTCATGGCCGTGCAGGCGTGCTGGCGCATCGCCTCGGCGGCGCCCGGACTCTGGTAGACGCCCCAGTCGCACCGGCCCGCGATGAAGCACGACGGCACGTCGACGGTCCGGCCGGCGAAGACGCGGAGATCGTCGACGCAGGCGGCGTCCGTGTAGCGGCGGTAGCCCTGCAAGCCCCCCTGGAACCCGGTTTGCGCGTATTCCGTCACGTACACGTCCAGCTCGGCGTCCGTCAGCCACCGGCAGGCGGCGATCTGCGCCGCGGACGGCATCTCGGGGCCGACCGTCGCCGCCATGCCCCTGTCGCGGTCCATGATGTAGTAGGTCGGAAGCCGCGCGAGGTCCTCGGCTGAACCGGAGTTCAGCGGATGGGGCGCGTTGTCCGGCCAGTCGGCGCTCTTCGCGTGGTAATAGGCGCGCAGGACGTTCCGAAGCCCCTGGGGCGCCCGCAGCAGGTCGTCGTTCGCCTCCCGCGTCCTGTACCAGCGCTGGTAGAACTTGCGCGGGCGCGGCAGGGCCGCCAGGGTCGCGTCCAAGGCGTCGTCCCTCTCCGCGGGCGAGAGCACGGCCCCGTTCCCGGCATCGCCGGGCAGCGCCGGCGGGCCCGCGAACGGGGCGCTCATCATCACGACCGAGAGGAAGACGTCCGGCCTGATGAGCGCGCACCAAGCCGCAGCGGGCGAGCCGGCATCGTGGCCGACCACACAGGCGACCTGCCGATGTCCCAGGGCGGCGGCGAGCGCTAGGGTGTCGGTTACGACATTGACGAAGCCGAAGGGATGCGTGCTCGCGTCGTAGGCCGGATCCCAGCCGGTCGTCCGGCCGTAGCCCCGCTGGTCGGCGGCGACGACGTGAAACCCGGCCTCCGCCAGGGGCAGCATGACCTTGCGCCAGCTGTAGGCGAGTTCCGGGAAACCGTGCAGCAGCATGACCAGCGGCCGGCCGGCCGGCGCGTGGCCGGCCTCCAGCAGGTGAACGGTGAGGCCGTTGATCCCCGGCAGGAGGCGCGACCGGATGCCCGCCGGAAGCGTCCCGTCGCCGTAGGGCGAGACCACGGACGTCACGGCTTCAGCGTCCCCGTTCACCTGATTGGCCCACCCTGTCGTCTGCGGCACCGGGCCGGCTGGACCGGGCGCCAGATCCGACGCCCGCGCGGGGGCCGGGATCCCGCGACCGGCGCTGCCTCAGCTCGACTCGGCACCCCCGCTGGCCTCACGGCGGGCTGCCCGCGCCAGGGCGATCAGCGCGGCGGCCGTCGCCTCGCCGTTCTGGCCCGGCTCCCCGCCTCCGCCGACCAGCAGCAGGATGGGGGGTGACGTCCGGCTCGGATCCCGTCGTCGCCCGCGCGGGCGACGGGGCCTGCGATCGGTCGGTTCCGCCATGACGCCTCACAGGTTGATGGCCGGCGCCGCGCGCACCGTGCATCGAAGTCCCGAACCCTCAGCGCGGACGAGGCCGCGGCACGGAGATGGTGACCAACTCGCCGGTCGTCGGATCGAGAATCGTCATGGGCGCTCCCGGGCTGCCTCCCCATGCCAGGCCCGAATTATGGTTTAACCTTGGCCGATCGGTGGCCTGTAAACAGTTTTCGCTGATCATGTTCCGGAAATTGGCGCGTGATTGCGGAACCGGTAGCGCGAATATTCTTCTCCTCGGCGCCGACAACTCGACCCGGCGGCCGCCGCAGGCCCGGCACCGGCGCGGTCTGCCGAGCGCGCGCAGATCCCTAGACCGACATCCATCGGAGCACGTCGGCCTCGACCATCCCGGCCCGGGGGCCGGCCAGCACCACCTGACCGCGATCCATCACGGCGTAGGAATCGCACAGGTCGCGCGCCCACTCGAAATACTGCTCGACCAGCACGATTCCCATCTCGCCCTTGCCGCGCAGGTAGGTGATCGCCCGGCCGATATCCTTGATGATCGAGGGCTGGATGCCCTCGGTCGGCTCGTCGAGCACGAGGAGCTTCGGCCGCGTCACCAGCGCCCGGCCGATGGCGAGCTGCTGCTGCTGGCCGCCCGAGAGGTCGCCGCCGCGGCGGTGCAGCATGTCCTTGAGCACCGGGAACAGGTCGTAGATCTCCCCCGGGATGTGGCGGTCGCGGCGCTTCAGCGGCGCGAAGCCGGTCTCCAGGTTCTCCTTCACGGTGAGCAGCGGGAAGATCTCGCGGCCCTGGGGCACGAAGGCGATCCCGGCCCGTGCCCGGTCGTAGGGCGCGAGGCCCTGGATCGGGCGGCCGCCGAGGCGGATCGCGCCGGAGCGCACCGGCTGCTGGCCGACGATGGCCCGCAGCAGCGAGGTCTTGCCGACGCCGTTGCGGCCGAGAACCGTCGTCACCTGCCCGGCCTCGGCTGTCAGCGAGACGCCGCGAAGCGCCTGCGCGGCGCCGTAGTACAGGTCGATGCCGTCGACGGAGAGCATGGTCATCGTCCCAGATCCATCATCGCCCGAGATAGACTTCGACCACCCGCGGGTCGGCCGAGACGGCGTCGATCGAGCCCTCGGCCAGCACCGCGCCCTCGTGCAGGCAGGTGACCCGGCAGCCGAGGTCGCGGACGAAGTGCATGTCGTGCTCGACCACGAGGACGGCGTGCTCGCCGGCGATGCGCCGCAGCAGGCGGGCGGTCTCGGCGGTCTCGGCGTCGGTCATGCCGGCCACCGGCTCGTCGACCAGCAGGAGCTTGGGATCCTGCGCGAGCAGCATGCCGATCTCCAGCCACTGCTTCTGGCCGTGGCTCAGGTCGGCCGCCGGTCGGCCGCGATGGGCCAGCAGGCCGACGGTCTCCAGCAGGGCGTCGATCCGCGCGGCCTCGACGCGGTTGCGCCAGCCGAACAGGGACGCGAAGGCGGCCCGGGGCCCCTTCAGCGCCAACAGGATGTTGTCGGCCACCGTGTGGCTCTCGAACACGGTGGGCTTCTGGAACTTGCGGCCGATGCCGAGGTCGGCGATCGCCGGCTCGTCGCTCTTCAGGAGGTCGTGGGTGCCGTCGAACAGGGCGATGCCGCTGTCCGGCCGGGTCTTGCCGGTGATGCAGTCCATCATGGTGGTCTTGCCGGCGCCGTTCGGGCCGATGATCGCCCGCAGCTCGCCGCGGGCCAGCGTCAGCGACAGGCCGCGCAGGGCCTTGTAGCCGTCGAAGGTCACCCGCAGGTCGTCGAGGTAGAGGAGCGCGTCCGTCTCGCGCTTCCGGTTGGCGGGGCCGCGGGCGTCCGGGCGTTCGAGGAAGTCGGTGCTCACGAGCCCTGCCCTTCTTCCGCGAGTTTCGGGGCGATCTCGGGCTCCGGCGGCAGCCTGGCCGCCGCGCGTCGGGAGCCGAACCGCTCGATCACGGTGCCGACGAGGCCGCGCGGCAGGAACAGCGTCACGACCACGAACAGGCCGCCGAGCGCGAACAGCCACGCGTCGGGCATGACGCCGGTCAGCACGGTCTTGGCGTAGTTGACCAGCACGGCGCCGAGCGCCGCGCCGACCAGGGTGCCGCGGCCGCCCACCGCCACCCAGATCACCGTCTCGATGGAGTTGGTCGGGGCGAACTCCCCCGGGTTGATGATGCCGACCTGCGGCACGTAGAGGGCGCCGGCGACGCCGGCCATCATGGCCGAGACCGTGAAGGCCAGCGTCTTGAAGTGCTCCGGCCGGTAGCCGAGGAAGCGCGTCCGGCTCTCGGCATCGCGCACGGCGATCAGGATCTTGCCGTAGGCCGAGACCGTCATGACCCGGGCGATCAGGTAGCCGAGCGCCAGCGCCACGCCGGTGGCCACGAAGATGCCGACGCGGAAGTTTTGTGACTGGACGGAGAGTCCCAAGAGATCCTTGAAGTCGGTGAGGCCGTTGTTGCCGCCGAGCCCCATGTCGTTGCGGAAGAAGGCGAGCATCAGCGCGTAGGTCAGCGCCTGGGTGATGATCGACAGGTAGACGCCCGTCACCCGCGACCGGAAGGCGAGCCAGCCGAACACGAAGGCCAGCAGGCCCGGCACCAGCAGGACCATCAGGCCCGCGAAGGCGAAATGGTCGAAGCCGTACCAGTACCAAGGCAGCGCCTTGTAGTTCAGGAACACCATGAAGTCGGGCAGGACCGGGTTGCCGTAGACGCCCCGGGATCCGATCTGGCGCATCAGGTACATGCCCATCGCGTAGCCGCCGAGCGCGAAGAACGCCCCGTGGCCGAGCGAGAGGATGCCGCAATAGCCCCAGACGAGGTCGAGGCTGACCGCGAGCAGCGCGTAGGCGAGGTATTTTCCGAAGAGCGAGACGAGGTAGGTCGGCAGGTGCAGGCCGGAGCCTTCCGGCACCGCGAGGTTCAGCACCGGCACGGCGAGGCAGAAGGCGGCCAGGACGGCGAGGAAGATCCAGCCCTTGAGATCGATGAGGGGGGTGCGGGGGGTCATGCGGCGGATCCCGAGGGCGCAACGCGTATCCCCTCCCCCTTGCGGGGAGGGGTCGGGGTGGGGGTGGTCCCGGCTCGAGCGCGGCGGTGCCTTCTGCACCACCCCCACCCTCGGTCCCTCCCCGCAAGGGGGAGGGAAGGACGCCGGTCCCTCACGATTCCACCGCCCGGCCCTTGAGCGCGAACAGGCCGCGCGGGCGCTTCTGGATGAACAGGATGATGAAGATCAGGAGGCCGATCTTGGCGAGCACCGCGCCGATATACGGCTCGGCGAGCTTGTTCACGACGCCGAGCGTCAGGGCCGCCACCAGCGTCCCCCAGAGGTTGCCGACACCGCCGAACACCACCACGAGGAACGAGTCGATGATGTAGCCCTGGCCGAGATTGGGCGAGACGTTGTCGATCTGCGACAGCGCCACCCCGGCGATGCCGGCGATCCCGGATCCGAGGCCGAAGGTCAGCGCGTCGACGTAGGGCGTGCGGATGCCCATGGCGGCGGCCATGCGGCGGTTCTGGGTGACCGCCCGGGTCTTCAGGCCGAACGACGTCTTTCGCAGCACGAACAACAGGCCCAGGAACACGGCAAACGCGAACACGATGATCCACATCCGGCCCCAGGTGATCAACAGGCCGTAGAAATCGAAGGCGCCGCTCATGAAGGCGGGGGCGCCGACCTCGCGGTTGGTCGGGCCGAAGATCGAGCGTACCCCCTGCTGCAGGGCGAGGCTGACCCCGAAGGTGGCGAGCAGCGTCTCCAGCGGGCGCCCGTACAGGAAGCGGATGATGAACCGCTCGATCAGCACGCCGACGAGGCCGGCGACCAGGAACGCGCAGGGGATGCTGATCGCGAGCGACCAGCCGAACAGGGACGGCGCCTGGGTGCGGATCAGCTCCTGCACGCCGTAGGTCGTGTAGGCGCCGAGCATCACCATCTCGCCGTGGGCCATGTTGATCACGCCCATCACCCCGAAGGTGATGGCGAGCCCGATGGCGGCGAGCAGAAGCACCGAGCCGAGCGAGATGCCGTACCAGACGTTCTGCAGGGCGCCGAGAATCGCGAGCCGCGTCTCGATCGCCGCGATGCCGCGGGCGGCGGCGGCGCGCACCGCTTCGCCCGGATCCGCCGCGAGACCGCGCAGGATGCCCATCGCGTCGCCATCGCCCCGGGCCTGGATGGCGGGAATTGCGGCAATCCGGTCGGTCTCCGCCGTACCGGGCTTGGCGAGCAGAACGGCGGCGCGCGCTTCCGTCAGCGCCTGGCGGATCCCGGCCTGCGTCTCGCGCGCCAGGGCCGCGTCGAGGGCCGGGAGCGCCGCCGCGTCCCGGGCCTTGAACACCGCGTCGGCGGCGGCGCGGCGCTTGGCCGGGTCGGGGCTCGCGAGGTCGAGCTGCCCGCGGGCGGCCTCGATCGCCCGGCGGACCCGGTTGTTGGCCCGCACGGGCTTGAGGTCGGGGCCGTCGGCGGCCGGGGCGCCGGTCTTCGCGTCCGCGACGGCGTTGCCCTGCCGGATGAGCAGGGTCTTGTCCGGGCCCACCAGCAGCCGTCCGTCCGACAGGGCCGAGAGGATCGCGTCGGCGCGCGGGTCGCCAGAGGCGGCGAGGCCGGAGACGCCGGCCTCGATCTCGGCGTAGCCGTCGCCGGCGAGCTGGCCGTAGGGGTCGGGCGCCTGGGCGCGCGCCGGGGCGGCCAGCAGCAGGACGAGGAGGGTGAGGAGACGGAGCATGGCACTTCTGGCGCAGCGGAACTCTCCTCCCCCTTGCGGGGAGGAGCCGGAGGTGGGGGTGGTTCAGGATCGAGCGTGGCGGTGCCTCCTGCACCACCCCCACCCCTACCCCTCCCCGCAAGCTTGAGCGCATCCCGGGCAGGCCCGGGATCGCCTGGGGAGGGGAGAAGGCAGCTTACGCGCCGCCGCAGCTCTTGGTCTTGGTGTTGTAGTTGCCGCACTTGAGCTTGACCCAGTCGGCCTCGAGGTCCTTCGAGCCCTCGAGCTGCTTCGACCACGCCTCGCCGGGAATCAGCTTGTCGGTCTTCCACACCACGTCGAACTGGCCGTTCGACTCGATCTCGCCGATGAAGACCGGCTTGGTGATGTGGTGGTTCGGCAGCATCGTGGCGGTGCCGCCGGTGAGGTTCTTCTGCTCGATGCCCGGCAGCGCGTCGATCACCTTGTCGGGGTCGGTGGTCCCGGCCTTCTCGACCGCCTTCACCCACATGTTGAAGCCGATATAGTGAGCCTCCATCGGGTCGTTGGTGACCGCCTTGGGGTTCTTCCGGAAGGCCTGCCACTTCTTGATGAAGTCCTCGTTCTCCGGCGTCTTGATCGACTCGAAGTAGTTCCAGGCGGCGAGGTGGCCGACCAGCGGCTTGGCGTCGATGCCGGCGAGCTCCTCCTCGCCCACCGAGAAGGCGACCACCGGGATGTCGGTGGCCTTGATGCCCTGGTTGCCGAGCTCCTTGTAGAACGGCACGTTGGCGTCGCCGTTGATGGTCGAGACCACGGCGGTCTTCTTGCCGGCCGAGCCGAACGCCTTGATCTTCGACACCTCCGTCTGCCAGTCCGAGAAGCCGAACGGCGTGTAGTTGATCAGGATGTCCTCGTCCTTGACGCCCTTGGACTTGAGGTAGGCTTCGAGGATCTTGTTGGTGGTGCGCGGGTAGACGTAGTCGGTCCCTTCCAGCACCCAGCGCTTGGCGCCGCCGCCGTCCTCCGACATCAGGTAATCCACCGCCGGGATCGCCTGCTGGTTCGGGGCGGCGCCGGTGTAGAACACGTTCCGCTCGCTCTCCTCGCCCTCGTACTGGACGGGGTAGAACAGGATGTTGTCGAGTTCCTTGAAGACCGGCAGCACGGATTTGCGCGAGACGCTGGTCCAGCAGCCGAACACGGCCGCGACCTTGTCCTTGCTGATCAGCTCGCGGGCCTTCTCGGCGAAGAGCGGCCAGTTCGAGGCCGGATCGACCACCACCGGCTCCAGCTTCTTGCCGAGCACGCCACCCTTGGCGTTCTGCTCGGCGATGAGCATCAGCATCGCGTCCTTGAGGGTGGTCTCGGAGATCGCCATCGTCCCCGAGAGCGAGTGCAGGATGCCGACCTTGATCGTCTCCTGTGCCCGCGCGGCCCCCATCCCCAGGCTGCTCATCGCGAGCCCGGCGGCCAGAGCGGCGGCCGGGCCCCAGGTTCCAAATGCTTTCACGGCGGTCCCCTTGGTCGTTTTCCTCGACACGGACGGGGAATCGCAAATTGCGTGCCACATATTTAGGCAGACGGGGCGCCGGGGCCGTCCCGAACCCCGGAATCGGCCGGCTGTACCCGCCCGGAGCCTTTGGGCACAGTCCAAATACGCTTATCTGTATGTATTGATGCGCAAAAACTAATCTACTCCATACTGCGGCGGAGTTCGGTGTGAGAGGGTGGCGATTATCCGCCGGAGTCTTTGGGCGCGGATGACTGGGAGTTGGCCTGTGCTCCTGCCCGGATCTGGAGGGGCCCATGGCGCTGCCGCAGCAATCCGCCGTCCGCAATCACCTTCTGGCCGCCCTCGCGCCGGAGGAGTTCGACCGCCTTGCTCCGGCCCTGGAGCCGGTATCGCTGCCGCTCCATCAGGTCTTGATCGCCCCGCACCAGCCGATCCGGCGAGCGCATTTCGTCGAGGAGGGGCTCGTCTCCCTGGTGGCGGATACCCGCGAGGGGCGCATCGAGGTCGGCCTCACCGGACGCGAGGGCTTCGTCGGCGTTCCGCTCGCGCTCGGTGCCGAGTCCACGCCCCACACCGCCATCGTGCAGGCCGGCGGCGAGGCGCTCTGCATCGCCGCCGGCACGCTGCGGGAGGCCCTCGACGCGAGCGCCGGCCTGCGGCGGATGCTGGGCGGCTACGTGCAGAGCCTGATCGTGCAGGTGGGGCAGACCGTCTACGCCAATGCCGACCTGACGGTCGAGGCGCGTCTCGCCCGGTGGATCCTCATGACCCACGACCGGCTGGATCAGGATGAGCTGCCCCTGACGCACGAGGTGCTCTCGAAGATGCTCGGCGTCCGTCGGCCCACCGTGACGACGGCGACCCACATCCTCGAGGGGGCCGGCATGATCCGCGCGCAGCGGGGGCGCATCACGGTCATCGACCGCGCGAAGCTGGAGGACCTGGCGGGCGCCATCTACGGCACCGCCGAGGCCGGCTGACGCGGGGTCGGACCGCGGGCGCGCCCGACGGGGACCGCGTGGAGGCCTCACCGGACCTCGTCGTCCCAGGCGACCTCCGGGTCCTCAGACAGACGACGCCCGATGCGGTCGGTGAGCGGCAGGCGGATCGTGCAGCGCAGCCCGTCCGGTGCGTAGGCCAGGCGGACCTGCGCGCCGAGATCGTAGGCGAGCATGTCCTCCAGCACGTCCGTCCCGAAGCCGCGCCGGGCCGGCTCCCGGATGCCGCTGCCGCCGGTCTCGGCCCAGCCGAGGGTCAGGATCGGCGGCCCCGTCTCCGCGTCGCCCACCGCCCAGGTGGCGCTGACCCGGCCCTGCGGGAGCGCCAGGGAGCCGTGCTCCACCGCGTTGCTCGTCAGCTCGTGCAGCGCCAGCGCCATGACCAGCGCGGCCCGGGGCCGGAGCCGCACCCGCGGCCCGGCGATCGTGGCCTGCTCCCCCTCGCGCACGAGGTGGAACATCAGCTCGTCGGAGATCAGGGTGTGCAGGTTCGCGTCGCCGAACGCGTCCGTGGCGGCCTGGACCCGCATGACGGCTCCGAACCGGCCGTCGAGATGCGCCACGTAGCTCTCGACGTCGGTGACGCTCTCGGCGGAGCGGTGCATGATGGTGCGCATCATCGCCATCGTGTTGCGCATCCCGTGTCGCAGGCTGTCGGGCATGCCCGCCTCGTCGAGCAGGCGGCGCAGGCGCACGTTGTCGGCCTCAAGGGCCAGGAGGCGTTCCGCGGAAGCGCGAGGGTCAGTCATGCCGGGCCTCTTCCGGATGTCGTCTCACGGGTTTCAATCCTGCTGGAATGGGCGCGGTTCAGGCGCGCTGCGCGAGGGTGGCGCCGGAGCCCGCCGTCAGGTGGAGATAGGCGGCATCGAAATGCGCGAGCCGGGCGAGCGCGACCGGATCGTGGATGGTCAGGCGGCGGCTGCGCAGGGTGATCAGCCCCAGGCCGCGCAGCTCCTGCAGGGTCCGGTTGATGTGGACGCTGGTCTGGCCCATCGCGTCGCCGAGGTCGTTCTGCGTGATCGGCATCGGGCAGGTGTTCCCGTCGGTGAGGCCGATCGCCGCCAGCCGGGCGTGCAGCTCGCAGAACAGGTGGGCCAGTCGCTCGATGCCGGTGCGGCTGCCGAGGCTGACCGTCCACTCGCGCTGCATCGCCGCGGTGGCCAGCGCCTCGCGGTGCAGGGCGAGGTCGAGGTCCGGGCTGCGGGCCGTCATCGCCTGCATCCTGGCGCCGGTGATCTGGCCGAGCAGGACGGGCGTGATCGCGCCGATCGTGTGGTCCATCGCGTCGAGGAGGAAGACGTGCGGGTCGCAGAGGTCCCCCGGCAGCAGGAGCGCGACGATCTGGCGGCGCCCGTTGGCGAATTGCCGGTAGCGGCAGGCCCAGCCGTCGAGGATGACGTTGACCGCGCGCGGATCGTCGCCCTCATGGATGATGTCGGTGCGCGCCGCGACCAGGCGGCCCGGGCTGACGGCATCGGCCAAGCACATCCGGTCCGCGTCCGAGAGACGAACGTAGCATTCTAGCTTGTGGACAAGCGGGTTTGGCACGACTGTTTCTCCACGACGGCGTGGGGTCAGGCCAGCCTACATTTAGTCGTGCCTATGAATACTTATGCAGATTAGTTTATCATGCTGCGAAGCTTATTTTTCCTATCATTGGTTAGACGGGATGCCGATGTCGGTCCCTGTCGCGCCGGTCCCCGGGCTTGCCGGGGAGGCGTTCCTGCTCCTCCGGCGCCGGGCGTGGCGGAGAGCGTCGTGGCCGGGGTCGGGCGCGGCTCGTGCCACAGGGGCATGCACACCGGTCCGCTCCGGTCGATGAGCGGCCTCTGCCTCCCCTGACGGGGCGACCGCGACGTCGCGTCCGCGATGCGCCCTCCAGGGGCCTCGCGTCACGGCTGCGCGTCGGCCCCGACGGGCCGGGGGCCTGATCCTGCCGGCGGAGCAGGACGTTCGTCTCGTCCTGCGCCAAGCCCACACTCTGCGGGACCGGAGATCGGGTGCGGCCTGCCTCCCGGGTCAAGGCTCGCCTGCGCCGCCCCGGACCGACGATGCGGGCATGTCACACGGCTGCCCGAGCGGGGGCGTGCGGTTTCCAGAGCGTACAGCCTGTGGCCCTGCGGGTGCGGGACGACGTCGAAATCCGACCTCGCGGCCGCGCCGAGCGCCCCGCAGGCCGCTCCGTCAGGCTTCCCGATCGGCGCGGCGCAGCGACCACAGCAGGGTTCCGCGCGCGTCCACCAGCCAGAGGGCGTTCACCGCGTCGTCTTCGATCGTCAGCGAGCGGATGTTGGCCAGACGCACGGCCTCCTTCGCGTCGGCGGCGGCGAGCCGCTCGTCGACCAGCGGCGTGCCGATTTCCCCATCGGCGCCACGAACCGCCCCGCGCAGGCGATACTCCGGCATCCATCCTCTCCCTTCCCGATCAGCCCGCGCCCGCCGCCGGCATCGGCGGCGGCCCGACCGGGTGCGAAGATAGGCAGCGCCGCGGCTTGTCGAGGGGGCACTACGGCGCAGCGCCCGCGGCCAGCACCGGCTGGGGATCGCCGAGGAACAGCGACCGCAGGACCGCGGCGGAATCCGGGGCCGGCAGGTCGAGGGCCCGCGCCGCGCCGGCGATCCCGGCGGCGCAAGCCGTCGACCGGGCTTGGAGTGGCTCCGCGGCGGCGGAAAGGCTCGGCGGCACCGGCCGCGTCCGGGCGAGGAGCCGCGCGAGTCCGGGAGCGGAGGGCTGCTGGGCCCGGAGACGGGCATCGAGCGCAACGAGGTCGCCGGCCGCGAGGATCCTGCAGGCGGCAGCGTCGCGCGGCGCGCTGGCCCGCATCATGGCCAGGAGTTGGCGCCCCAGCGCCCGGACGACGGCGTCGTCGCCGGCCCGGAAGCGCCGCCGCAGGTAGGCGCCGGTCATCCGCTTCACCCCCGCGGCCGCCTCCGCTTCCGGCCGGCCCGCGGCGTAGCCGTCGCGGTACCAGCGGGCGATGGGATCGAGGTCCGCCGACCCCGCCTGCCGCAGGATCGGCAGGGCGCGCAGGATCGCCGCGCGGGCCCCATCCGCGCTCGGATCGGCGTCGAGGGTGGAATCCGGGAAGCGTTCCGGCCCGACGATCTCGGTGACGATGCCGGCCGCGCGCAGGACCGCGCCGTCGGGGATCCAGATCCCGGCCGGCGGGACCGACAGGGCGCGCGCCACGAAGGCGCGGGGCAGGCCGGCGGACCGGTAGGCCGCCCGTTCAGGCGCCGGATCCACCCGGCGTATCCGGCCGTGTGCTCCCACCGTGTAGGGGGCGTGGAAGCCGAGCCGGCCCCCGGCCGCGAGGAAGCGGGCCCGCCCGCGGACGAAGATCAGCGTGCAGGCCGACACGCAGACATCGGGCACGTAGGTGGACAGGCCCCGCGCGGCCACGAGGGCTCCGATCGCCGCGCCCTCCGCCACGAGGCCGCCGTCGCTGGTGAGGTGGATGCGCTCCACCTCCGGATGGGCCGCCAGGAGCGCGGCCGCCCGGGCGGCGACACCCTCGGTGAGGTCGCCCGCGAGGCGCAGGTCCCGGCCATCCGGCCCCAGCGTGACCCGGGCCGGGCGCTCCGGCCCGTCGACGGAGGTTCCGGCCCGGCCCTTCGTCGGCGGCCCGGCGGCGGCCGGGCCGGCGGCAGCCCCGAGCACCAGGGCGAGGACGCAGGCAGCAATCCCCGTCCGGCGCCCCCACCCGTGGGTGAAGACCGGCATGGCAATGTCCATCGTGGAGGATCGGAGCGGCCGGGGCGCCTACTGGAGGTAGGCGACGAACATCTCGGACACGGCCCGGGAGGCGTAGGCCGCGGGGCTCTCGCCCCGACGGACCGGGAAGGCCTCGGCCACCCGCCGGCCGGCGAGGATCTGCGCCACCTCGTCGGGCATCAGGCCGTCATCGACGGCGTTCGCCAGGGCGGCCTGCTCGTGGGCCGACAGCGAGGGGTGTCTCAGGCTGAACGGGATGCGGGGTCCGTGGACCGCCGCGGTGGCGATCCGGTCTCGGTGTGGCGTGTGGGTGGTCTCATAGGTCAGCATCGCTGGTCGCCTTCCATGTCTGGTGTCGTGCGCTTTCCTCGTCTCGGACGCGGCAACACGGCAGACAGTGCGAAGTCGTCGGAGCGATCTGATCCAGGGTGGCGGTCACCGTACCCTCCATCGTCTAAGGATCGACTGGTTCGTCGACGGCCTCAATCTAAGGAGCCGGCCCGAGAATGTGCTGCCAAAGTGGCGACGACTTGAGGTGCAGGTTGTTCGTGAAAGGCGCATCTTGGAGCACAAGGTGGAGTCCGGGGCCGCCGGCGCCGCGGCCCTCTGCTCGTCCCCGCAGGTCACGAAGGCCGCCGCACGGGCTTGCAAAACGGTGCCGCATCCTTGAAAATCGTTCTGTTGCAGGCACTTAGCGGAAATCATGCTCCGGATGGGACGGCACGCGACCGAAACCTTCTCCCTTCTCCGGGGGCGCCCGGAAGAGCCTTCCCGCGGCCGGGTTCGGGGGCCGACCCGGTCCGCACCGCCGCCGAATCGGACGGCCGGAACCGGCCGGCCCGGCGAGGCCGACGCCGGCCCGTCAGCGTCGATGCGGCAGGGCGACGAGGTCGTGTTCGAGCGGCTCGACCTCGCCGAGATCCTGGGGATCTGGCGCCACGCCCGCGGCCGGGTGGTGGGTGTCCACCGTCGGGACGGCGGCCAAGAGGGCGGCCAGGAGGGCGGCCAGGAGGGCGGCGCCACGGTGGATGTGCAGTTCCAGGGCCACGACACCCTGGAGCGCTACCTGCCCGACCTGTTCCGGCGTGTGCATTGAGGAGCCGCCCGGTGAGCCCGTACGCGTTCGACCGTCAGCCCCTCGGCCGCCCGCCGGCCGGCCTGGTCGCGGCGCAGCCGCCCCTGCGCATCACGAGCCGCGGCACCGGGGAATCCGAGGTCTGGGCGGCCCTGCGCGCCGAGGCCGAGGCGGCCCTGATCGAGGAGCCGCTCTATGCCGGGATCATCCAGGCGACGATCCTCGACCAGCGCTCCCTGGCCCAGGCCTTCGCCTACCGCCTCGCCCACCGCCTCGGGGACGGCGACCTGGCCCGGCTGTCGATGCGCGACCTGTGCCTCTCCGCATTCGAGGCGGATCCGCAGGCCGGCGCCCGTGCGGTGCGCGACCTCGTGGCGATCCGCGAGCGCGACCCCACCTGCCGCCGCTACCTCGATCCGTTCCTGTTCTACAAGGGGCTGGCGGCGCTGGAGGCCTACCGGGTCGGCCACTGGCTCTGGCACCAGGGCCGGGCCACCCTGGCGCTCCACGTCCAGAGCCGCATTTCCGAGGTGTTCGGCTGCGACATCCACCCAGCGGCCCGGATCGGCTCGGGGGTGTTCATCGACCACGCAACAGGGGTGGTGATCGGCGAGACCACGGTGATCGCCGACGACGTGTCGATCCTCCAGTCGGTCACGCTCGGCGGCAACGGCAAGGAGAGCGGCGACCGGCATCCCAAGATCGAGCGCGGGGTGCTGCTCAGCGTCGGCGCCAAGGTCTTGGGCAACATCCGGGTCGGCGCGGGCGCCAAGGTCGCGGCCGCCGCCGTGGTGCTGCAGGACGTCCCGCCCCACACGACCGTGGCGGGGGTGCCCGCCCGGGTCGTCTCGCGCCTGCCGGTGGACGAGGAGCCGGCGCTCAGCATGGACCAGTCCTTCGGTTACGGCGACGGAATCTGACGCGCGGAAAATCCTTCCCGCAAAACAAAGTCGCCGACCCGCCGCGCCCTGTCGCGGCCGTGAGAAATTATCTTCTCGACGAAGCCGTCATTATCGAGGCGATGTTCTATGTGTCGGGCGTGCTAAGGAATCAACGTCCAAGATGGTGTGTAAATTGAGAACATTGTTTCGTTGACGTCGGGGCGAATCGGACTTTATCTCATCCTCGTCGGAACACGGACGTTCTGGGTCCGGATTTTCGGCGGGCGATGATTGCAAATCAGCCCAAGAAATCAATTTTTGACTGATGACGATGCGAGATATCGGATCGCCATCGTCATCATGACTTGAGTCTTACAGATCGCGCGCACCCCGCATCCCCGCGGGGCGGGCCGCCGTCGCGCGGGCCGATGCGGCGCGCCTGCAACCCTGACGAGTGAGGACGAACGATGACGGGACCGGGTCTGAGTGTCAGCGCCACGGCGGCACGCAATCTAGCGACGGCGACCGTCACCTCGGTCCAGAACGCGGCCAACACGCCGCGCTGGCTCCTGCGGCTCCTGCCCTTCGTGGACGTCGCGGGCGGGGTCTACCGGGTCAACCGCCGGGCCGTCGTGCTGGCGCGCCCCGGCCGGATCGACCTCGCCGCCGAGGACAGCAAGGGCCGGGTGATCCGCCCCGCCTCCCTTCGCTCCGTGCCGCTGTTCAGCCGGCTGGGCGATGCCGAGCTGGCGGCGCTGGCGGCCAAGTTCACCGAGAGCCGGCACAAGGCCGGCGAGGTGATCCACGAGGAGGGCTCCTCCGGCCGCAGCCTCGTGGTGGTGGCCGACGGCACGGTCGAGCTGACCCTGTCGGGCCCCTACAGGGGCCGCCTGCGCCAGGGCCTGGCCACGAAGGGCGACTATTTCGGCGATGCCGGTCTCGCCGGCGAGAGCGCCCCGGCCCCGGCCGTGAAGGCCCTGTCGGCGGTGACCCTCCTGACCCTCGACGCCGCCGCGGTCGAGAACGACGAGATCCGCGCCAAGATCGCCCAGTACCGCGAGGAGCGCGACCGACTGAAGGGCCACACCAACTCGTACGGCGAGCAGGGCATCGAGCTGCTGGCGGTCCATACCGGCGAGCCGCGCCTGCCCACGACCTTCGTGGATTACGAGGTCGATCCGCGCGAGTACCACCTCTCGACCATCCAGACGATCCTCAACACTCACACCCGCGTCACCGACCTCTACTCCAACGAGATCGACCAGCTCCGCGAGCAGATCCGCCTCACGGTCGACGCCGTGAAGGAGCGCGAGGAGTGGGAGCTTCTCAACAACGCGCAGTTTGGCCTTCTAGGCGAGGTCGGCCCGCGCCAGCGCATCCCCACCCGCGGCGGCCCGCCCACCCCGGACGACCTCGACGAGCTGCTGACGCTGGTCTGGAAGAAGCCGGCCTTCTTCGTGGCCCATCCCCGCGCCATCGCGGCCTTCGGCCGGGAGGCGACCCGCCGGGGCGTGCCGCCGGTGGTGGTGCACCTGTTCGGCGCCCCGTTCATCACGTGGCGCGGCGTGCCGCTGGTGCCGAGCGACAAGCTGCCGGTCGACATCGACCCGGTGACCGGGGCCGAGACCACCTCGATCCTGCTGCTGCGGGTCGGCGAGGGCGAGCAGGGCGTGGTCGGCCTGCAGAAATCCGGCGTGACCGGCGAGATCGAGCCCGGCCTGTCGGTGCGCTACATGGGCACCAACGACCACTCGATCGCCTCGCACCTCGTGACCCGCTACTTCTCGGCGGCCGTGCTGGTCGAGGACGCGATCGCCCGCCTCGATAACGTGCTGCTGGGCAACTACCATGACTACGCCTGAGGCCTTCGCCCTCGGGCTGCCCGGGGCGAGCCCGGGCGATCCGGTTCAGGCTGACCTCCTGCACGCGGATCTCGTCGGGCGTCTCGCCCGGGAGATCTACGGGCAGGGTCAGGCCGCGAGCCAGCCCTTCGCCCCGGCGATCCCCGCCGGCCCCCAGCTCCCGCAGGCTCTCGAGGCCCTGCCCCAGGGCCCCGGCGGCGCGCCGCTGCCGAGCGCGCCCCTCGGCGTCCCCTCGGTGCCGACGGGCGGCCAGCCCGCCGGCTTTCAGCCGGACGCGTCGGCGCTGGCGGCGCGCGCCTTCGGGGCGCCGCCGGTCGGCCTGCCGGGCCTCTCCGGCCCGACCGCACCGAACCTGGCGCCCGCGAGCCCGGCCTTCGCAGACGTGGCGGCGATCCCGCCGGTTCATCCGGCGAGCCTGCGCCCCGTCCTGCCGGACTTCTCCTTCCCCGGTGCTCCGGCGCTGGCGGCCGCCGTCCCCGGCGGTCCGGAGCTGCACCGGCAGATCGCCGCGGACCACCCGCGCGCCAACGCATTCGCGCACGCGCTCGCCCCGCAACTCTTGCCGGACGCTCCGGCGAAGGCCGGTGCCGGGGCGCCGGTCTCCGACTACTACTTCCTGGATATCAGCCTTCCGGCCCGGAAGGCGCCGGCGAGTCCGCGGGTGGAGCCGGCCCGCTATCCCGGGCCGGCGCCGCGGCTGACGGCCCTCGGGTCGAGCCCGGTGGGGGCGCCCTTCGACGTCGAGCACGTCCGCCGGGACTTCCTGGCCCTGCATCAGAGCGTCAACGGCCACCCGCTGGTCTGGCTCGACAACGCCGCCACCACCCACAAGCCGCAGGCCGTGATCGACGCGACCTCGGAATTCTACGCCCGGCACAACTCGAACATCCACCGGGCGGCCCACACCCTGGCGGCGCGCTCGACGGACCTGTTCGAGGGCGGCCGCGAGGCGGTGCGCCGCTTCCTCAACGCACCGTCAAAGGACGATATCGTCTTCCTGCGCGGCACCACGGAGGCGATCAACCTCGTCGCCAATTCCTACGGCCGGGCCAATATCGGCCCGGGCGACGAGATCATCGTCTCGACCATCGAGCATCACGCCAACATCGTGCCCTGGCAGCTGCTGGCGCAGCAGACCGGGGCGACGCTCCGGGTGATCCCGGTCAACGACCGCGGCGAGATCATCTTCGAGCAATACGCGGCGCTGCTGTCGGGCCGCACCAAGATCGTCTCGGTGACGCATGTGGCCAACGCGCTCGGCACCGTGAACCCGGTGCGGGAGATCATCCAACTCGCCCACGCCTACGGGGTGCCGGTGCTGGTCGACGCGGCGCAATCCTCGCCGCACATACCGCTCGACGTGCAGTCCCTCGACGCCGACTTCCTGGTCTTCTCCGGCCACAAGGTGTTCGGGCCGACCGGCATCGGCGCGCTCTACGGCAAGACGCACCTGCTGGAGGCGATGCCACCCTGGCAGGGCGGCGGCCACATGATCGAGGACGTCACCTTCGCCAGGACCGTCTACAAGGGCGCACCGGAGAAGTTCGAGGCGGGCACGCCCGACATCGCCGGGGCGGTGGGCCTCGGGGCGGCGCTCGACTACCTGGAGCGGATCGGCCTGCTGGCGATCGCCGCCTACGAGCACGACCTCCTGGAATACGCGCAGGGAGGCCTCGCCGACGTGAAGGGCCTGCGCCTGATCGGCACCGCCCGGGAGAAGGCGAGCGTGATGTCCTTCGTGATCGAGGGGCAGGAGAACGAGGCGGTGGCCCACCACCTCGATGCGCACGGCATCGCGGTGCGCTCGGGCCACCACTGCGCCCTGCCGGCCCTGCGCCGGTTCGGAGTCGACCAGTCGGTGCGGGCCTCGCTCGCCTTCTACAACACCCGCGCGGAGGTCGATGCCTTCCTGAGGGCGCTGCACACGCTGCCGCGGCACTGAGACGACGGGCGCGCGGATCCCCCTCCTCCGCAGAGGGGGGAGGGAGGGCCGCGGAGCTGCTCGCGCTCGTTTGCCGTGAGAGGAGCGCACGACAGCCGCCGGCCGGCGGACAATCACACCCCCGCCGGCCGGAGATGCCGGGTCCGCACGGTGCCGTCGATCGCCCGCAGCGCGCGGAGCACCGCCTCCGCCTCCCCCGGTCCCACCGAGGCGTCCACCACGACGTAGCCGAACTCGCCATCCGTCTGCAGGTGCTGGGCATCGATGTTGAGCGACCGGCTCGAGAAGATCGCGTTGATCTGCCCGAGCACGCCCGGCACGTTCCGGTGCACGTGGAGGAAGCGCGCGCCGGACAGGCGCGGCGGCAGCTGAACCTGCGGGAAATTCACCGCGCCCAGCGTCGCACCGGTCTGGACATACTCGACCAGCTTGCGGGCCACCTCCGCGCCGATGCGGTCCTGGGCCTCCTCCGTCGAGCCGCCGACATGGGGGGTGAGGATGACGTTCGGCAGGCCCTGCAGCGGCGAGACGAAGCGCTCCGCGTTGGACTGGGGCTCGACCGGGAAGACGTCGATCGCGGCCCCGCCGAGGTGCCCGTCGCGCAGGGCCGCCGCCAGGGCGTCCAGATCCACCACCGTGCCCCGGCTGTTGTTGATCAGGCAGGCGCCCGGCTTCATCGCGCGGATGCGCTCCGCATTCATCAGCCCGTGGGTCAGCGGCGTCTCCGGGACGTGCAGGCTGACCACGTCGCTGACGGCGAGCAGCGCCGCGAAGCTCTCGGCCGGCTCGGTGTTGCCGTGGCGCAGCTTGTCGGTCAGGTCGTAGAAGATGACGCGCATGCCCATCGCCTCGGCGAGATTCGAGAGCTGCGCGCCGATATTGCCGTAGCCGACGATCCCGAGCGTCTTGCCGCGCACCTCGAAGGCGCCGGTGGCCGACTTGTCCCATCCGCCTTCATGCGCGGCGATCGAGCGCGGCACGATGCGCCGGAGCAGCATCACGATCTCGCCGATCGTCAGTTCGGCGACGCTGCGCGTGTTCGAGAACGGCGCGTTGAACACGGGCAGCCCCCGGGCACGCGCCGCGTCGAGGTCGACCTGGTTGGTCCCGACGCTGAAGCAGCCGATCGCGGCCAGATCGGGCAGGGCGTCGAGAAGCGCGGCGGTGACGTGCGTGCGCGAGCGGATGCCGAGCACGGTGGCGCCGGCAAGATCACCGCCGTCGTCAGGGCTGACGGCGCGAGGAAGTTGCCGGATGTCGCCGATCCCGGCCTGCGTGAAGATCCTGGACGCCGTCGGCGCTATGCTTTCGGTCAGAACGACGCGCTCGGTCGACACGGTCTCTCATCCTTCCACGGGCGTGATGGGACCGATTACCTTGCCGCCGGCGCTGCGCAGCGGCAAGGGCACGGACGCGCCGATCAGGGCCGGAGCCCCCTGGCGGGCCGCCCTCCCCACCCCGGCGGACCGAGGCGGCCCGGCCCCCTCGACTTCGGCCACGCGGCCTGCCAGCTTCCGGCTCCCGGCGGCCAGGGCCGCGGAGCGACAGGTGCCTCATGACCGGATCGACAGCCCGGGCTGTGATCGTCCAGCCGGGCGGCGGCTTCGACAGGGTGACTTTCGGCGAGCGGGCGGTGCCGGAGCCCGGGCCCGGCGAGATCACCGTGCGCCTGCGGGCGAGTTCCCTCAACTACCACGACTATGCGGTGGTCAGCGGGATGTGGGGGCCGAGCGAGCCCCGGATCCCGATGTCCGACGGCGCCGGCGAGGTCGAGGCGGTGGGCTCCGGCGTGGCCGAATTCGCCGTGGGCGACCGGGTGGTCAGCACGTTCTTCCCGACCTGGACCGCGGGGGCGCCGCTGATCGAGGGGTTCGCCACCGTGCCGGGCGATGGGGTCGACGGCTACGCCCGCGAGCGCGTCACCGCGACAGCCACGGCCTTCACGCACGCCCCGAAGGGTTGGGATCACGCCGAGGCGGCGAGCCTCACCACTGCCGGCCTCACCGCGTGGCGGGCGCTCCACGCCGATGCGGGCCTGAAGAGCGGCGACGTCGTGCTGGTTCAGGGCACGGGCGGCGTGTCGCTGTTCGGCCTGCAATTCGCCAAGGCGGCGGGCGCCACGGTGATCGCCACCTCCTCCAGCGACGACAAGCTGGAGCGCCTGCGCGGCCTCGGCGCCGACCACGTCATCAACTACCGCGCCGACCCGGCCTGGGGCGAGACCGCCCGGCGCCTGACCGACGGGCGCGGCGTCGACCACGTCCTCGACGTGGGCGGGCCGGGGACGCTGGAGCAGTCCATGGCGGCCGTGCGGGTCGCCGGCCACATCTCGGTGATCGGCATCCTGTCGGGCGTGGCCGGGGAACTGCCCCTGGTGCCGGCGCTGCTGCGCCAGATCCGCCTGCAGGGCGTCCTGGTCGGCAGTCGCCGCCACCAGATCGAGATGGTCCGGGGGATCGAGGCCTGCGGGCTGCGGCCGGTGGTCGACAGCCGCTATCCCCTCGACGAACTCGTGGCGGCGTTCCAGCATCAGGAGAGCAACCGCCACTTCGGCAAGATCTGCATCGCGATCTGACCGGTCCTGCCAGGTGCAGGACGGCTCAGCGGAACGCGGCGCCCAGCACGCCGGGCGTCCAGGGCGCCGCCGGCCGGCTCGGCGGGGCGGGCTTGTGCGTGCAGCCGTTCTCGCAGAAGGTCTGCAACGTCCGCCGGTCCAGGCCGATGTCGTGCAGCATCGCGTCGTCGAGCGCCGACAGGACGCGGAAGTTCCGCGCCGAAATACGGCGCTTCTGGGCAGATTTCAGATACGAGATGAGCATCAGGACAGCCTCCGCTGCGCCGAATGATTAATGATATGTTCATATTCGGCGTTTTCAGCGTCGCTGTATTTTCGTATCTGTGCATCCTCCGTTTGGACTACTGATCGAACCGCGTGCGAATATTTTAGGGCTGTCGTCCGCTTGAGCGAGTGGTTGCGGCCAGAGCAGGAGCAGGCGCATCAGCTCCGCCTGGCGCCGGGTTCCCGACTTCTCGAAGAGGCGACGCAGATGGACACGCGCCGTATTCCGGGTGATCCCGCGCCGGCGCGCGCTCGCTGCCAGATCGTTCCCCGCCAGGATGTCCAGCGCCAGGTCCGACTCGGCGGGCGTGAAGCCGAACTGGTTCCGGAGCGCGTCCGGATCCGGCAACGGCGCGTCCGCGGGATCGATGAGGCGCAGGAGCACGGCGCCGGCACCGGCCGGCTCGGGCGCGCCGGGGATCGCGCAGGCGGCGACCAGCAGCGTGCCGCCCTTCCCGTCGAGGCGCGTGGCGCCGCCGCGGCCGGCGGCGCAGGCCGCGAGGATCCGGCGCAGGGCCGCGCCGGCTTCGGGCGTGGGACCGCGCAGGTAGCCATGCTCCAGGCGGAGGAGGCCCCGGCCGATGAAGGCCCGGGCGGCACGGTTCAGGAAACGGGCGTGCCCGGACCGGTCGGTGACCGCCAGCCCCTGCTCGAAACGCTCGGCTAGGAGATGGAGTGCCGCCTCCACGAGGCCCGGGTCCGGGGGCGCGGGGGCGACCCCGCCGGCGATGAGCCGCCACGGACGCCCAGCGCCGGGCGCGGTCTCGGCGCCCCGCGCGTCGCGGAGCTCCGGGTCTGGTCGAGCGATCACGCGCGGATCCTCATCAGAGCGGCGGGACGACGGGATGACAAACCCGGCGGCGGCGGCGGTTATTCCCGGCGGCTGGTGATTCCCGCCCGGCCGCGCTTAGCCCGGCCGTCCGGTCCGGGATCGGAACAGGTCCACGAAGGCGCGCAAATCGCGCAGGTTGAGGTCCGACACCGCCCAGTAGGTAAGGTCGCCGAGACGCCACCGCTCGAGCGTCGAGCCGTCCCGCCGCTCCTGGCCCGGCCCCGGCCCGTCCGCGGCGGGGACGACCGTGACACTGATCACGTGCCGGTCCTTGCGGTAGACCAGGGTCGGCACGGGGGCGCCGCCGACGATGTCGATCCGGCCGCCGACCAGTGGGAAGCCCTGGTCGGCGAGGTCCGGCGCGTCGGGGGCGACCGTGGTGCGGCCGTTGAACCAGGGCTTGACCACGTGGCGGTCGGAGGAGGCGATGTCGAAGGGCTGGGGCGCCGCGAGGCCGCGCAGATGCCCGGCCAGCACGGCCGCGCCCGTCGCCACGGCGTCAGGACGGTCGAGGCGGAAGGCGCCGCCACCGAGTGTCGCGCCGCCGGCGAGGCCGAGGAGGAGCGTCGCGGCCAGAGCCGGCCAGGACCCCATCCAGGATCCCACCCAGGACCCCATCCAGGACCCGCGCCAAGGTCTGTGCCAGAGGTTGCGGCCCGGCGGCGGGTCGGAGAAGCCGACCTCCGCGATCACGCGGCCGCGCAGGGATGCGGGACTGGGCGGACGCGCCAGCGTTTCCCGCAGGCCGGCCGAGAGGCCGCGGAGGCGCTCGGCCGCCGCCCGCAGGCCCGGCTCGGCCGCGAGGCGGCGCTCCATGGCCAGGACCTCGCCGGGCGACAGCTCGCCATCCAGGTAGGCGCCGAGGAGCAGGAGCGTTTCGTCGTCGTCGATCATCGCCCGTCCTTCGCGAGCCGGGTCAGCAGGTGCTGCCGCGCGCGGCCGAGGCGCGACATCACGGTTCCGATGGGCACGCCCGTCACCGCGGCGATCTCCCGGTAGCTGAGGCCGTGGTACTCGCGCAGGACCAGCGCCTCCCGGAAGGCGACCGGCAGCGCGTCGACCGCGCGGGCGAGCTGCCCGGCCTCGTCGCGGGCGATGACGGCCGCCTCGGGCGTCACCGGCGCCTCGGCCAGGAGGCCGCCGCCCTCCAGCTCGGCGCGGGCCTCGGGGGTGAGATCCTCGGCGAAGATCACCGCCTTCGGCCGGTGCCGCTGCAGCCAGGAATAGCCGGTGTTGCGGACGATGGTCAGGAACCACGCCCGGGCGTTGCCCTCCGCGAAGCCCTCGATGGCCCGGTAGGCGCGCAGACACGCCTCCTGCATCACGTCCTCGGCGTCGGTGGCGTTGCCGGTGAGCCAGTGCGCGAGCCGGTAACCCTCGTCGAGGCGCGGGAGGACGAGCTGGCTGAAGCGCGCGCGGGCCAGGGTCGTCATGCGGCGTGCCGAGCCGCGCCCGCCCTGTCGAGAATCCGTTGAGCCATGGGTGCCTCGCCCTGAGCGCTACGCCATGGCATCGGGAACCGGCAAGCGGCCGGCCTTATTCCCGGCGCGGGCCGCAGGGCGCTGACGGCCCGGGCGGGGCTGATACACCGTCTCCCGGTGCGTCCGGGCGGCTTCGGGGCCTGCGCCGCACCTGCCCCCGATCCTCCGTCCCCCGGTCCGGCCCGGGGTGCGCCTGCGGGCGCCCGTCCGCACCGAGGTGCTTCCGGCCGGCACGCTCGCCGGCCGCGCGTTCCTCCGGAGAAAGGTGGGCGCCGCCGCTCAGATCCCGGGCCATGGGCGCTCCCGATCGCGGCCGAGCCGCACGTCTTCGTGCCTCAATGCCCGTCTCGTCCGAGGCCGCCGGATTCCGGTGCAGAGGCTGCAGCAGGGGTGCGACCGCGCGAGGCGGGGCGGGCGGCCTCTTCGCGGAGAGGCCGCCCGCCCCCGGATCAACCCGTGGCGCGCGTCACGGTTCGGCGGAGCCGGCCGCCGCCCGTATTCGCCTCAGTAGCGGCAGACGCGCCGCGGCCCGAAGGGGGTCGGGCGGAAGAAGCAGCGTGGACCGTAGAAGCGCGGCCGGCCGTAGATCGGGCGGCAGCGCCCGTAGGGGCCCGGCGCCCAGCCGGGGCCGCAGCCGTACGCGACGGTGCTGAGACCCGCCGGGCCTGTGATCGTGTCGGCCGCGACGGGTGCCAGGGGGGCGGCACCGGCGGAGGCGAGGCCGAGCCCGCCGACGACGGCCGCGGCGGCCGCGAGCATCTTCACGTGCATCATGATCTGACCTTCTGTTCGGACTCGCGCCGGATGGACTCGCGCGAGGCGCGGGTCCATCGGTCATCGGGCCTGAATGAAGGGTGACCTGTGCTATAATTGTCTGGAAACAAACATTCGGCCGCGCCGCGCGCGGCGGGCGCGACTAGGAGCGCCCGGGGCGGGACAGGAGCGTGGCCGCCGCCGCCGTGGCGCCCGCGAGCAGGATCCCGGTCAGGACCGGATTGATCGAGGCCTGCGTGTAGGTGCTGCGCATGACGTGATGGGGCGAGCCGCCGCGCACGGACCCGTCGCGGCCGGCCTCGTAGAGGGCGCCGTTCCGGTCCTTGCCGGCTATCCCGGCCTTCTGGGTCTTGGCCATCATCGCCGCGCCCATCCAGTCGCTCACCGCGGGCGCGCGCTTGCGCAGCGAACTCATCATCTTGCCGCCGCCGCCGATGTAGAGGTCCCGCGGGCCGTGCTCGGCGGCGTGCAGGATCGCCTTCGCCACGTCCTCCGGGTCGTAGACCGGCGGCGGCAGCTTCGGAGCCTGCGCCATGTAGTTCCTGGCATGCTCCGGGAAGGGCGTGTCGATCGAGGCCGGCTTGATGAGCGTGACCGAGACCGGGACGCCCTCCTCCTGCAGCTCCATGCGGAGCGCGTCGGTGAAACCTTTGATCGCGTGCTTGGAGGCGGCGTACATGCCCTGGATCGGGAAGGCGAGGTCCGAGGCGACCGAGCCCAGGTTGATCAGCGCCCCCCCGGTCTGGCGCAGGTGCTGCAGCGCCACCGTCGAGCCGTAGACGATCCCCCAGAAATTGACGTCGAACAGCCGGCGGTGGTCCTCGTCCGAGACCTCTTCCAGGCGGCCGAAGATCGAGAGGCCGGCATTGTTCACCCAGGTGTCGAAGCCGCCATAGGCGCGCACGGCCTCGGCGGCGAGCGCCTCGATGTCGGCGCGGCTCGACACGTCGGTCACCACCGCCCGGGCCTCGCCGCCGCGCTCTTGGATGTCGCGGGCGATGTCGTCGAGGGCGGCGCCGTTGCGCGCCGCCAGGACGACGCGGGCCCCGCGGCGGGCCGCCGCGCGGGCCGTGGCGAGGCCGATCCCGCTGGAGGCGCCCGTGATGACGATCACCTGCTCGCGCAGGGGCTTGTGGCGGTACTGCATGCGTCTTCCTCTCTGCCTCGTCTGCTGGCTCGGATCACGGCCCGGCGCGGGCCGCAGGCTCACGCCCGGCCGCCCGGCCGGTCGCGCTCCGCGCCGAGGCTCGTGCCGCCCCGGCGCGCCTCCTCCTTCTCGGTGCCGGCCCGCTCCATCGGGCCGTCCTGCGGTTTGACCGTCCCGGTCGCGGTGTCGAGCGGCGTGTTCGCGAGCCCGGCGCTCTCCGGCTTGCCGCCGGGCCTCCGCTGGGCCTGCGTGTCGTCCGGCGTGTCGGCCATGCTGTGTCCCTCTCCCGCGCGCCCGGCCGGACGGCCGATCCTCAGGGCCAACCCGCGGGACGGCCGGCGTATCCGGGGCTCGGGTGCGCTCCGGCGTGGCGGTTCGGGACGGCATACGCGTCGCAGGAACAGAGCGGCAGGCCTCGTGTTGTCTGCCAAATCTTCATCCGGAGACGCGACGATGTCAGGAACGGCCAAGAAGACTGACCCGAAACTTTGGGACAAGGTCAAGAAGGAGGTCACGAAGTCCGACAAGGGCGGCAAGCCGGGCCAGTGGTCCGCCCGCAAGGCGCAGATGGCGAGCGCCGAATACAAGAAGGAAGGCGGCGGCTACGCGGGCAAGAAGGATTCCGACAACCACCTGCAGCAATGGACCGACGAGGAATGGGGCACGAAGTCCGGCAAGGCGAGCGGCAAGACCGGCGAGCGCTACCTGCCCAAGAAGGCACGCGAGAGCCTGACCGATAAGGAATACGCCGCCAGCACGGCCAAGAAGCGGGCCGACACCGCCAAGGGCAAGCAGTTCTCGACGCAGCCGAAGGCCGCCGCCGAGAAGGCCGCCGTGGCGCGCAAGGAGAGCGCGAAGGGCAGCGCCAAGAGCACTAAGAGCGCCGACCAGAGCGGCCATGCCGACACGACGAAGGCCGAGCTGATGCGCAAGGCGCGGGCGCAGAACGTGCCCGGCCGCTCGCGGATGTCGAAGGCGCAGCTGGAGCACGCCGTCCACGCCTGAGGCCGGCCTGGGCGCACGAACGCAGAACGTCCCGGGAGAGGCTCCCGGGACGCGTCTCGGCTAAGCGGCCAGTTTGATCGGGCTGGGGATGCTCAGGTCGAGAGGAGGTGCGGCACGACCCGCAGCCTCACGGATTCCCGTTGACCGGGACCCCCCCGCGCCGGTTCGCGCGGAGGGGAAGCCCGCGAGAGCCTTCAGTACGAGCCGAACTTGTAGTTCAGGCCGGCGCGGACGACGGCGAACTCGTCGGCGCGTCGTCCGATCGGGCTGTAGACGGCCGGGAC
>NZ_JBKFBO010000124.1:0-29386 GCF_053346215.1 Methylobacterium sp. A49B
ATGAGCCACCTGATCCTGCTGGCCGTGCCGCTGTTCGTGTTCCTCGGCCTGCTGATCGAGATGACCGGCATGGCCCGCGCCATGGTGGGCTTCCTGGCCAGCCTGCTCGGCCATGTCCGCGGCGGCCTGCACTACGTGCTGGTCGGCGCCATGTACCTCGTCTCCGGCATCTCCGGATCCAAGGCCGCCGACATGGCCGCCGTCGCCCCCGTGCTGTTCCCCGAGATGAAGGCGCGGGGCGCCAAGGAGGGCGACCTCGTGGCCCTGCTCGCCACCACCGGCGCCCAGACCGAGACGATCCCGCCCTCGATCGTGCTGATCACCATCGGCTCGGTCACCGGCGTGTCGATCACCGCCCTGTTCACCGGCGGCCTCCTGCCCGGCCTCGTGCTCGCCCTCACCCTCTGCGCCCTGGTCTGGTGGCGCTACCGCCGCGAGGACCTGCGCCACGTGGCACGACCGTCGGGGCGGGTCATCGGCCACGCCTTCCTGGTGGCGATCCCGGCGCTGGCGCTGCCCTTCGTGATCCGCTTCGCCGTGGTCGAGGGCATCGCCACCGCCACCGAGGTCTCCACCATCGGCATCGTCTACGCCGCGCTGGCCGGCCTGCTGATCTACCGCCAGTTCGACTGGCGGCGGCTCTACCCGATGCTGGTGACCACCGCGACCCTGTCGGGGGCGATCCTGCTGATCATCGGCGCGGCCACCGGCATGGCCTGGGCGCTGACCCAGTCCGGCTTCTCGCAGACGCTGGCCGAGGTCATGAAGGGCCTGCCCGGCGGCGCGCTCGGCTTCCTGTTCGTCTCGGCCGCCGCCTTCATCGTGCTGGGCTCGGTGCTGGAGGGCATCCCGGCCATCGTGCTGTTCGGCCCGCTGCTGTTCCCGATCGCCCGGGCGGTGGGCGTGCACGAGGTCCACTACGCCATGGTGGTGATCCTCGCCATGGGCATCGGCCTGTTCGCCCCGCCCTTCGGCGTCGGCTACTACGCCGCCTGCGCCATCAGCCGCATCCACCCCGACGCCGGCATGCGCCCCATCGTCGGCTACATCCTCGCCCTGCTGGTCGGACTGCTCGTCATCATCCTCGTCCCCTGGTTCTCCATCGGCTTCCTGTGAAGCCGTCCGACCGGGGGAGTGGGCGCGGTCAGATCATGCCGGCGCCGCCGGTGCGCACGATCCGCGCGCGCTGCTCGGCATAGCGTTCGGCCGCGGCGCGCCGCACCGCACCCTCAAGACGGCTGACGAGGTTCGCGAGGGTGGTCATCGTGCCCGATCCCGGTCCTGACCGGGCAGGGCGCCCGGTTTGCTGCGCTGCAATATGCGCGAGGCTCCGGGGACCTGTCAGGGGCTGTATCTCTGAGCTGTCATGCAGCGCGATCATGAGGTGCGCAGAGGGATATGAACCCGTATTCCGCACGCGGTGCCGATCTCGCCACCGCCGTCTTTGCGAGCGCAGCGAAGCAATCCAGCGGCGCCACGTTCTGCGAAGTCGCGCGGCCCTGGGTTGCTTCGCGGCGCTCGCAAAGACGGGGGCGCATCAACCAAGCGGATCGCCGGAAGCCTTATCGGGCTTGCGGCCTCGCCTGTCCGTCGAGGGGCAGGTCGCCCCGCGCCTCGAGTTCCTCGCGGATCGCGCGCTTGGTCACCTTGCCGTAGCCGGATTTCGGCAGCGCCTCCCAGAAGAACACCCGTCTCGGAAGCTTGTAGCGGGCGATGGCGGCGGACAGCCACGCGATCAGCTCCGCCTCCGCCACCGACGCCCCGGCCCGAAGGACGCAGACCGCCACGCCGACCTCGCCCCAGGCGGGGTCCGGCACCCCTAGGATCGCCGCCTCGGTGATCGCCGGGTGCGTGAGGAGCTTTTCCTCGATCTCGCGCGGGTACACGTTGGAGCCGCCGGAGATGTACATGTCCGAGGCGCGGCCGGTGATGAACAGGAAACCCTCCGCGTCGCAATGGCCGAGATCGCCTGTCCGGAACCAGCCGTCGCGGAACGCCGCCGCGTTGGCTTCCGGGTTGTCATAGTAGCCCGCGAACACCGCCGGGCCGCAGACGCAGATCTCGCCGGTTTCCCCCGCCGGGAGCTCGCGCCCCGCCGCATCCTGGATCTGGACCTGCATGCCGGTGCGCTCGATCCCGCAGGTGCCGACCTTCACGCCCGGCCCGTCCTCGGCCGCGTGCAGGCGCGGCGGCAGCACGGTGATGTTGCCGGTGACCTCGCCGAGCCCGAAATACTGGACCAGCACCGGGCCCAGCACCCGCAGGGCGTGCTGCTGGTCCGCCCGGTACATGGGCGCGCCCGCGTAGATCACGTGCCGCAGGCTGGAATGGTCGTGCGCCGCCACCGCCGGATGCTCGGTCAGCAGCTTCACGATGGTCGGCACGGTGAACAGGTTGGTGATCCGCCAGCGCTCCACGAGGGCCCAGGCCTCCTCGGGGTTCAGCCGCTCGCCCTCGGTCAGCACCGTCTTCGCGCCGGCCGCGACCTGCGCGAGCTGATGGATGCCGGCCCCGTGCGAGAGCGGCGCCACCACCAGCGAGGCGTCGGCCTCGGTGGTGCCCGGCATCAGGTCGCAGAGGTGGTTGGTGATCACGAAGGCCATCTGGCCGTGGGTGAGGACCGCCGCCTTCGGCCGCCCGGTCGTGCCCGAGGTGAAGAAGAACCAGCACGGGTCGTCGTGCGCGACATCGGCGGTGGGCGCGGCCTGGCCCAGATGATCGGCGACGAGGCCGTCGTAATCGGTCCCGAAGGCGTCACCGCCGATCTCGACCACCACCCGGAGGTCCGGGCAGGCAGCGCAGATCGCGGCGGCGTGATCCGGGAATCCGGCCCCGCAAATCAGAGCGGTGGCACCGCTGGCGCCGGCGAGATAGGCGACCTCGGGGGGCGTCTGCCGGAAGTTGGCCGGCACCCAGACGGCGCCGAGCCGGAAGCAGACGAACATCGACTCGAACAGCGGGTTGCCGTTGCGCGCCTGGACCAGCACGCGGTCGCCCTTCGTCACGCCGCGGGCCGCGAGGGCCGCCGCCATGGCGTCGACCCGGGCGTCGAGCTCCGCCCAGGTCCAGGTGCGGGAGCCCCAGGCGAGACCCACCGAAGCCGGGAGGCGGCGCGCGGACCGGCGCAGGAAATGCGCGAGGTTCATCACCCGCCGGGAGCACGGCGCGACCCCGCCGCGCGGCGCCCCCGCGGCACCCATCAGGTCAGCTTCCCGGAGGCCTTCTCGAGCAGCGACCAGCCCTCGTCGCCGTAGCGGCCCTTCCACTCGGCGTAGAAGCCGGCCTTGCGCAGCTTGTCGCGGAAGGGCTCGGGATCGGGCTTGTTGAACACCATGCCGTTCTTCGTGAGATCGGCCTGGAGGTTGGCGTTGAGCTGGGCGACGTCGGCCCGCTCCTTCAGCCCGGCGGCGTTGATGTGGCGGGCCACCATGTCGCGCAGGTCCGGCGGAAGCCGCTCCCAGGCGCGCCGGTTCGCCAGGAACCAGTAGCCGTCCCACATGTGGTTGGTCAGCGAGCAGTACTTCTGCACCTCGTAGAACTTGGTCGTGGCGATCACCGCGAGCGGGTTCTCCTGGCCCTCGACGATCTTGGTCTGCAGGGCCGAGTAGGTCTCGTTCAGGTTGATCGAGGCCGGCGCCGCGTCGAAGGCCTTGAACATCGAGGTCCAGAGGGGCGAGACCGGCACGCGGATCCTAAAACCCTTGAAGTCGTCGGGCGTGGCGATCGGCCGGGTCGACGAGGTGGTCTGGCGGTAGCCGTTGTCCCAGATCTTCTCCATGGCGACGAGGCCGGCCTTGGCGATCTGCTGGCGGACCCAGGCGCCGAGCTCGCCGTCCATGGCCGGCCAGACGGCCTCGTAGTTCGGGAAGGCGTAGCCGATGCCGTTGATCGACGCGTTGGGCACCAGCGTCGACAGGATCAGCGGCGACATCGTGAAGAACTCGACGCTGCCCGAGCGCAGCTGGCTCAGCGTGTCGGTGTCGGAGCCGAGCTGGCTCGTCGGGAAGATCTTGAGGTCGAACCGGCCGCCGCTCTCCGTGCGCAGGGCCTCGGCCATCTCGCGGGCGCGGATGTTCATCGGGTGCGTGTCGGGCAGGTTGTTGGCGTACTTGTAGGTGAAGTCCGCCCGCTGCGCCCGCGCCACGTGCGGCGCCGCCACCGTGCCGGCGAGGAGAGCCGTTGAGCCCGTCGCCAGGAAGTGCCGGCGGGACAGGGGATAGCGGAACAGCGACATGGCGGCCCTCTCGAAGCGGGCGCGCGGGCCCGGCGTTTCCTTCGGTCCGCGTCGTTGGCGCACGGACTCGATCTGACGCCTACCGCCTCTCACCGCGGGCCCGTCGCCGTCAACGGCCGGCCCGGGCTCACGCTATCGGATCAAGGGGTTTTCGTAACGGGCGGTGCGCTCTGCTGAGGCGCTCACGGCATGACGGGCGGGTGGTAGGTCAGCGTGAAGGCGAGCGCCCAGAGCAGGAACAGCACCAGCGGCAGGTGGACGATCAGCTGCAGGAAGCTGAACCCGACGATGTCGCGTGCCTTGAGGCCGAGGATGCCCACCAGCGGCAGCATCCAGAACGGGTTGATCAGGTTCGGCAGCGCCTCGGCGGCGTTGTAGATCATCACCGCCCAGCCGAGATGGACCTTCAGTTCGTTCGCCGCCTGCAGCACGTAGGGTGCCTCGAGCAGCCACTTGCCGCCGCCCGAGGGCACGAAGAAGCCCAGGATCGCCGAGTACACGCCCATGGTCAGCGGGAAGGTGCCGGTGGTGTTGAGGCTGACGAAGGCGTGGGTGATCGCATCCGACACCGACGTGCCGGCGGCGTTCTTGGGCACCGTCAGCATGCCGCTGATCGCCGCGTAGAGCGGGTACTGGATCAGGATGCCGGCGGTGGCCGGCACCGACTTCGCCACCGCCCCGAGGAAGCGCTTGGGCCGCCAGTGCAGCAGGAGGCCGAGCGTCAGGAACAGCAGGTTGTAGGTGTTGAGGTTCGAGATCGCCACGATCCAGGATTGGCGGGCGAATTCCTGCACGATCCAGCCGCCGGCGATCAGCACGAGCAGGATCGTCAGGATCGGCGAATGCTCCAGCCACTCGCCGGGCTGGCGCGCGGGCGGGATGTCGTTGGTCTCGCGGGTGACATCGACGCCGAGCGTCTCGGCGGTAACGGCGGTCTCGCGGCGGGGCGCGGAGGCATACGCGATGGCGATGGAGACCACGAACAGGATCAAGGCGATCAGCATCGACTGCCAGAGGAAGATCGTCTCGCTGAACGGGATCACACCGGAGATGGCGAGCAGGGTCTTCGTGAGACTCGCGGGGTTCGCCTGGAGCTGCGCCGCCGAGGACGAGAGGCCGAGCGCCCAGGTGGCGCCGAGCCCGAGATAGGCCGCCGCCCCCGCGGCCCTGTAGTCCATCTTCAGGTCGGCGCGGCGGGCCAGCGCACGCACGAGCAGGCCGCCGAAGATCAGGCTGAGCCCCCAGCTGAGGAAGGACGAGATCATGGTGGCGCCGGCCACGAAGCCGACGGCGCCGCGCCCGGTCTTCGGGACTTGGGCCATGCGCTCGATCAGCGCCTGAACGGGCGGCGACACCGCCACGACGTAGCCGCCGATGGTGACGAAGGCCATCTGCATGGTGAAGGGGATCAGGCTCCAGAATCCGTCCCCGAAGCTTTTGGCGACGGCGGCCGCCGGCGCGCCGTTGGCCAGCGCACCCAGCGCCACGATCACCACCGCGATGGCCACGAAGATGAAGGCGTCCGGGAACCAGCGCTCCGCCCAGTTGGTGAAGCGTATCCCGAGCCGCTCCAGGGCTCCGCCAGCCTGGGCCGCGCCCGGACCGGCGGGGGGCGCGCCTGTGCCACGGCGCGTGCCACGGGTCGCGTCAGCAGATCCAAGCGCCATCGAGATCCTCCCCGGCCAGCTCTCCCGACCGGCTGGGGGGCAGGATGGCGCGGGAAGTCGCGAACTCAAGGCGTGGGACTGTCACAGCGCGATGAAATCGTGACCGGCCGCGCCGTCGCTCGGCGACCCGGGCTCAGAGCCGGCCCGGCACCGCCTCGCGCAGGACCCGCTCGGCGGCGGCATCCTCGATCTTGTTGATCAACCGGCTCGCCTCGTGCTCGTCGCGGAGCGTCTTGGCGAGGGTGAAGGTCGTGCCCGTGAGGAAGATCGCCGCCATGGCGAGGTAGCCCTTGATCCAGATATCGGCGGGCAGGAAGAAGATCCCCATCGTCAGCATCGCGGCCGCGGCGGCGAAGCTGACCAGCGTGAAGGTCTTCCAGGCGGCGGTGTGCGGCATCTGCGGTGTCATCGTGCATGCTCCTGTGGGTGAAGGCGGGTGGAAGGGCAGGGTGGTCAGGCCCCGGCCCGGAGGCGGTCGAGCACCGCCCGCGGGTCCGTGCGGCGACGGCCGTAGCCGGCCGCGTCGAGGTCGGCCTCGATCCCGGCCGTCGCGGCGGTCTCCAGATCCGCCAGGGCCTCGGCGACGTCCGCCTCGGCGGCCTGCCGCGTGCGCAGGCGCGCCAGTGTCCGCTCGGCCTCGCCGAGGGCGCCGGCCGAGAGCGTCGTGACCCGGCGGCCCTCGAGCCCGGCCCGCCGCATCGCCTCGGTGGTGCGGGCGGTCTGGAGGCCGCGGTCCAGGTCGCGCAGACGCTCGGCGCCCTGCGCGACGAGGCGCTTCAGCCGCTCGGTCTCGGCGGCGAAGCGGTCGGCGGCGTCCTGCCGGTCGGCCCGCTCGTCCTCGAGAGCCGCGATCAAGGTCGCCGCCTCGGTCCCGAGGTCGTCGCGCCCGTCGGCGAGGGCCCGGCGCGCCCCGTCCGACAGGGTCTCGATGCGCCCGGTGATGGCGTCGAGCGCCCGCGCCTCGGCGGCGTGGTAGGCGAGCGCCACGGCGAGTTCCCGCCGGGCGGTCGCCAGCGCCCCCGCGGCGTCGCGGATCTGCTGGCGCAGGATCGTCACAGCATTGGCGTCGTGGATCGCCTGGGCGTTGTCGGCGATGGCGCCGCGCATCAGGATGGAGAGGGTTCGCATCACGGCTCACCTCGCGGAACGGCGCCCCGGACCGTGTCCAGGTTTAATTGAACGTCGTTCAAAAAACAGCTAATCACGGGCCTGCAGCATCCGCAAGGCATAAAATGAACATTGTTCAGAAAAAAGAGCGCGGTCGTCCGCGGAAGGGGCAGACCGACCGGGCAGCGGATCGCCAAGCGCTCATCGATGCGGCTGTGGCGATCCTGGACGCGGGCGGCGCGGCGGCGCTGACGGCCCGCAGCGTCGCCGAGCGGGCCGGCACGGCGGTCGGCTCGGTCTACACGCAGTTCGAGAGCCTCGAACTGCTGCGGCTGGAGGCCAACGCGGTCACGATGCACCGTCTCCGGGACACGCTCGCGGCCGCGCTGGCCGCCTGCCCGGCCGGCGGAACGGAGGACCGGCTCCTGTGCCTAGCCGACGCGTATCTCGCCTTCGCGGCCGCCAACCATGCCGCCTGGGCGGCGGTCTTCGAGCGGCGGACGGTGGCGGCGCCGGAGGCCGTGCAGGCGGATATCGCGGCCCTGTTCGGGATCCTGGAGGACGTCCTGCGCGACGGCGGCCGGCTCGCCGAGGCCGAGATCCCCGTGATGGCCCGGGCGCTGTGGTCGAGCGTCCACGGCATGGCCTACCTCGCCGATCTCGGGAGCCTCGGGCCCATCGCCATGGACGACGTGCGCCCGATGATCGACGCCCTGGTGCGCGCCGCGGTGCGAGGGTTTTCCGGAGGGTGAGGGATCGGGCGCGACCTGTGGCGACCGGTGAGGGTTACCGAACGCACACATCTTCCCTCGGGACGAGGAGAATGAGCGGGATGCGCGCGTCTTCCTCCCCCCCTGCGGGGGAGGGAGACGCGGAAACGATCGCTCTCGTTCTCGAACGGAGATGTGTGAACATCGTCGCTCCAAGGACACCCAGCCCGCCGTTCCGGGGCGTCGCAGGCGAGCCCGGAACAGCGGTGTCGAGTCGTGCAATCCGGCGCAGACCGTTCCCGCGCGCAGCTGCACCGTGTTTGGAGCGTGAGGTTTCTTCACACGGCGCGTGAGACATCGAGAATTGTCCGGTTCCGGGCCCGGGAATAGGTTCGGCCGGGCTTCGGGACAGGCGGGGAGGCAGCGTGGGCGACAGGACCATCCGGACCGGCCAGTGTCATTGCGGCGCCGTGCGCTTCGAAGCGACCCTCAGCGACGGGTTCGACTCGATCCGCCGCTGCACCTGCTCCTACTGCCGGATGCGCGGCGCCGTCGTCGCCATGGCGGAGATGGGCGGGATCACCATCCTGCAGGGCGCGGAGGCGCTGACGCGCTACCGCTTCCACACCGGGTCAGCGGAGCACTTCTTCTGCGCCCGTTGCGGGATCTACACCCATCATCAGCGGCGGTCCGACCGGAACCTCTACGCCGTCAACGTGGCATGCCTCGACGGGGTGAGCCCCTTCGACTTTCCAGAGGTGCCGGTCATGGACGGCGTCAACCACACGAACGATACCGGCCGGCCGACGCGCCGCGCCGGCACGCTCCGCTTTGTCTGCGAATAGGTCCGCGACGAGTGAGGCTCAGGCCGCCTTCACCTGCGCCAGGAACGCCTTGACCGCCTGATCGAGCTCTTCCGATCCGTGAGCGAGACCGCGCGCGGCCGTCAGCACCTGCGCGGAGGCCGCCCCAGCCTCGTCGGCCCCGCGGCGCAGGTCGACGACGTTCGCCGACACGCCCCGCGTCCCGGTGGCGGCGCTCGCCACCCCGCGCACGATCTCGTGGATCGCCGCGTTCTGCTCCTCCATGGCGGCCGCGACCCCGACCGCGATGGCACGCATCTCCTCGATGGTCCGGCCGACCTCGCCGATCGCCGACACCGCCTCCCGGGTCTCGCCCTGGATCCGCCCGATCTGGCCAGAGATCTCCTCGGTGGCCCTGGCGGTCTGCTCGGCCAGCGCCTTCACCTCGGAGGCCACCACCGCGAAGCCGCGGCCGGCCGCGCCCGCGCGGGCCGCCTCGATGGTGGCATTGAGGGCGAGCAGGTTGGTCTGGCCGGCGATGGAGGCGATCAGCCCGACCACGTCGCCGATCTTGTCGGTGCCGGCGGCGAGCGCCCGCACGGTCGCCTCGCCCTGGCGGGTGCTGGCGGCGGCCCGGCCGGCGATCTCCGAGGTGCGCTGCACCTGCCCGGCGATCTCCTGGACCGAGGCCGACATCTCCTCGGTGGCCGCCGCGGCGGTCTCGACATCCGCCGAGGTTCCGGCCGCCTGCGCGGCGACCGCACCGGAGCGCTCGGTGGTGCGCGCGGCGGTGTCGGTGAGCGCCCGCGCCGTGTCCTCGAGCTCAGAGGCCGCCGCCGCGAGCCCGCGGCTGAGATCGGCCGCCCGCGTCTCGAAGGCCCGGGTCAGGCGGTCCAGGGCCTGCGCCCGGCGGGCGCTCCCCTCGGCGTCGGTGGCGGCGCGGGTATCGGTCTCGGCCTTGGCGATGAGCGCGTCCTTGAACACCTGCACGGCGCCCGCCATCGCGCCGATCTCGTCGGTGCGCTCCCGCGCCGGCACGGGAGCGCCGGTCTCGCCCGCCGCGAGGCGGTGCATGGCCCGGTTCAGCGCCAGGAGCGGCTGCGTCACGCGCCGGCCGATCAGCGCCGCCAGCAGGCCGATCAGCGCCACGACCACGAGCATCCCGGCCGCGGCCTTCCAGGCCGCCCCCCACAGGATCGCCGCGGTGTCGTCGGCGTAGATGCCGGTGCCGATCACCCAGCCCCAGGGCGCGAAGCCGCGCACGTAGGAGAGCTTCGGCACGGGGGCGTCGGCGCCGGGCTTGGGCCAGTAATAATCGACGAAGCCCTGGCCCTGCCGCTTCACGGTCTCGACGAAGTCGACGAACAGCCGCTTGCCGGTCGGGTCCTGCACGGCGGCGAGGTCCTTCCCTTCCAGCTCGGGCTTCATCGGATGGGCCACCATGCGGGGCTGCATGTCGTTGACCCAGAAATACTCCTGGCTGTCGTAGCGAAGATTCTTCAGGGCCCGGATCGCCGCGCCCTGGGCGTCCGCCCGGGACAGGCGACCGGCCCGCTCCTCGCCCTCGAAATAGGCCGCGACCCCGTAGGCCACGTCGGTGAGATTGCGGGTCTTGGCCATGCGGTCCTGCTCGACCTGCGCCTTCAGGCTGAACAGCCCGACGCCCGAGACCGCGACGATGCCGACCAGCGCGGCAGCCGTGATGGTGTGGAGCTTCGCCCCGATGCCGATCCTCACCCGCGCCCCCGCGATAATGAATACACTTTGCGGAATATTGCAGCGTCTGCGTTAGCGGACCGTGAAGGTAGGCCTTGCGCGCACCGGCTGGAGCCTGTCCACTCCCGGTCCAACGAAAGCCCGGGCTCCTGCAGAGGACACCGCCGGGCCACAGGGAGAAGCGTCATGGTGCGTACGTCGCGGACGGGCTCGTTGCTGCCGGGCCGCCGCCGGCTCCTGCGGGCGGGACCGGCCCTCCTGCTGGCCGGGCTGGCATTCGCCATCCCCGCGCGGGCCGACGACGCCAAGGTCCGGATCAGCCGGCAGCCGGGTTTCGTCTACCTGCCCGCCGTGCTGGCCGAGCAGCACAAGCTGATCGAGAAGCACGCCAAGGCGGCGGGCCTCGGGGACGTCACGGTGGAGTGGGTCAACCTGACGAGCGGCGCGGCCGGCAACGACGCGCTGCTCTCGGGCAACATCGACATCGTCGACAGTGGCTCCACCAACATGCTGCTGCTGAACGACCGCACCAAGGGCGACGTGAAGGGCCTGTGCGGGGTCGGCTCGACGCCGATGCTGCTGCTCACCCGCAACCCGGACGTGAAGGAACTCAAGGACTTCTCGTCCAAGGACAAGATCGCGCTGCCCTCCGTGAAGGTCTCCTCGCAGGCGGTGCTGCTCCAGATCGCCGCCAAGAAGGCCTTCGGCCCCGAGAACGCCACCAAGCTCGACCCGCTCACCGTCCAGCTCGGCCACCCGGACGCGGTGGCGGCGCTCGCGAGCCCGCACAACGAGGTCAACAGCCACTTCTCGCTGCCGCCGTTCCAGCAGCGCGAGCTGCAGGATCCGGCGATCCACAAGGTGCTGAACTCCTATGAACTCGTCGGCGAGCCGGTGAGCAACGCGATCTTCTACGCCCGGACCGGCTGGTTCAACCGCAACCCCAAGCTCGCCGCCGCCATCGTGGCCGCCATCGACGAGGCCAATGGCGAGATCGCCAAAGATCCGCTGAAAGCCGCCAAGGACTACGTGGCGGCCACCAACGAGAAGACCCCGCCCGAGACGCTCGTCGAGATCATGAAGGAGCCCGGGACGAACTTCTCCACGACCCCCTACGGCATCATGCTCCAGGCCCGGCACTTCTACGCCATGAAGACCATCAAGGCCGAGCCCAAGGATTGGAAGGACACGTTCTTCCCGATCGTCCACGGGCTGCCGGGGAAGTAGGCCCCCGCCCGGTCAGTGCGCCTCCACGGGCCCGGCGGCGCGCTGGGGCTTCTTGAGGATGGCCACCACGGCGAGGCTCGCCACGAGGCTCACCCCCACCAGCCAGAACCCGTCCGCGTAGGCCATGACGTAGGCCTCGCGGCGGACCTGCGCGGCGAGCTGGCCCAGCGCGACGCCCTTGGCGGCGAGCGGATCCGCGATGCGGGCATGCAGGCCGGCGGCCATGGTGGCGAGCCGGTCCTGGGTGCGGGTGGCGTTGACGGTGATCCCCTCGGCCAGCATCGAGAAGTGGAAGTGCTCCCGCCGGTCGATCATGGTCGACAGCATGGCGATGCCGATCGAGCCGCCGAGGTTGCGCATCATGTTCGACAGCGCCGAGGCGTCGGCGGTGTCGCGCGGCGCGAGGCCGGCCGTGGAGAGCTGCGAGAGCGGGATCGTGAACAGCGGCTGCCCGATGGCCCGCATGAGCTGCGGCAGGATCAGCTGGTCGGCGCCGACATCGTGGGTCAGGCCCACGTTGATCCAGCAGCTCGCGATGAAGAAGAGGGTCCCGGTCACCACGAGCAGCCGGGCGTCGACGGCGCGCATGAGCAGGGGCATCATCGGGAACAGGACCAGCTGCGGCAGGCCCGACCACATCACCACGGTGCCGATCTGCTCGGCGTTGTAGCCCTGGATCTGCGCGCAGTAGACCGGGATGATGTAGATCGATCCGAACGACACCGCACCCAGCACGGTCATCAGCACGCAGGCGCCCCCGACCGAGCGGTTGGCTAGAACCCGCAGGTTGATGAAGGGCTTGGAAGCCGTCAGCTCGCGCACGATGAAGCCGGTGATGCCGGCCGCGGCGAGCCAGCTCGCCTGAACGATCACGGGCGAGCCGAACCAGTCCTTGCGCTGCCCCTCCTCCAGCACGAAGGTCAGCGCCGGCAGGCCGGTCGCCATCAGGCCGATGCCGATCCAATCGCCCTTGAGCAGCTCGGCCCAGCGCGCGGGTGCCTTCTCGAAGGCGCCGAGCTGGATCGCGGCCGCGATCGGACCGAAGATCAGGTTCAGGTAGAAGATGTAGTGCCAGGACAGGTTGTCGGTGAGCCAGCCGCCCACCGTCGGGCCGATGGCCGGCGCGAAGGTCGCGGTCAGCCCGAACAGGGCGATGCCGACCGCCTGCTGGCTCTTGGGCAGCCGCGTCCGCACGATCACGATCGCGGTGGGGATCAGGACGCCGCCGGTGAAGCCCTGGCCGGCCCGGAACAGGATCATCTGGCTTAACGACGTCGAGAGCGCGCAGGCCAGCGAGAAGGCGGTGAACAGCATGGTGTTCACCGCGAGGTAGCGGCGCAGGCCGATCACCGAGGACAGCCAGCCGGTGAGCGGAATCACGATGATCTCGGCCATCAGGTAGGCGGTGGAGATCCAGCTCCCCTCCTCGGTGGAGGCGCCGAGCGCCCCCTGGATGTCGGCGAGCGAGGCGTTGGTGATCTGGATGTCGAGGATCGCCGTGAAGGCGCCGAGGATCGCGCCGAACACGGCGAGCCAGTCCCGGGCGCTCGCCTTCGCGTCGGGCACGGGCATGCCCACGGCCGGGACGGCACTCATCGCGGCAGGGCCTCGCTGACGAGGGCCGTCGGGGCGGGCTTGAGCCGTGCGGGGCTGACCGCCTCCACCGGGTCGGCGGTGTGGACGGTCGCCTCCACCGAGAGACCGGGACGCAGGCGGGCGACCAGAGGATCCGCCGGGTCGAGGGCGACGCGCACGGGCACGCGCTGCACCACCTTGGTGAAGTTGCCGGTGGCATTCTCGGGGGGCAACAGGGCGAACTGGGAGCCCGTGCCCGGGGAGAAGCTCTCGATCCGGCCCTCGAACGCATGGTCGCCGAAGGCGTCCACCGTGAAGGTGACCCGCTGGCCCTCGACCATGTGCCCGGTCTGGGTCTCCTTGAAGTTCGCCACGAGGTAGATGTCGCGCCCCATGGGAACCAGGGTCAGGAGCCCGGTGCCGGGGGAGACCACCTGCCCGATCCGCAGCGCCCGGTCGCCGGCCACGCCGTCGATCGGGGCCACGATGGTGGTGTAGCTGAGGTCGAGCTTGACCCCTTCGACCTTGGCCTGTGCGCCCTCGAGGCTCGCCCGGGTGCTCGCTTCGAGCGCCTTCAGGCTGTCGATCTGCTTCTGCGCGGCGTCGAGCGAGGCGGCGGCCTTGTCGCGGGCGGCGTGGCGCTGGCGCAGGTCGGCATCCGCCTGCTGCTGGCGCTGCACCGTGCCGGAGCCGGTCTGCAGCAGGTTCTGGTAGCGCGTGTATTCCTGCTGCGAGAAGGTGAGTGCGGCCTCGGCATTGGCGAGGTCGGCCTTCGACGAGGCGACCTGCGCCTGCTGCTGGATGATGGCCGAGGCGACGCCGAGCACCTGCGCCTTGTCCTTCTCGACCTCGGCCTCGGCCTGCTTGAGCTGGACCTGGTAGGACCGGTCGTCGAGGCGCGCGATGACGTCGCCGGCCTTCACCGACTGGTTGTCGCCAACCCGCACGTCCGCGACGATCCCGGCGATGCGCGGCGCCACCGTGACCTTGTCGGATTGCAGGTAGGCGTCGTCGGTGGTCTCGAGGAAGCGCCCGATGGTCCACCAGTGCCAGCCGTAGGTCCCGGCACCGCCCAGCGCGAGCAGGCCCACCAGCGGCAGGACGACCCGCGCCCGGCCGCGGCGCGGCTTCGCGACGGGACCGGGGCGTGCGACAGGGATCGCCGCGCCGCCGGCAACCGGCTCGGCGCTCTTGAAGCTGTCGCTGCGACGTGCGTCCATGGGGTCTGGCCAGAATTAAAACGGTACGGTATCGTTTTGATAATACGAAGGGTGCCGGTCTGCAAGGAGGATCGCGGGTGACGGCGACGGAGATCGAGCGGGCGGAAGCCGGGCCGCGGCGGGGCGGGCGGCCCACGCGCGCGGAGGCGGCCCGCCGCGAGGCGCACCTGATCGCCGTGGCGACCACGCTGTTCATGGAGCGCGGCTTCGACGCCACCTCCATCGACGCGGTGGCCGAGGCTGCCGGGATGAGCAAGCCGACGGTCTACGCCCGCTACCGCGACAAGCGGGCCCTGTTCGAGGCGGTCCTGCGCGAGCGGATCGCCGCGTGGCTGGCGCCCCTCGCCGCCGCCGCGGAGGCGCAGGCGGCCCGGGCCGGAACCGATGTCGGGACCGACGACGTCGAGGCGGCCCTGCACGACCTCAGCCGCACCCTGCTGACCCACGGGCAGACGCCGGGGGCCGCGATGCTCAAGCGCAACCTCGTGGCCCAGGCGCTGCAGTTCCCGGAGCTCGCCCGCCTCGCCCACGAGGAGGGCTGGCTGCGGGGCGTGCGCGCCGTGGCGCAGATCATCGACATCTTCGCCCGGCGCGGGCGGATCGCGGTGGCCGATCCCGAGATCGTCGCCGACCTGTTCCTCAGCCTCGTCCTCGGCCGGTCCTCCCAGGCGACCCTGTACGGCATCGCCACCGACCCGGAGATGCAGGAGCGGCGCCGGCAGGCGGCGGTGCGGCTGTTCCTCGACGGGGTGCGGCCGCGCTGACGGGCGACCGGAACGTTGCTGGCGCGCTCGGGGCGCGCTATATTCGGGAGTGGGATCGGCGGCAGCCACCGCCGATCCCTGGCAATTACCCGTTAGGGTTTAGCCAACTCAAGAACACCGGGTGGATGGCGAGTCGGAGGTGCACGCTCCACTCGCCATTTCCGTTTCTTGAGACTGCCAGAGAGAAGACCATCTCTCCACACTCCCGGCCGCGTGCGGCCGCGTGCGGCCTTCGCGGGTGAGTCGGTCAGGCTCACGGCATGAAGCTTAGCCGTATCTCCGCGACCTGAAGAATCCGCCTCCGGCGCCCCGAACCCGCGATTGCGCCCCTCCCGGCCCCGGCCTATATACGGACATCCCCATTCAACAGCGTGAGACGGGACATCCGGATCCACCATCCGGAGCCCGCGGCCCGATGCCCGGCCCCCGTCCCGCCAGGCCGGAGCACGAGAAGACATGTCCCAGGGTCCGCTGATGCCCAAGGCGACCGCCGTGTGGCTGGTCGAGAACACCTCGCTGGCCTTCGAGCAGATCGCCGATTTCTGCAAGCTGCACCCGCTCGAGGTGAAGGGCATCGCCGACGGCGAGGTCGCGGCCGGCATCAAGGGGCTCGACCCGGTCTCCACCGGCCAGCTCACCCGCGACGAGATCGAGAAGGCCCAGAAGGCGCCGCACTACAGGCTGAAGCCCGCCGTCTCGAAGGTGAAGCTGCCGGAGGTGAAGCGCACCACCAAGGGGCCGCGCTACACCCCGCTGTCGCGCCGCCAGGACCGGCCGAACGCCATCCTCTGGCTGCTGCGCAACCACCCGGAGCTGAAGGACTCGCAGATCATCCGGCTGGTCGGCACCACCAAGTCGACGATCCAGCAGATCCGCGAGCGCACCCACTGGAACTCGGGCTCGCTGCAGCCGATGGACCCGGTGACCCTGGGCCTCACCACCCAGATCAACCTCGACTTCGAGGTCCAGCGCGCGGCAGCCGACCGCCCGGCGGCGGTGGCGGCCGAGTCCGGCGCCTCGCTGCTGCCGACCGAGGTTTCCACGGCCCGCGACGAGCACGACCGCGAGCCCGAGGAGGAGCACGGCGGCCGCGAGGAGCGGCTCGACGCCGATTCGGTCTTCGCCAAGCTCAAGGGCCGGCACCAGGACGAGGACGACGAGGAGTAGCGCAGCGCGCAGCCCTCTCCTGTTCGGGCTACGATGTTCACAGATCTGCGCCGACGCGCGCTCCTCCCCTGGCGATCCCGGGCTTGCCCGGGATCGCTCGAGCGTGCGGGGAGGGGTTGGAGCTGAGGTTGGTGCAGGTTCGAGCGCGCTGGTGCCTTCCGCACCACCCCCACGCCTGGCCCCTCCCCGCAAGGGGGAGGGGAAAAGCGCTCTTTTTCCGGAGCGCCGGTGTCTGACTCAGAAGTGTGGATCCCGTAGCCTGTTCGGGAAAGGGACCGGCCGGCATGCCGGAGCGCAGGACCCCGGCCCTACACCGGTAAGGGGCGGCCCGTCGTCTCCGGCATGAACCACGGCACCACGAGGCCGATCAGGTAGACGCTCGACAGGGTCAGCGCCGCGGCGGCCACGCCGCCGAAGGAGGTGACGATCTGTCCGGCGACGATCGGGAAGATCCAGGCGATCAGCCGGGCGCCGTTGAACACGAAGCTCGCCGCCGTCGCCCGGACCGCCGGGGTGAACAGCTCCACGAGGTAGATCGCCATCCACGAGAAGGCGAAGCCCAGGGTGAAGAACCCGTTCAGGAAAGCGAGCCCCATGAACGGCACCAGCCCGCCGGTCCAGAGGTAGCAGGCGAGCGACGTGGCGATGCAGCCGATATAGGTGACGAGCAGGAAGCTCCGCCGTCCGAGGGCATCCGCCACGAATCCCGAGATCACATAGGCGCTGATCGCCCCGAGATTGTAGATGATGCCCATGCGCGGCCCCCAGACGTTGGCCGGCTCGCCCGCGGCCTTGGCCAGCCCCTCCGTGTAGGCCGGCAGCCAGGACGAGACCGCCCACCAGCCCACCGTGGTGGCGAAGGACATCGCGGTGGCGAGCAGCACCCGCCGCCGGCTCTCCGGCTCGCGGAAGATCTCCGCCAGGGTGAAGGGGCGCTGCGGGGCCCGCGGGGCGTGACCGGCATCCTCCGCGGTGGCGGCCCAGCGCTGTTCCTTCAGCGCCTGCATCCACTGCTCGGATTCCTCCAGCGCCCGCCGCAGGTAGAGGCAGACGAAGGCCGGCAGGGCACCGAGCGCGAACATGATGCGCCAGGACTGGTCGCCCATCGGGTTGGTGGCCGCCAGCACCGCCCACACGATGGCGGCGAGCACGGCGCCGCCGCCGAAGCCCGATTGCAGGAAGCCGCAGCCCTTGGGCCGCGCCCGGTTCGGCCAGGTCTCGGCCACCAGCGCGATGCCGGTGGACCATTCCGAGCCGATGGCGAGGCCGGTGATGAACCGCAGGAGCGCGAGCTGCGTGAAGCTCCCCGCGAAGGCGGTCAGTCCCGTGAAGACCGCGTAGCCCAGGATCGAGAGCATCATCATGCGCTTGCGGCCGATGTAGTCGGCCGCGATCCCGCCGAGCAGGCCGCCGAGGCCCCAGCCGAGCAGCGTGATGCCGATGGCGGCGCCGACGTAGAAGGCGGGCGCCTGGGCCTGCTCGGGGGTGAGGATGGTGTTGAGCGCCGGGCGGAGCGCGTAGACGAGCGCCACCGCCTCGTAGCCGTCGAAGATCCAGCCGAGATAGCTGCCCCAGAGGATCCGCCAGTGGCGCGGGGTGAGCCCCGCGTACCAGGGCGCGGACGCGTCCTCGTGCAGCACCGCGTCGCCCGAACTCATGCCATCCTCCTCCCTGGCGCCGGGACGGGACGCGGTCCCGCTTCCCGGCCGGAACCGTACCACAACCTGCATCCCGGATTGAGCAGCGGGTCCGGCCTGCGCGGCGCCCGGGACCGCCGGCCCGTCAGGGCGTGTAACCCAGGAAATCGGCCACCGCCTTCGAGAATTCCGGGGTCCGCAGGTAGCCGTACGACTTGTGCCGGTTCTCCGCGCCGTCCGGGCGCCGGTAGGCGTTGATCACCGGGACATCCCGCACCCGCACGCCGGCGGCGTTCGGCGCGTAGAGTTCCGCGAGGTCGTCGCCCACCGTGGCGATGTCCTGGCGGTCCATCAGGTTGGTCCAGGCGGTCAGCGCGGCCGGCACCCGGAGGTCGCCGTGCTCGGCGGCGAGCTTCAGCTTGAGCTCGGCAAGCCCCAGCGGCGAGCCGAGGGTGACCAAGTCGCAGCGGGGCAGGGGCGTCCCGTCCGCCTCGGCGGCGCGCAGCACGTCGTAGGCGATCAGGCCACCCATCGAGTGCGCGGCGATCAGGACGGTGTCCTCCGCGGCCTCGGCCAGCGCGACGCGCAGGCGCTCCCGGGCGGCGTCCCGGAACGCCGCGTCCTCGTAGTAGCCCCAGAGATCGTCGAGGCGGTACTCCAGGATCAGGTCGTCCACCGGGGTCAGGCCGGCGGCCTCCTGGAGGTGCGCGAGACCCCGGTAGATCCGATCCTTGAGGGTCGGCTCGGCGGCGGCGGGCTGGCCCGCCGGGGAGGGGAACGGTCCGAGACCGTGATCGGGAGCGTAGGGCTCGCGGTTGCTGTCGCCGGAGAGCGGCTGCGGGTAGCGCAGGTCCGCCCAGTAGACGAACGCGAGCGGAAGGTCGGCGGCGGTCAGCTGGAACCCGCCATTGCGGTCCAGACCTTCACGGATCGCCGCGTTCCACCAAGCGGCCTTCTCGTCGCGCGGCGGCTTGTTGGCGAGCCCGTGGATGCCGATGATGCGCGCCCGACCCAGTGTCCGCTCCCAGACCCAGAAACGATTGGCTGGACCAGATAGGGCAGCCACGCGCGGACGGGACTGCGGCTAAGTTTCCGGGCGAATACCGATCCGGCGTGCCAGACCCGGCCCCGATCGGGTTGCGCCTGGACGGAGACCCCTTTCGGCACCGGCCGCCCCACCCAGTCCCCTCATCCTGAGGTGCTGCGCAGCAGCCTCGAAGGAGAGATCCAGGGCTCGCGCGCTGGCGGGAGGGCTCCTTCGAGGCCCTCGCTGCGCTCCGGCCCCTCAGGATGAGGGGGCTCGGTGGGGTGACCGGGGTCCAAGACGCGGTGTGCCGGCCCCGGCGCCCCGGAGGCCGCTAGTCGAACAGGCTGGAGACGCTGGACTCGGTCGCCGTCCGGCCGATCGCCTCGCCGAGCAGCGGCGCGATCGTCGCCACCCGGATGTTGCGGGCGAGCTTGACGGCCTGCGTCGGCTGGATGGAGTCGGTGATCACCAGCTCCTTCATCCGCGAGGCGGCGATGCGGGAGACCGCGCCGCCCGAGAGCACCCCGTGGGTGATGTAGGCCGAGACGTCCTTGGCGCCGGCATTGAGCAGGGCCTCGGCGGCGTTGACCAGGGTGCCGCCCGAATCGACGATGTCGTCCACGAGGATGCAGGAGCGGCCCTCGACCTCGCCGATGATGTTCATCACCTCGGACTCGCCCGGGCGCTCCCGGCGCTTGTCGACGATGGCCAGCGGGCAGTCGATCCGCTTGGCGATGGCGCGGGCGCGGACCACGCCGCCGACGTCCGGCGAGACCACCATCCGGTCGGCGGTCGGCAGCCGCTCCTTGATGTCGCGCACCATCACGGGGGCGGCGAACAGGTTGTCGGTGGGGATGTCGAAGAAGCCCTGGATCTGGCCGGCATGGAGGTCGAGGGTCAGGACGCGGTCGGCGCCGGCCTCGGTGATCAGGTTCGCCACCAGCTTGGCGGAGATCGGGGTGCGGCCCGAGGTGCGCCGGTCCTGCCTGGCATAGCCGAAATACGGGATCACCGCCGTGATGCGCCGGGCCGAGGACCGGCGCGCGGCGTCGATCATGATCAGCAGTTCCATCAGGTGGTCGTTGGCCGGGAACGACGTCGACTGGACGATGAACACGTCCTCGCCGCGCACGTTCTCCTGCAGCTCGACGAAGATCTCCATATCGGCGAAGCGCCGGACCATGCACTTGGCGAGCGGCAGCTCGAGATAGGCCGCGATCGCCTCGGCCAGGGGCCGGCTGGCATTCCCGGCGATGATCTTGATCGAGGATTTCATGGGCGGCCGCTCACTCGCGGCCGGGCTGCCCGCCGCGCTCCGATGACCGGTCCCGTCACGGGCCGGAACGATGCGATGACGGGCGAGGCTCTTAGCAGCGGGCATGAAGTGTCACAATGCCTTCACGCAGGCTCTCCGCAGAAGCGTGGCGCAGGGCTCGCGGCGCTCAGGGAACCTGCGGCTCCAGCAGCCGGTGCAGGTGGACCACGAAGTAGCGGGTCTGCGCGCTGTCGACGGTGGCCTGGGCCTTGGCCCGCCACGCGGCCTGCGCGGAGGCGTAGTCCGGGTAGATGCCGACGATGTCGAGGTTCTTGATGTCCCGGAAGCGGACGCCGTCGAGATCCTGCAATTCGCCGCCGAAGACCAGGTGCAGCTTCTGGTCGCTGTCGATCGCCGTCGCCATGGCTGAATCCTCCGCTCTCGCTCGCCGCGCTCAACCGGGGGCTCGCAAATGGCGGCCCGCCGGTCAAGCCTGAACCGCCGCGGCCCGGACTTGCCGCGTGCGTGGCCCCATCGTGGCCCGAAGCGCGGATCCTTGCGCGGATCTCCGCGCGGCTTGGCGGCGGGGCGAAACCCTGGACGCGCCGTGGTAGGAAGCGGCGCATGACAGGAAGGCTTCTCCCCATCGCGGCCCTGACGCTCGCCCTCGCCGCGGTGCCGGCTCTGGGGCAGCAAGCGGGCCGGACGCCGAGCCGGACCGCACCCGACAAGGGCGCTCCGGACAAGAGCGCTCCGGACAGGGGCAGTCCGGACAAGGGCGCTCCGGACCGGCGCGGCGGCCCGCCGGTGATCGGCTGCCCGTCGCTGGCGAACTACCGGATGCTGATGCGCGACGGGGTGCAGGCGGCCGCCGCCCAGCTGGCCGATCCCAAGGCGGACCATCTCGGCTGCGCCACGCTGTCCCGCACGGAGATCACCGGCATCGCCGATCACGTCTTGCTGGGCGGCCAGAGCTACGACTGCGCCGGCATCCGCGGCACCACGGCCTGCCACTGGATCGAGGCCGGGGCATCCGGCCGTCCCGGACCCGCCGGCCGCTGACGGCCGGCCCGCTTCAGCGCAGGTAGCCGCCGGCGCGCAGGTCCCGTTCCACGGCCTCGTGGACGGCCTGGAGGGGATTGTCGTTCGTGGCGGCCGGCGCCTGCAGCGGCGGCATCGGGGCGATTTTCGTGTCGAGCCCCGGCAGGATGGTCGGTCCGGTCTCCGTCGCGGCACGCGGGAACCGGCGCGCGGCCAGCGTCCGCAGGGCTGCGCGGGCGCCGGACGGGATGAGTGTGGCGAGCCGGTCCAGCATGGCCGGCGTCGGTGCTTGCCTCGATGCCTGCCTCGGCGCTTGACCGGCGGCCGGCGGAGGCGAGACGTGGGCGTCGGGACGGTTTTTCACGGGATCACCAGCGGAACGACCGAATACGGGAAACGAGGCAAGAAACCTACCGTTCCGATGGCCTAGTATTGCCAATTTCCCAGATATTGTCGCCCAGGTGGCGCATTGAATTGTTCGATCGGTTCAGAGCGTATGAAGATGGACCGCGGCTTCTCGCCTGACGGGATCGCATTCGTCCCGTTCGCGCAGCGCTCCGGCAGATCACGCGGCCGTCATCCGCAACGCGTCGGCACGGCTTCGGCACGGCTTCGGACAGCCGCCGTCGCGCGGGACGCGCCGGATCGCCGCCCCGTCCGCGCGGTTGTGCAGAGGATCCGCGCCGTTGCGGCCTGCACCGACGAACGCGGCCCGGCCGGCACCAGTCGCCGCATCGGAGCGATCCGGTTCAGGCGTGAACGGGCTGGATCACGTTGCGCAGGGTCCCCAGCCCGACGATCTCCGACTCCATGACGTCGCCGGGCTTGAGGAATTCCGGCGGCTTGCGCGCGTTGCCGACGCCGGGGGGCGTGCCGGTGGCGATGATGTCGCCCGGCACGAGGGTGAGGCCGTGCGACAGCTCGGCGATGATGCGGGCCACCTTGAAGTACATCTGCTGCGTCGAGGCGTCCTGCTTCACCACGCCGTTCACCCGCGTGATCAGGTGGAGGTTGGCGGGATCGAGGTCGGACGCCGGGACGATCCAGGGGCCGATCGGGCCGTGACCGTCGAGGCTCTTGCCCTTGAACCACTGACCCCCGTGGAGCTTGATCTGCATGTCGCGGGCGGTGGTGTCGTTGAGGACGCTGTAGCCGAACACGTGGCCCATCGCGTCGGCTTCCGGGATGTTGCGGCCGCCGGTGCCGATGATCACGGCGAGTTCCACCTCCCAGTCGATCGCGGTCGAGACCTCCGGATCGAAGGGAATCGGGTCGTAGGGACCGTTCACCGTGTTGACGCCCTTGGTGAAGAACACCGGATGGGCCGGGTACTCGGCGTTCGTGCCGCGCGCGGCCTGCCCCTCGGCGAAGTGCTCCAGGTAGTTCCAGCCGACCGCGTAGATGTTGCGCGTCGGCGTCGGGATCGGCGCGAGGAGCCGGACGGTCTCCACCGACGGCCCGTCGCCCGCCGCGGCGGCGCGGCGGACGGCGTCGAGCGCCGCGGGGCCGGCCTCGATCAGCGACACCATCCGGGCCGGGTCGAAGCCGGGCAGGGCGGCGCGCGACAGGTCGACGACGCGCCCGTCCGCGCGCACGGCGCCGAGGCGAGGGGCGGCGCCCGCGTCGGGCAGGAAGGTGACGAGGCGCAGGGCCTCGCCGCCCGCGGGCGGGATCGGGCGGCCCGGACCGGCGCTGGGGGTCTGCGCGTCGGGCGTCAGGGCGGCGGCCGGCGTCGCCAGCGCACCGGCCGCCGTCACGGCCGCGGAGAGGTGCAGGAAATCGCGCCGGGTGCTCATGGGTCGTCCTCCTCCGCGCCCGCCGCTCGCCGGGGCAGTGCGCGCGGGGAGCTTCGAATACGTGCATTCAAAATGCAATCTCGGGACGCGACCCTTGCCGGGTGCGTGTCAGCGCATGCCGCGTCCCGTTGTGGCCGGACCGCCGGACCGGAGGAACGGTCCGATCCGTCAGGGAGCTTGCCGCTTTCCGGCTTGTCGCATCGGCGGCCGCCTGTAAGCCTATCCAAAATACGATTCGCGCGAGCGCCGGATCGACCTGGGAGGATGCCATGAAGATCCCGTTGCTCGGCACGCTCGCCTGCGCGCTCGCGCTCGCGACCCCGGCCGCCGCGGCTCCGGCCGCCGCGCAGGCGCCGATCGTCATCAAGTTCAGCCACGTCACCACCACGGACACGCCGAAGGGCCAGGGCGCCGAGCGCTTCAAGCAGCTCGCCGAAGAGCGCACGAAGGGCGCCGTGAAGGTCGAGATCTACCCGAACAGCACGCTCTACAAGGACAAGGAGGAGGTGGAGATGCTCCAGCTCGGCGCCGTGCAGATGCTGGCGCCGTCCACCAGCAAGTTCGGCCCCCTCGGCGTCAAGGAGTACGAGGCCTTCGACCTGCCCTACATCTTCCCCAACGAGCAGGTGCTGCGCCGCGTCCAGGACGGGCCGATCGGGCAGGGATTGTTCAAGAAGCTGGAATCCAAGGGCATCACGGGCCTCGGCTACTGGGACAACGGCTTCAAGATCCTCACGTCCAACAAGCCGATGCACGCGCCGGAGGACATGCGGGGCCTGAAGTTCCGCATCCAGTCCTCGAAGGTGCTGGAGGCCCAGTTCAAGCAGCTCGGCGCGCTGCCCCAGGTGCTGGCCTTCTCGGAGCTGTACCAGGCGCTCCAGACCGGCGTGGTCGACGGGCAGGAGAACCCGCCCTCGAACGTCACCACGCAGAAGCTCAACGAGGTGCAGAAGCACGCCTCGCTGACCTATCACGGCTACGTCGGCTACGCGGTGATCGTGAACAAGGGCTTCTGGGACGGCCTGCCCGCCGACATCCGCACCACGCTGGAGGGCGCCATGAAGGAGGCGACCGCCTACGAGCACGAGATCGCCGACAAGCAGAACGCGCAGGCGCTCGCCGACATCCGCGCCACCGGCAAGACCGAGGTCTACACGCCGACCGAGGCCGAGAACGCCGCGTGGCGCAAGGCGCTCGCGCCGGTCCAGCGCGAGATGGCCGCCCGCGTCGGCAAGGATCTGGTCGCCGCCCTCAACAAGGAAGCCGAAGGCGCGCCGAACAACTGATCCGATTCCGCGCCCGGCCATGCTGCTGAAGATCCTCGACCGGCTCGAAGAGGTGCTGATCGGCACGCTGATGGCGGCCGCCACCGTGATCACCTTCGCCACGGTGGTGCACCGGTTCCTCTCCGGCATCCCCACCCTGCAGGACTACACGGACCGGATCGACTTCGGCTGGTCCCAGGAACTGTGCATCTACATGTTCATCTGGGTCGCCAAGTTCGGCGCGGCCTACGGCGTGCGCACCGGCATCCATGTGGGCGTCGACGTGCTGGTCAACCGGCTGCCGCCCGGGGCGCGCCGGGCCATGGTGCTGCTCAGCCTCGCGGCCGGCGCCCTGTTCACCGGCATCGTGGGCACGCTCGGCGCGAGCTTCGTCTGGCGCATCGGCCACACCGACCAGACCACGCCCGACATGGAGATCCCGGTCTGGATCGTCTACCTCGCGATCCCGCTCGGCTCCTACCTGATGTGCTTCCGCTTCCTGCAGGTCGCCTGGACCTTCCTGCGGACCGGCCACCTGCCGGCCCGCGACCACGCCCATGTCGACGGGGTCCCGACGGTCGAGGGCGTCGACCCGATCCAGCTCGGCCGCGAGGGAGGCCCGGCATGAGTGGCCCAGCATGAGCGGCCTGATCATCTTCGGGCTGCTGATCGCCCTGATGCTCACCGGCATGCCGATCTCGATCGCGCTCGGCCTGACGGTGCTGACCTTCCTGTTCACCCTGACGCAGGTGCCGATCGAGAGCGTGGCGCTCAAGCTGTTCACCGGGATCGAGAACTTCTCGATCATGGCGATCCCGTTCTTCATCCTGGCCGGCAACTTCCTGGCCCATGGCGGCGTGGCCCGGCGGATGATCGCGTTCACGACCTCCCTGGTCGGGCACTGGCCCGGCGGCCTGGGACTTGCGGGCGTGGTCGCCTGCGCGCTGTTCGCCGCCGTGTCGGGATCGAGCGTGGCGACCGTGGTGGCGATCGGCTCGATCATCCTGCCGGCCATGGTGGCGGAGGGCTACCCGAAGCGCTTCGGCGCCGGGATCATCACCACCTCGGGGGCGCTGGGCATCCTGGTGCCGCCCTCGATCATCCTGGTGCTCTACGGGGTCTCGACGAATTCCTCGATCGGCAACCTGTTCCTGGCCGGCGTGATGCCCGGCCTCGTCCTGTCGTTCATGCTCGGCGCCGTGACCTTTGTGATCGCCAAGCGCCGCGGCTACCCGCGCCTGCCGAAGGCCAGCTGGGGCGCGCGGCTGCGGGCGTTCCGCGAGAGCGTCTGGGGCCTGTTCCTGGTGGTGATGGTGATCGGCGGCATCTATGCCGGGATTTTCACGCCGACCGAGGCGGCCGCCACGGCCGCGGTCTACGCCTTCGTGATCGCGGTGTTCGTCTACCGCGACCTGAAGCTCTCCGACGTGCCCCGCGTGCTGCTCGCCTCGGCCAACATGAGCGCGATGCTGCTCTACATCATCACGAACGCGGTGCTGTTCTCCTTCCTGATGACCTCGGAGAACATCCCCCAGACGATGGCGGCGTGGCTGATCGCCATGAACTTCAGCCCGCTGGTCTTCCTGCTGGTGGTCAACATCATCCTGCTGATCGCCGGCAACGTGATGGAGCCGTCCTCGATCCTGCTGATCATGGCGCCGATCCTGTTCCCGATCGCCGTCAAGCTCGGGATCGACCCGATCCATTTCGGGATCATCATGGCGGTGAACATGGAGGTCGGCCTCTGCCACCCGCCGGTGGGGCTCAACCTCTACGTGGCGAGCGGCATCGCCCATATGGGCATCTCGGAGCTCACGGTGGCGGTGCTGCCGTGGCTCCTGACGATGCTGGGCTTCCTGGTCCTCGTGACCTACTGGCCCGCTCTGTCCCTGTGGCTCCCCCGGGCCCTCGGGGCGATGTGAGATTCGGTCGCCTCCTGAGTTCGCCGGCCACGGGCGGCTAGGCGGACCCGGCAGACGGCGGTCCGGCTACTGCGCTTCCGCTGCCACCCGCACGGCGGCGACGAAGGTCGCGATGAGCGGTTCCGTCGTCTTGGTCCACAGCGCGTGGACGTCGGCCTGGATCCGCGGTCCGCGAACAGGTCGGTACACGACCTCCGCATGGGCGAGCCGCGCCACGGATTCGGGGATGATGGCGATGCCGAGCCCCGCCGCGACCAAGCTCGTCAGGGAGGCGGCCTCGACCACCTGATAGGTGATCTTCGGCTCGAACCCGGCCTCGACGCAGCATTGCCAGAGATGCTTGGCGAAGAGGGAATCCACCAGCCGGAAGAAGACGAACGTCTCCTCGGCGAGGTCGGACAGGGTGACCGGCCCGTCCGCGAGACGATGCCCCCGCGGGAGCACGATGCTGACACTCTCCCGCCAAGCCAGCGCGCTGACCAGCGCGCTGTCCTGGGGCGGGCAGCGCAGCAGGCTCACGTCGGTCTGACCGGCCTTCAGCATCGCGATCTGCCGGTCCGGCGCCATCTCGTGGAGACGCAAGTCGACATCCGGATTGCCCCGCGAGAAGTCCCGGATCGCCCGACCGAGGGGTCCGGCGAGCATCGAGCCCGTCAGGCCCACATTGATGATGCCCGCCGTGCCGGAGCCGATGGCGCGCGCGCGGCCGACGGCCTCCCCCGCCTTCTCCAGGATGGCGATCACCTGGGCGTGGAAATCGACACCCGCCTTCGTCAGGGCGACCCGGCGGGTGGTGCGCTCGAAGAGCGGCGTGCCGACCTCGGCCTCGAGGTCGCGGATCTGCTGGCTGAGCGGCGGCTGCGCGACGCCCAGGCTCTCGGCAGCGGCCGTGAAGCTGAGATGCTTCGCGACGGCCGCGAAGTAGCGCAGGTGCCGGAGTTCCATATGACCATTTCATACCACCACAGTCTGAATAGCAATGAAAAGAATATTTGACGTCTCAATTTTCCAGCACGATTGTGCCGAACGCGTCCGTTCGATCCCGCTGCGTTGCACAATGACGCCGCCCAGGACGCCGCCGTGAAACCCAGGAGAAGGTCCGATGAAGCGCTTCGTCTCGTCGCTGTTCGGGCAGGTGGTTGCCGCCCTGGTCCTCGGGATCGTCATCGGCATGGTCTGGCCCGGCTTCGCGGTGGCCCTCAAGCCGCTGGGCGACGCCTTCATCAAGCTCATCAAGATGGCGATCGCGCCGCTCGTCTTCGGCGTCGTCGTGCATGGGATCGTCGGAGCCGGTGACCTTCGGAAGGTCGGCCGCGTCGGCCTGAAGTCGCTGATCTACTTCGAGGCCGTGACGACCGTCGCCCTCGTGCTGGGTCTCGTCCTCGCCTATGTCTTCGCCCCCGGCCACGGCATGAACGTCGACGTCGCGTCCCTCGATGCCAAGGCGATCGCCGGCTACACCGATCGCGTCGGGCAGGTCACCGGGACGGTCGACTTCCTGATGAAGCTCGTGCCGACGACCTTCGTCGATGCCTTCGCCAAGGGTGACATCCTTCAGGTCCTCATCCTCGCGATCCTGTTCGGATCCGGCCTCTCCCTGCTCGGCGAGCGCGGCAAGCCGCTGGCCGAGAGCCTCGAGCGCATCACCGAAGTCCTGTTCCGGATCATCGGCTTCATCGTGAAGCTCGCGCCGCTCGGTGTGCTCGGCGCGGTGGCGTTCACGGTCGGCAAGTACGGCGTCGGCTCGCTGAAGCAGCTCGGCATGCTGGTCGCGCTGTTCTACGCGGGCGTGGCCTTCTTCGTCCTCGTGGTGCTCGGCGGCATCATGCGGCTCGCGGGCTTCAGCATCCTGAAGTTCCTGGCCTATCTCCGCGAGGAGCTGACGGTGGTGGCGGGCACGGCCTCCTCGGACAGCGTGCTGCCGCAGGTGATGCGCAAGCTGGAGCGCCTCGGCATCAAGGATTCGACCGTCGGCCTCGTGATCCCGACCGGCTACTCCTTCAACCTCGACGCCTTCTCGCTCTACCTGACCCTCGCCACGGTCTTCATCGCGCAGGCGACCAACACCGACCTCTCCTTCGGCCACCTGATGCTGATCCTCGGCATCGCGCTCCTGACATCGAAGGGCGCCCATGGCGTGCCGGGCTCTGCGATCGTCGTCCTCGCCGCGACGCTGTCGGCGGTGCCGGAGATCCCGGTGATCGGGCTGGTGCTGGTCCTGTCGATCGATTGGTTCGTCGGCATCGCCCGGGCGCTGGGCAACCTGATCGGCAATTGCGTGGCGACGGTGGTGATCGCCGCCTGGGAGGGCGACATCGATCGGGCCCAGGCCCACCGCGTGCTCAACCGCGAGACGACGACCGACAGTGTCGAGATCCTCGAAGCGCCGGTCGCGGAACCCCGCATCGCCTGACGCGCCCGAGCCAACCTGGGAGACGCCGATGACCGCGCCGCGCTACAACCCCGCCTGCGGGGGCCTTCCGCCGCAGACCGCCCTGATGACCGGCCGGGCCGTGTTCACCGAGGCCTACGCAGTCATCCCGAAGGGCGTGATGAGCGACATCGTCACCAGCGTCCTGCCGTTCTGGACCGGCACGCGGACCTGGATGCTGTCCCGGCCGCTCTCGGGCTTCTCGGAGACCTTCGCGCAGGCCCTGATGGAGATCGCCCCCGGCGGCGGCAGCGAGCAGCCCGAGCCGGATCCCGAGGCCGAGGGCGTGCTCTTCGTGGTCGGCGGCCAGCTGCGGCTCGTCCTCGACGGGCGCGCGCACGCCCTGCGGCCCGGCAGCTACGCCTACCTCGCCCCCGGGGCGGCCTGGAGCCTGCGCAACGACGGCGGCGAGCCCGCCCGCGTCCACTGGATCCGCAAGGCCTACGAGCGCGTGCCCGGCCTCGACGCGCCCCCGTCGTTCCTCGCCCACGAAGCCGACGTCACGCCCGCGGCGATGCCCGGTACGGACGGGGCCTGGGCCACCACCCGCTTCGTCGCCGCCGACGACGTGCGCCACGACATGCACGTCAACATCGTGACGCTGCGTCCGGGCGCCTCGATCCCGTTCGAGGAGACCCACGTCATGGAGCACGGGCTGTTCGTGCTGGAGGGCAAGGCGGTCTACCGGCTCAACCGCGACTGGGTCGAGGTCGAGGCCGGCGACTACATGTGGCTGCGCGCCTTCTGCCCCCAGGCCTGCTACGCCGGCGGACCGGGACCCTTCCGCTACCTCCTCTACAAGGACGTCAACCGCCACGCGGC
>NZ_JBKFBO010000125.1:0-42169 GCF_053346215.1 Methylobacterium sp. A49B
CGCCGCGGCCGGTCCGGCCCGGGTCGAGGCGTCCCGTCCGGCCGCCCCGTCTCGTCCCGCCGGCCCCGCGCAGGCCGGGGACAAGCGCGGCTGGCTGTCGGATCTGCTCACCCGCGCGTCCCTGGACGACGACGAGGAGGCTGCACCCGCGGCCGAGGCGCCGGCCGCGACCGCGCCCTCCGCCCGCCGCGCCCCGGTCGCCGCGGCCGAGACCGGGCGGATCGCCCTCGACACGATCTCCACCGACATCGCCAAGATGATCGAGCACCGGACCGCGGTCGATCTCTGGGAGCGCTACCGCCGCGGCGAGCCGAACCTGTTCGACCCGCGGATCTACACCCCGCAGGGCCGGGCGACCTTCGCGGAGATCCAGCGCCGGTATCGGACCGACACGGAGTTCCGCCGCAGCGTCGACCGCTACGTCAGCGAGTTCGAACGCCTGCTCGGCGACGTGGTCAAGAACGACAGCGACGCCAAGCGGACCGACGCCTACCTCACCTCGGAGACCGGCAAGGTCTACACCATGCTGGCCCATGCCAGCGGGCGCTTCGACGGGGCGTAGTCGTCCGCGCCGGAACGGAGATCGGTTCCGGCGGTACGCCGGGCGAGGGGCGGTCTTCCCCTCCCCGGAGGTGGCGCCATCGGCGGGCCGCGGTCATTCGGGCGTCGCCCGAGCGCGTCTTCGATACGGATTCCGATGGAACGCCTCGATCGACGCGTCCCTCTCGTCATCACGAGCGTAGCGACCCAGGGCCGCGCACCGCCGGTCAGCGTGGCGTTGCCCTGGATTGCTTCGCTCCGCTCGCAAGGATGTCGGTGCCGGAGGCTGCGACCGGACACGGTGGGAGGATTGCGCCGGACATCTGCAATTCTGTACGCTGGCGCCTTCGGCGCATCCCCTCACAGCAGGCCGAGGCCGACCAGCTCGCGCCGCAGGGTCTCGGGCATCTCGGCGAGGTCGCCCGAGGTGCCCGCTCCGAGGTCGGCCGGTGCGTCGCGGGCCGTCAGGTAGCGCCAGCCCTGGAACGGGCGGTACGGGCGGGGCGCCACCGGGACGAGCCGCGGGTCGAAGACGAGCCGGCAGCGCGGGATCCCGTCCTCGCCGGTCAGCGGTTCGATCGCGGTGATCGCTTGGCGGCAGGACAGCGTGCCCCGGATCACCCAGTAGATCGAGCCGCGTCCGGTGATCTCGCCGTGGCGTTTGGGCAAGGTCCGGGTGACGTGGAACGGCGCCGCGGGCCGGCCGTCCCGCGCTGCCTCGGCCAGGAACCGGGCCTGCCGCGCCTCGAGATCGGCGATCGAGGCGGGGCCGACGCAGAGCTTGATCAGGTGCAGGGCCACGGACACGGGTTCTCGCGACTGTCGACGGGGCGGACCTGATAGCAGGGTCCGCGTCCGGGCGCGCCTCTCAGGCGAACAGCGCGAGCCTCTGCTCCGGCGGGAGCGCGTCGATCTCGGCGAAGCTCAGAGCCGGCTCCTCGCCGGCCGGCGCCGGCAGGGGCGTCGCCGCGACCAGGGCGGCCCAGTCCAGCTCGGGATCGTCCCCGACGGGTGCCTCCGCGACCGGCTCGCTCTCCGCGACCCCGTCGATCGCCGCAGCAGCCTCGGCCTCACGCCCGTCGGAGACCGGCAGGAACACGAGATCCTCGTGGAGAGGCGGGCTCCCGGGCCGCGCCACCAGCGCGGCGGCCGTCACGGCCGGGACGTCCATGCCGATGTAGCGGTCGATGTCGCTCTGGCAGAGGTCCGCGGGCTCCGCCGCCGCGTCGGGGGCGCCGGGCGGCGACGGGATCGGTGCGGCCTCGCTGCCCCAGATCGCGATCATCGCCGACAGCCGGTCCTCCAGGTAGCGGAGGGTGTAGACGATCCGGGCGGTGCGCTGCGCGGTCAGATCCTGGAACGAGCAGGCGGTGTAGATCGCCGTGGCGTGCCGGTCGAGGGTGTCGCAGGCCTGCGCGTCGGCGCCGCGCTCGCGCAGGGTCCAGGCCGCCTCCTGGATCGACTCGGCGGATCCCAGGATGTCGGAGGTGGCCTGCTCGGTCTCGCGGACGATCGCGTCGAGGGCCAGCGAGGCCTGGGTCAGGCGGGTCTGCTCGGTGTTGGTGGCGCTGATCGCGGCGATCTCGGCCTTGGTGCGGCTGATCGCGTCGGCCATGTCGACGAGGTTGCCGCGCAGGTGCCCGAACGCCTCGTGGCCGCGATCCGCGGTCACGGTCCGCTCCAGCCGGGCGATCGCGCCGAGCAGCATCTCGGTGTCGGCGCCCCGGTTGCGGCGGCCATGCTCGGCCAGGAACCAGCGCCCGCGCTCGGTGGCGGCGAGCGCCGCCGCGATCGTCTCGTACTCGGCCGACGCGTCGGGGCTCGGTAAGGCGGGACCGGACATGGACTTCCCTGAACGGGTCGAGGCGCGCAGCGGCGGACGGCCGGCGCAGGGCCTGGCCCGGGAGCGCGCAATTTGACAGGATGGCTTTAACGGGCGCTTACGGGCGGGCCCCGCCGCCGGGCGCCCCGGATCCGCCTCCCCGAGACCCGCCTTGCCTCGCCCGTCCGGCCCGGCGCGCCTGTCGCTGCTCTACGCCGTCGTCTTCACCGAGATCGGCATCGCGATGCCGTTCATGCCCCTGTGGCTCGATACCCTCGGCCTCGACGCGGGGCTGATCGGCGTGCTGCTCGCCCTGCCGATCGCCACCCGGATCGCCGCCACGGCGCCGCTGATGAGCCTGCTCGACCGCGGCCTCGGCCCCCGCCGGCTGATCCTGCTCGGCAGCCTCGCCATGAGCCTGACCTACGCGCTGATGCCCGGCGCCGCCGGCATCGGCTGGCCCCTGCTGGCCGGGCTGATCGTGCTCAACGCCGTCGCGGGCGCCCCCCTCGTGCCCTGCATCGACTACCTGACCCTGGCCGCCGTGCGCCGGGATTCCCGCCTCGCCTATTCCCGGATCCGGATGGCGGGCTCCGTCGCGTTCCTGCTGGCGAACCTCGCGGGCGGCCTGCTGCTCACCGCCCTGGGCGGCCGGCTCGCGGTGCCGCTGCTGCTCACCGGCCTCGCCCTGCTGGCGGCCGGGGTGGCGTGGCGCAGCCGCTCGGTGGCGGCCCTACCCCTCTTGTCCAGCGATGCCGGACGGCCGCGCCTCCCGCGCAGGTTGTGGCTCTGCATCGGGGCGGCCGCCGCCATCCAGGCGAGCCACAACGCGATCTACGGGTTCGGCAGCATCTACTGGACCGACCACGGCATCGCGGCCGCCTGGGTCGGATCGCTCTGGGCCGTCGGCGTCCTGTCCGAGATCGCCCTGTTCGCGGCCGTGCCCGCCCTGCCCGCCGCGTGGCGCAGCCCGGTGCGGCTGCTCGGCGCCGGCGCCGGCGCGGCGATCCTGCGGGCCGTCGGCATGTTCCTCCTCGGCGACCATCTCGCCGCCCTGGTGCCGCTGCAAGGCCTGCACGGCCTCACCTTCGGGGCGACGCAGCTCGGCGCCATGGCGGCGGTCTCGGCCTACGCCCCCGACGGGGCCCGGGGCCGGGCCCAGGGGACGCTCAGCGCGGTCAATGCCAGCGTCGCGGTGGTCGCCACCCTGGCGAGCGGGCTGGCCTACCGGTCCGGCGGCCCCCTCGCCTTCCTGCTGATGGCGCCGCTCGCCGCCGCCGGCCTCGGGCTCGCCCTCGCGTCGCGGCGGGCCGGCGCGACGCCGGACACGGATCGTCAACCGTAATGTCGACATAACCGACCGTCAGGATGGCGCCTCGATCGAGGAGTGAGGTCTTTTGCTGAGCGAGAACATCGTTCTCGGCGCATCGCTGCGGGACCGGCCGGCCGACGGCCGGCTGGCGCTCGACGGCCGCTGGACCGCCGACCAGGCACCCACCGTCGAGGCGGCGGCGGCGCGCATCGCGGCGGCGGGCCGGGCCGGGCCGGTGGCGGTCGACCTCTCGGGGATCGAGCGCCTCGACACGCTCGGCGCCTGGGTGCTGGAGCGGACCCGCGCCGAGATCGAGCAGGCGGGCGGCGCCCTCACCTATCTCGGAGCGCGGCCGGAGCACCGCACCCTGCTCGGCGAGGTCCGGCTGCGCGAGCCGGAGGCCATGCCGCCCCGGCGGCACGGCCCGATCGTCGGCGCCCTCGACGCCACCGGGCGGCAGACGGTGCGCGGCGCACAGGAATTCGTCACCGCCCTCGCCTTCCTGGGCGAGCTGATCGCCGCCTGCGGGCGCGTCGCCCTGCGACCCGGCACCTTCCGGGGCAACGCCCTGATCAACCAGATCCAGCAGGTGGCGCTCAACGGCACGCCGATCATCGTGCTGATCTCGTTCCTGGTCGGTGGCATCGTCGCCCAGCAGGGCATCTTCCAGCTCCAGCGCTTCGGCGCCCAGACCTTCGTGGTCAACCTGATCGGCCTCCTGATCCTGCGCGAGATGGGCGTGCTGCTCACCTCGATCATGGTCGCCGGCCGCTCCGGCTCGGCGATCACCGCCGAGATCGGCTCGATGCGCATGCGCGAGGAAGTGGACGCGCTGCGCGTCATGGGCCTCGACCCCGTCGAGATCCTGATCGTGCCCCGGGTGCTCGCCCTGATGATCGGGCTGCCGATGCTGACGCTGATCGGCGACCTCGCGGCGCTCGCCGGCGGCGGCCTCACCGCGATGCTCTACGGCGGCCTGACCCTCGACCAGTTCCTGGCCCGGCTCCAGGCGGCGGTGGGCGTCCACCACGTGATGGTCGGCCTGATCAAGGCGCCATTCATGGCGCTGACCATCGGGGTGATCGCCACGATCGAGGGCTTCGCCGTGGAAGGCTCGGCGGAATCGCTCGGCCGCCACGTCACCGCCTCGGTGGTGAAGTCCATCTTCATGGTCATCGTCCTCGACGGCCTGTTCGCGGTCTTCTTCGCCGCGATCGATTTTTGAGACCCGGCCCGATGAGCGCCCCGATGGATGCCCCGAGGTCCGCCCCTTCCCCGATCATCCGCGTGCGCGACCTCGTGGTCGGCTTCCGCGACCGCAACATCCTGAAAGGCCTGAGCCTCGACATCCGCGCCGGCGAGATCCTGGGGTTCGTCGGACCTTCGGGGCAAGGCAAGTCGGTGCTCACCCGGACGATCCTCGGCCTCAACCCGAAGCGGGCGGGCACCATCGAGGTGTTCGGCCGCGACGTCGACGAACTCACCTACGCCGAGCGGCGCCGGATGGAGCAGCGCTGGGGCGTGCTGTTCCAGCAGGGCGCCCTGTTCTCGGCGCTCACCGTCAAGCAGAACATCCAGGTGCCGATGCGCGAGCACCTGAACCTGTCCGAGCGCCTGCTCGACGAGTTCGCCCGCCTCAAGATCGAGATGGTCGGCCTGAAGCCCGACGCCGCCGACAAGCTGCCCTCGGAACTGTCAGGGGGCATGATCAAGCGCGCGGCGCTGGCCCGCTCCCTGGCGCTCGACCCCGAGATCCTGTTCCTCGACGAGCCGACCTCGGGCCTCGACCCGATCGGCGCGGGCGAGTTCGACGACCTCGTCTCCACCCTCAAGGAGACGCTGGGACTGACCGTCTTCATGGTCACCCACGACCTCGACAGCCTCTACACCGCCTGCGACCGCATCGCGGCGCTCGGCGACGGCCAGATCATCGCGGCCGGGACCATCGACGAGATGCTGGCGAGCGACCATCCCTGGCTGCGCTCCTACTTCCACGGCAAGCGCGCCCGGACCATCGCCACGGGCGGCGCGGCGTCTCATGTCTGACCCGCGCCCCACCCGGATCCCGCCCCGCTCCCACTCGGGAACCGGGGCCAGAGGCCCGGCCGGACCCTGTCCGCCGGCCAGAACCGCAGGCTGAGCGCATGGAAACCCGCGCGAACTACGCCCTCATCGGGGCCTTCACCATCGCCGTCATCCTGGCGGGCTTCGGCACCGTGCTGTGGCTCTCCGGAGGCTCGTCGCGGCAGGTCAGCCAGACGGTGCGCATCGTCTTCTCCGGCTCGGTCGGCGGCCTCTCCCGAGGGTCGAGCGTGAACTTCAACGGCATCAAGGTCGGCGAGGTCACCGACATCCGCCTCGCCCCGCAGGATCCGCGCCGGGTGCTGGCCCAGATCAAGGTCGAGCCCGCGACGCCGCTCCGGGCCGACACCCGCGCCCGCCTCGACTCGGCGATGCTCACCGGCGTCTCGGTGATCTCGCTGTCGGGCGGCAATGCCGATGCGCCGGTGCTGACCCCGATGGCCAACGGCGAGCCGCCGACGATCTTCGCCGACTCCTCCGACATGCAGGACATGATGGCGCTGGCGCGCCAGGTGGCGCAGCGGGCAGACGACATGCTGGCCCGCCTCGACCGGCTGGTCTCCGCCAACGAGGGCGCGATCAACCGCTCGCTCACCAACGTCGAGACCTTCTCGAAGACGCTCGCCGATGCCGGCCCGAACATCTCGGCGCTGGTCAAGGCGGTGGACGGCGTGAAGCTCGGCCACGTGATCGACAACGCCGACCGCTTCTCGGAGGCCTTGTCGAAGGCGAGCCCGGACATCGAGTCCGGCCTGCACGATGCCCGATCCCTGGCCGCCAAGCTCAACGCCTCGGCCGACAAGATCGACGCCGTGCTCAACGGCGCGCAGGGCTTCCTCGGCTCGGCCTCCGGCCAGGAGGGCTCCAGCACCTTCGCGGAGATCCGCGCGGCCGCGATCTCCGTGCGGGATGCCGGCAAGGCCTTCCGGACCATGTCGGAGAATCTCGACAAGCGCACCGCCAGCATCTCGAGCAATTTCGGCCGCCTGAGCGGCACCGGCCGCCGGGAGGTCGAGGCTCTGTCGGGCGACGGCCAGCGGACGCTGAGCACCCTCAACCGCACAGTCCGCAGCCTGGAGCGCGATCCGAGCCAGGTGATCTTCGGCGGGAAGCCATCGTTGCCCGAATACAACGGCGGTCGCTGAAATCGCCCTCTGCAGGGCCGATGTGTCCCGGCGCACGACACGAATCCGGGAGCGGGTTAGTTTTAACCGCATAGCTTTTACAGCTCTGCCGCCCGACGGTGGGGTCTCTCAGGTTGTGCGCATGGTTCGCTCGTCCCACATCGCCGCCGCCGCGCTGCTCGCTGCCCTTCTGGGCGGTTGCGGCGGCGGTGCGGCGCCCCTCACCTTCGATCTCGCGGCCCTGCCACCCTCCGGGCGGGCGGTGGCCGCCGGGCGGTCCATCGCGGTCTCGGAGCCGGTGGGCATCCAGCCCTTCGAGGCGGACCGGATCATCGTGCGCGAGCCGGGGGGAGCGCTCTCGTTCCTCGCGGGCGGCCAGTGGGCCGACCGGCTGCCGCGGCTGATCCAGACCCGGATCATCCAGAGCCTCGAGAATTCCGGCCGGCTCCGCTCGGTGAGCCGGCCCGGCGACAAGGTCGTGGCGGATTACCAGCTGATCAGCGAGATCCGCGCCTTCGACGTCCAGGCCGGGACCGGCGAGGCGGTGGTCGACCTGTCGCTGAAGCTCGTGGCGGACGGCACCGGCAAGGTGGTGGCCGCGCGGATCTTCACGGCTCGCGTACCGGTGGGGAAGATCGATTCGGGCAACGGCGCCCACGCCCTCGATCAGGCGCTGTCCACCGTGCTGGCCGACGTGGTGCGCTGGGTGAACACCGGGCGCTGAGGGCGCCTCACTCCATCACCGCGGCCTTCATGATCACCACCATGATGGCCCGGGCCGGTCCCTCGGTGCAGCGCACGAGGTGGGGGCGGTCGCAGCGGTAGCGCAGGGTCTCGCCGGCCCGCGCCCGCTGCACGGTGCCGCCGATCTCGACCTCGAACGCCCCCTCCGAGACGGACAGCGATTCCACCGAGCCGCGCTGGTGCGGGTCGGAGTCGAGGACGCCGCCGGGATCGGCCGTGACCTCGTACCATTGCAGCCACTCGATCGTCTTGAGCCACCCGATGATCGCCAACCGTACCTTGCCGTCCTCGGAGACGAGGATCGGCGTGTCCGCCCGCGAGGTCTTCTCGATGAAGGGCTCCTCGTCGCCCGCAGCCAGCACCCGCTCGATCGACACGTCCAGCGCCTGCGACAGCCGCCAGATCGTCGCCAGCGTCGGATTGGTCTCGTTGCGCTCGATCTGGCTGATGATCGACTTGGCCACGCCCGACTGCTCGGCGAGTTCCGAGAGCGAGAGGTTGTAAGCCTTGCGCAACCGCTGGATGGTCTTGCCGAGCTGGCCGGAGAGCACCTGCGCGCCGGTCAGCAGGTCGCGCCCGCGCCCCCGGTCGGGCCGTTCCGCCTGATCCTGCATCGTCACCGGTCCGCCTGCGCCGTTCCGTTATCCGAACGATCGTGCGCTTCTTCAAACGCAATCACCGACCGGTTGCAAGGCACGCGCGGGACGGAACCACCGAAAGCTCCGCGCCGCGCCCCCTACAACCAGACGGCGTGGAAGTGATGGACCGGGCCGTGGCCCACCCCGATCGCCAGCCGGTCCGCCGCGGCGAGGGCGGCGGTGAGGTAGGTCTTGGCATCCGCCACAGCCTCCGGAAGCGTCAGACCGTGGGCGAGGCCCGCCGCCACCGCGGCCGAGAGGGTGCAACCGGTCCCGTGGGTGTTGGCGGTCGCGATCCGCGGCGCCGCCAGGGTCCGCAGGGTCCCGTCCGCCGTCACGAGATGGTCGATGCTCTCGCGCCCTGTTCCGTGACCGCCCTTGATCAGCACCGCGCGGGCGCCGAGCGCCACGAGCCGCCGGGCCTGGGCTACCGCCGTCGCCGCGTCCTCGGCCACCGCCTCGCCGAGAAGCACCGCCGCCTCCGGCAGGTTGGGGGTGATCAGGTCGGCCCGCGGCAGCAGCCGCGCCCGGAGCGCCGCCACCGCGTCGTCGGCGATCAGCCGGTCGCCGCTTGTGGCGACCATCACGGGGTCGAGGACGATCGGGATCGCGCCGGCGTGGCGCGCGAGGCCGTCGGCAACCGCCGCGATCACCGCGGTCTGCGACAGCATGCCGATCTTCACGGCCTGCACGGCGAGGTCGGAGAACACGCTGTCGATCTGCCGGCCTACGAAGTCCGGCGGCACGTCGTGGATGCCCTGGACGCCCGTGGTGTTCTGCGCGGTCAGCGCCGTAATCACGCTGGCGCCGTAGACGCCCAGCGCCGAGAACGTCTTGAGGTCCGCCTGGATGCCGGCGCCGCCGCCGGAATCCGAGCCCGCGATGGTCACCGCGATGGGGGCGCTCATCGGGCGCCCGCCCGCTCCGCCAGGGCCGCATCGATGCGCGCGCGCAGGTCCCGGGCGCGCTGGCGGACCGGCTCCGCGCCGAACAGGGCGGTGATCACCGCGACGCCATCCGCCCCGGCGGCGATCACCGCGGCGGCGTTGTCCGCGCCGATGCCCGCGATGGCGCCGAGCGGCAGGTCCGCACCCCGGGCGAGGCGGGCCCGGAACGCGATGCTGGCGAAGCCTTCGAGCCCGACCGGCGGGTCCGGGTTGTCCTTGCTGGTGGTGGCGAAGACCCCACCGATGCAGGCGTAGTCGACGGGCAGCCGGTACAGCTCGTCGGCCTGGGCGGCCTTCTTCAGGGTGAGGCCGATGATCGCGCCCTCCCCCAGGAGGCGGCGCGCGTCGGCGGGGTGGAGGTCGCTCTGTCCGAGATGCACGCCGTCGGCGTCCGCCGCGAGGGCGAGGTCGATGCGGTCGTTGACGAGTACCGGTACCCGGCCGCGCACGGCCTCGCGGATCGCCCGGATCCGCGCCAGGGCGGCCCGGGCGTCCGGGATGTCCTTCTCGCGGTACTGAAGGAGCGTGCAGCCCCCCGCCACCGCCTCGGCACCGAGCTCCGCCAGCCGCGCCCCGTCGCCGCCGCAGACGCCGACGTCGAGGAGGCCGTAGAGTCGCAGGTCGACCGCCCGGCTTCCGGTCGCCGGAGAACGCGCGCTGGCTGGCATCGCTGTGGCTGGATCCCCGCCCCGTCCGGCACCGTGCCGGCCCGTCTGGGCGCTTCTGTTTGGGCAGCCCCCGCGGGCTTGGCAAGCATTCCTGTCGCGCGTCTCGGTCCAGTATCGCGGATCGGCGCCGTCATACGGCGGCGTTGACGCGCGGCGATCCTGTACCCCTATAGGTGGGACCCGCTCCGGCGTATCCGAGGGGAGAGGTTTTCGAGGGACTTCGAGGAACGATGACGGTTGCCGCGGCGCAGACGGGTGCGCGCGGGGCGCAGGCCCCGCCGGAGCGCTCCTCCGTAGGCCTCGTCGCGGTGATCGTCGCCGCGACGCGGGGGGAACCGCGCGCCCTGACGATCCGCGTGCCCGATCAGGCGCCGGGCCGGGGCGACGGCCTGCCGGCCGGGCCCCTGGTCCCCGAGCACGCGACCCTGGAGCGCGGCCTGCGCGCCTGGGTGGAGCGGCAGACGCACCAGCGCCTCGGCTACGTGGAGCAGCTCTACACCTTCGGCGACCGCGACCGCTCCGGAGCTTCCGACATGGCGGCGGTGCACTCCCTGTCGGTGGCCTATCTCGCGCTGGTCCGCGAGGAGCGGCCGGCCGGGATCGCCGAGGCGGCGTGGCAGAACTGGTACCGCTACCTGCCCTACGAGGATTTCCGGCAGGGCCGCCCGCGCCAGCTCGACGCTATCGAGGCGCACCTCGCCGCCTGGGCGGCCGAGCCCGAGGATTGCGCCGTCCGGACCCGCCGCCTCGACCGCCTCGGTCTCACCTTCGGCATGAACGGCGGCACCTGGAACGAGGAGCGGGTTCTGGAGCGCTATGAGCTGCTCTTCGAGGCTGGCCTCATCCCGGAGGCTCGCGGCAACCCGGGGCCGGCCCTCCCGAACGACCCCACCGGCGTGCCCATGGCCTTCGATCACCGGCGGGTTCTCGCCACGGCGATCGGGCGCCTGCGCGGCAAGATCAAGTACCGCCCGGTGGTGTTCGAGCTGATGCCGCCGGAGTTCACCCTGCTCCAGCTCCAGCGCACCGTCGAGGCGCTCTCGGGCACGCAGCTGCACAAGCAGAACTTCCGACGCCTCGTGGCCCAGCAGGGGCTGGTGGAGGAGACCGAGAGCGTCACCAGCGGCGCCGCCGGCCGTCCGGCGCGGCTCGTGCGCTTCCGCAGGGAGGTGCTGCTGGAGCGGCCGGCCCCGGGCCTGCGGCTGCCGTCCCGGCGGGTGGGGTGAGAGCCGTCCGGACCCGCCCTTCAGGTGCTCAGGGCCGGCGGAGGCGGTAGACCTGCCACGTGAGCATCATACTCGACGCCATCAGGGCGACATGCAGCAGGGTCTGGAGAAGCGATCCATCTTGCATCGGCGGGATCCTGCGGACGCGGCGTTGCTCGGCTTCCGCCAGAGGCAACGACCGGGCCAGGATCCGGACCGGCAGGAATCAGGCGCCTACGCCGCCGTCTCGGGCGTGGCGAAGGCCTTGGCCGAGAGCAGCCGCATCAGGGTGGCGAGCAGGTCGGTCTGGGTGATGATCCCGAGGATGCTGCGGTCCTCGGCCGTCACCACGACCGCGTGGGTGTGGCCGTCGGTCAGCGAGCCGATCAGCCCGACCACCGGTTCGTCCGGCGCGGCCGTCCTGGCCTCCGACATCGCCGACGCGACATCCCGGTCGCCGCGCAGCGTCAGCTCGCGCAGGCCAAGGGTGCCGGCGAGCCGGCCAGTCCCGTCCACCACCGGCAGGGTGCGGATGTTGTGGGCGAGCAGGAGGTCCCGCGCCCGCTCGGCGGAGCTGTCCAGCGCGACGGTCACCACGTCGCGCGACATCACCGCGCCGCAGGTCAGGGTGCCCTGCGTGCGCAGGAGCGCGTGCGCCTCCACCTGCCGCAGGAGCTGGTCCAGATCCTCCCGGTCGATGTCGAGGGTCTCGTGCAGGGCGAGCAGGGCCGCGTCGACATCCTCCGGCCTGAAGCCGACCCGGATCGACGGCGGCAAGTCGGCCGTCCCGTGCGTGTTGACCGGCGCCGCCGCCGGCACGTGCGGGTAGTTGCGGCGCGAGATCTTGTGAAACGCGACGCCCAGCGCGACCAGGATCACCGAGTTGATGCAGACCGGGAACAGCGGGAACAGGAACCCGGCCGAGGTGACGGCCGGCCCGCCGATCAGCGCCGTCAGGGCGGCCGCGCCTCCGGGCGGATGGAGGCAGCGCGTGAGCGACATCGCCGCGATGGCCAGCGACACGCCGACGCCGATCGCCACCACCGGGTTCGTGATGAGGTGGGCGGCCAGCACGCCCATGAACGCCGAGATCGTGTTGCCGCCGATGATCGACCAGGGCTGCGCGAGCGGGCTCGCCGGCACGGCGAACAGCAGGACAGCCGAGGCGCCCATCGGGGCGACGATGAGCGGGATATGGGGGCCCTGACCGAAGAACCAGCCGCAGATCAGGCCGGTGAGTGTGATGCCGGCCAGCGCGCCCAGGCAGGCGATGAGGCGCTCCCGCAGGGTCGCCCCCGCGAGGATCGGCCTGAACAGCTGGAACCCGGGCACCCGGTTGGCTCGGTTCTCTGGGCCAACCGTGTTGGACATCCGCGCGCCCTTCGCTTGCTCGACCCGCCGACCCCGTCGGCAACCACCGCGGCTGTCGACGCGGAGGTCTGGTATACCAGATGGACGATACGGACCGGGGACGGAATTGCAACAGGTTTAGGCGCCATGCCCGTCAGCGAGGCAGAGCGGGCATGACGCTTCAGAGGCCGGTGCCGGATGAGCTGTGCGAGAGAGGCGGTTGACGCGCTCCTCTCCGGGTCGCCTACCCGTAGGTGTGATCGTCCGCGGGGAATCGGCCGGCCCGCACCTCCTCCGCGTAGGCCTTCACGGCCCCCTCGATATGGGCGCGGAGCGAGCCGAACTGGCGGACGAATTTCGGCGTCCGCTCCGACAGGCCGAGCATGTCCTCCAGCACCAGGATCTGCCCGTCGCAGACCGCCGACGCGCCGATGCCGATCGTGGCGGCCGTGACCCGCGGCGAGGTCGCGATCGCCCGCGCCACCGGCTCGACGATCCCCTCCAGCACGATCGCGAAGGCGCCGGCCTCGGAGATCGCCCGCGCATCCTCCAGGAGGCGGCGCTCGTCGTCGGGCGCCCGGCCCTGCACCTTGAAGCCGCCCATCGTGTTCACCGCCTGGGGCGTGAGGCCGATATGGCCCATGACCGGCACCCCGCGCTGGACCAGGAACGCTACGGTCTCGGCGAAGTGCGCGCCGCCCTCCATCTTGATCGCGCCGGCGCCCGTCTCCTTGAGCACCCGGGAGGCGTTGAGGAAGGCCTGCTCGCGGCTCGCCTCGTAGGAGCCGAACGGCATGTCGACCACCACCAGGGCCTTCGACGTGCCGCGGATCACCGCCTGGGCCTGGAGGATCATCATCTCCAGGGTCACGGGAATCGTCGACTCCATCCCGTGCATCACCATGCCGAGGGAATCGCCCACGAGGATGAAATCGCAATACGCGTCGACGATCCCGGCCGTGTGGGCGTGGTAGGCGGTGAGCGCGGTGATCTTGCGCCCCTCGGCCTTGCGCTTGCCGATATCGATCGCCCGGAGTCGGCGGGACTGCACGACCTGCGACATGGTTCAGATCCCTTTTGGCTCGGGCGTTTCCCCTCCCCCTTGTGGGGAGGGGCGAGGGGTGGGGGTGGTGCAGAAGGCACCGTTACGCTTGATCCTGCACCACCCCCACCTCCAACTCCTCCCCACAAGGGGGAGGAGAGAGCCCGGTCCGGTTGTTGAATAACCTCGAGCCTCACATGCGAGCGGGGCGCTTCCTCTTACACCGCCCGGCCGCGCGGGTCAGCGCCCCGCCTGGGGCTCGCCCGCCGCCTTCCAGGCCGGATCGACGCGCAGGTTTGCGGTCTCGTGCTTCTCCTGCCAGCCCTCGACGCCCTCGGGGAACCAGCGCACGCCGGTATAGCCCTTCCGGACGAGGCGCTTGCCGGCATTCCAGCTGCCCCAGCACTCCACGTGGCAGAACACCACCACCGGCTTGGCCTTGTCGCCCCCGGTCAGCTCCGCGACGCGGTCGTAGAACAGCGCCTCACGCTCTGGCGCCAGGGGCTCGGCCCCGGCTTCCGGCATCCAGATCGCGCCTGGAATCGAGGGATGCACCGGCAGCCAGAGCCGGCCTTCGGGGAAGTTCGACGGCTTGCGGTCCGGCGCTGCCACGTCGATCAGCACCGGCTTGTCCGGCCCGGCCGTCAGTGCGGCGACGGCGTCGGCGTCGACCACCGCGGCGCCCTTGAGGGTCGGCGGCGTGTAGCCCTTCGGCGGGCCGGCATAGAGGCCCTCCGGCTCGGGCACGTTGACCGGGGAATCGGCCGGCGCGGCGGCGAGGCAGAGAAGCGCGGCGCAGGCCGCCGCGATCCGGCCGATCATGTGGTGCTCCCGCATCGCTCAGTTCGTCGGGCCCGGCGGGTTGAAGCTGTGCTGCCAGCGTCCGCCCTGATTGTCGGAGGCCGCCACCTGGATCGGCTTGCCGTCCGGCTTGAAGGCGAAGTTGATCACCGGATTCGAGGAGATCGAGATGTCGCCCGTCATGGTGAAGACCTTCTGGTCGCCGGCCGAGACGGTGAGCTTGTCGATGTAGCGCGCCGGCGTGAAGTCGCGGGTGACCTGGTTCATCTGCATGCCCGAAAAATTCGGGTGGCGGACCATCAGCGTCGCCTCCACGGGCTTGCCGGGCTGGGCGTCGGCGAACTTCATGCGCATGTCGCCCATGCCCTTCATGGCCTCCTCGTCGCTCATGCCCATGGGGGCCGAGCAGCCGCCGGAGGCCTTCACGAACTGCTTGGCCTCGTAGAGCTTGCCGTCCTGCGTCTCCACCACGGCATGCATGTCGGTGTAGTTGTTGACCCGCACGCGCAGCTTCAGCTCGGCCGGATCGGCCGCGGGTCCGAACTCGAACTTGGCGGCGTAGGGTGCCGGGTTGTCGTCGATGATCAGCGAGACCGCCTTGATCTGCCCGTCCTTCGGCATGGTCAGGGTGATCGGCACCAGGGCAGCGTCCAGCGCCCGGGCCGGCGCGTCGATCTTCACGAGGCTGTCGGTCTGGGCAATCTGGCGATCGCCGAAGATCGACTTGGCGATCTCCTGCCAGCGGGCCGCCCGCTCCTGATCGGTGTCGGAGGCGCCGGCGGCCTGCGCCGCCACGACCAGGGGGCCGGCCAGGGTCGTCGTCGCCAGGGCGAGGCCGAGGGCGAGCGTGGGGATGGTCTTGCCGAACCTGTTCATCATGGCGTGTCTCCCGATTGGTTCTGATATGGCGACGCGAAACGCTATTCCCACTCGAGTTCCTGGTAGGCCACGGTGACGTTGCGGCCGTTGTAGGTGTCGAACAGGGCCCACTTGTCCTTCTGCTGCGCGGCCACGGTCGTGACCGCCTTCTCGATCGGCACGTCCTTGGCGATCGCCGCCCGGGTGCCGTCGCGGAGCGCCGTCAGGTAGCCGGTGAGGTCGGCGAGCGCTGGGGCGAGGTCGACCGCGACCGGCCCGTGTCCCGGCACCGCCCGAGTCGGGCCCATGGCCTTCAGGCGTTCGGCCTCCTTGAGCCAGCCCTTCAGGCTGCCGTCGAGGGAGGGGATGCGGTTCACGAACAGCAGGTCGGCGGGGAACAGCAGCCCGCTCCCCGAATCGATCATCGACAGGTCCGACGTGGTGTGCGCCGGCCCGTGCGCCGTGAAGGTCAGGCGCCGGTCGCCGAGGTCGATCTCGGCCGTGTCGTCCACCGCCATGGTGGGGTACACCACCGGCCCGGTCCGATCCTCGCCGAGGAGATCGATCAGCCGCTTGCGGTAGAATTCGCCCCGCGCCGACAGCGCCTCGGCAAGCTTGGCATGACCGATGAAGACCGGCTTGTCCTGGACGAAGGCCCCTGCCCCGAACACGTGGTCCGGATGGACATGGGTCAGCACCACGTGGGTGACCGGCTTGTCCGTGCGCTTGGCGATCTCGGCCCGCAGCCACTGGCCGTCGGCGAGGCTGCCCCCGGATTCCGTGACGAGCACGCCGCTCTTGCCGATGAGGAAGCCGATATTGGCGATGGCGTCGGCGTTGTCGGGCGTAGCGTCGGCGATCAGGCCCTTCCGGACGAAGATGCCGGGGCCGACCTCCTCCATCGTGAAGCTCTCGGCGGCGCGGCCGAGGGTCGGCAGGCAGCACAGGCAGAGGCCGCCGAACAGGGCGTGCCGCCGCGACAGCGTGCGGCCGGCGGCGGATTTCCGCAGATGGACGGCGGACGCCGTCATGCCAGAACCTCCCGATCTTGATTGTCTACCATTAAGTAGGTAGATTGCTGGACCGTCAAGGGGCGGATCTGGATTGGGGGCACGACGGGCCCCACGTTCGCGTGAGCCGGAGAGACGATCGCCGCGATGAGGGATACCCGTGCCGAGTTGCTGATTCAGGCCGAGGTCCTGGTCCGGGGGCGAGGCTATGCGGGCTTCAGCTACGCCGATCTCGCGGAGGCGGTGGGCATCCGCAAGGCGAGCATCCACCACCACTTCCCCACCAAGGTCGATCTCGGGGCCGCCCTGGTGGCGGCCTACGCCGCCCGCTACGCCGCAGCCCTCGAGGCGATCCACCGGGACGTGCCGGACGGGCCGGGCCGGGTCGAGGCCTATGGACGGCTGTATCTCGGCGGCGTCGAGCAGGGGCTCGGCTGCCTCTGCGCCGCGCTGGCCATCGAGGGCGAGGCCCTGCCCGAGCGCCTGCGCCGGGACATCGCGGCCTTCTTCGCGGATCACCTCGCGTGGCTGGAGACAATCCTGCGGGCGGGCCAGGCAGATGGCAGCGTCCGTGCGGGCGCCGACCCGGCGGTGCTCGCCCGCTACGTGATTGCCACCCTGGAGGGGGCGCTCCTGATGGAGCGCCTGTTCGCGAGCCCCGACGCGTTCCGGGGGACGCTGACGGTGCTGGTCGACGGCCTCAGGCCGCAGTGAAGCGGGCGTAGCCGTCCGCCCGCAGCCGGCAGGCCGGGCAGGTCCCGCAGCCGTAGCCCCAGGGATGGCGCTGCCCGCGCTCCCCGAGGTAGCAGGTGTGGCTCTCCTCGACGATCAGGTCGACCAGCGCCCCGCCGCCGAGATTCTCGGCGAGGCCCCAGGTCTGCGCCTTGTCGAGCCACATCAGCGGGGTGTGCAGCACGAAGCGGCGCTCCATCCCGAGGTTGAGCGCCACCTGCAGGGCCTTGATGGTGTCGTCCCGGCAGTCCGGGTAGCCGGAATAGTCAGTCTCGCACATGCCGCCCACGATGTGGCGGAGACCGCGCCGGTAGGCGAGCGCCGCCGCGAAGGTCAGGAACACGAGGTTGCGGCCGGGCACGAAGGTGTTGGGCAGGCCCGAGGCCTCGTAGCCGATCGCGGCCTCCCGGGTGAGCGCCGTCTCCGACACCTGCCCGAGGGCGTCGAGGGCGAGCGTGTGGTCGTCGCCGAGACGTGCTGCCCAGACGGGGTTCAAGCCCGTCGTGCCCTCCCGCAGGGCCGCGCGGCGGTCGAGTTCGACCCGGTGGCGCTGCCCGTAGTCGAACCCCAAGGTCTCGACATGGTCGAACCGCTCCAGCGCCCAGGCGAGGCAGGTCGCCGAATCCTGGCCGCCGGAGAACAGCACCAGCGCGGCGCGGTCCCCGGCGATCGCGGTCTCATTCGCCATCGTACTCGGCCCAGGACATCGGTGTCTCGGCGACGCGCACCCGCGCGAGCCCCGGAAGGTCTGGCCGCAGCCGATGCCAGATCCAGGCCGCGATGTTCTCCGCGGTCGGATTCTCCAGCCCCTCGATCTCGTTGAGGCAGTGGTGATCGAGCCGGGCGAGCAGCGGCCCGAAGATGCTCTCGATGTCGTAGAAGTCGATGACCCAGCCGGTGTGCGGATCGACCGGGCCGGCGACCGTCAGCTCGACCCGGTAGGAATGCCCGTGCATCCGGTGGCAGCGATGCGTCTCGGGCACGTTCGGCAGCCGGTGGGCCGCCTCGAAGGTGAAGGCTTGGGTGATCTTCATGGGGGTTCGCGGGCTGTGGCCGATCTCGCCCCCGCCATAGCGCCGACGGGCGGTCCCGCGCAAAGATGGGCTGCCCTGCATGCCGAGATGGCTGAGGATCAGGCCCCGGCGCCGGCCTCCGACCACTGCGCGTACCACGCCTTGAACAGGCGTAGCTGCGTCTCCGCGTAGTGGCGCTGGCCGGCGCTCAGCGCGTCGGTGGCGTTGAAGTGGAGCGCGTAGTCCGGGTTCCCCTCCAGCACCATGAGGTGCTTGTAGTAGAGGACGAGATCCGTCCCCTCGTCGAAGCTCGACAGGATCGCCAGCGCGGCGTCGAGTTCCTCGGCCCGGCGCCGGGCCTGGACGTCGCCCGTGGCGGCCTTCTCGCACAGGGCGACGAGGTGGAGCACCTCCCGCGGCAGCACGTTACCGATGCCCGTGATGGCGCCCCGGGCGCCGCAATTGACGTAGCCGTGCACCACCTGGGTATCCACCCCGACCATCAGGGTGATGTCGGGCGACTGGCCGGTGATGTACTCGGCCGCGTAGGTAAGCGAGGCCGCGCCGCCGAATTCCTTGAAGCCGACGAGGTGCGGGTAGCGGGCGCGCAGGCGGAAGAACAGGTCCGCCCGGGTCTCGAACCCATAATAGGGGCTGTTGTAGATCACCGACGGAAGGTCGACGGCCGCCTCCAGGATGCCGGCGAAATGCGCCTCCTGGGCCGCGGCCGAGCTGCCGCGCGACAGGACCCGCGGGATGATCATCAGGCCGTGGGCGCCGGCCGCCTTGGCGTGCGCCGCGAGCGCCGCGGCCCGCTTCGGGTTCTGCGCGCCGGTCCCGACGATCACCGGGACGCCGGCGGCGAGCAGCCGCTCGACGCCTGCCATCCGCTCCTCGTCGGTGAGCAGCGGCCAGTCGCCCATCGAGCCGCAATAGACGACCGCCGACATGCCGGCATCGACGAGTTCCCGCCCCTTGCGCGCGAGGGCGTCGAGGTCGGGCGTCCGGTCCGAACGGCAGGGCGTCATCAGGGCCGGGATCGTGCCGGAGAAGATGTGTCGGTCGGAGGCCATCGCCGGCTCGTCTGCTGTGAGGAGGATCGCCCCGGCCGGCCGTGCGGGCCTCGCGGGGTGGCGCGCCCCTCCATGGCAGCCGGCCGCGATCCTGGCAAGGATTTTATACAATCATCCGGAGCTTCGCGGGGTCGAGGCCTCGCCGAGGAACGCCATCAGCGCGGCGGCGACGTGGCCGATATGGTCGGTCAGGAGGGCGCAGGCGGCCGAGACGTGGCCGTTCCGGCACAGCCGGACGATCTCGCGATGCTCGCGGTCGGCCCGCTCCAGCTCCGCCCCGTCCGTCGAGAGCTGCAGGCGCGTGTAGCGGTCGCACTCCGCCAGCAGCGAGCCGACGAAGGCGAGCGTGCGGGGTCGCTCCGCCCGGCTGTACAGGAGGAGGTGCAGCTCCGTGTTGAGGGCGCCCCAGCGCGCCGTGGCGCCGTCGCGCAGGGCGGCGGCGTAATCGTCCAGCAGGGTGTCGGCCTGCCGATAATCCTGCTCAGTCAGATGCGGTGCCGACCCGGCGAGCAGGCGCGGCTCGAGGATGCCCCGCAGTTCGAGGGCCTCGGCGGCGTCGGCCGGCGAGAGCGGCGCGACCATGGCCCCGCGATGCGGGTGGATCCGCACGAGGCCCTCCGCCTCCAACTGGAACAGGGCCTCCCGCACGGGGATCCGGCTCGCGCCGAATTCCGCCGCGAGGGCGTCCTGGCGCAGCTGCGACCCGGCCGGGTAGCGTCCGTCCAGGACGCGTCGGCGGATTTCAGCGCCGATCGATCCCGCCATGGTCCGGTTCTTCATGATCTCGCTCCGCCTCGGCCCCGGGCGCTCCGCGGGGCCCTTGACGGCGGAGCTCCAGTGTTGAAATTGTATAAAATCAATCGGGCAACGGGCTCGATCAGGACATGGGTGCCCGCGATGACGCTCTCTCGCCGCCAGATTCTGGCCGGTACCGCAGGCGCGGCCGCCGGCCTCGGCCTCCCGCACTTGGTCCGGGCCCAGCCCGGCGGCGGCAGCGTGCTGCGCTTCATCCCGTCGACGCCCCTGCCGTCCCTCGATCCGATCGTCGCCACGAGCTACGTCATCCGCAACCACGGCTATCTCGTCTACGACACGCTGTTCGCCACAGACGAGAATTTCCGGATCCAGCCCCAGATGGTGAGCGACTGGCAGACCGCGCCCGACGGCCTGCGCTGGACCTTCCATCTCCGCGACGGCCTCACCTTCCACGACGGCTCCCCCGTCGAGGCCAAGGACTGCATCGCGTCGATCGCGCGCTGGTCCAAGCGGGACGCCTTCGGCCAGACCCTGGCGGGCTTCGTGGAGGGGTACGGCCAGGAGGACGCGCGGACCTTCACCATCGCGCTGAAGAAGCCGTTCCCCCTCCTCCCGGCGGCACTCGGCAAGCTGTCCTCCAACGTGCCCTTCATCATGCCGGAGCGCGTCGCGCTCCAGGACGCGTCCAAGCCGATCGCCGACGCCACCGGCTCCGGGCCCTGGCGCTTCGAGGCGCGGGAATGGATCCCCGGCCAGAACGCGATCTACACCCGCCACGCCGGCTACCGCCCCCGCGAGGAGGCGCCCTCCTGGGCGGCCGGCGGCAAGGTCGCGAAGGTCGACCGGATCGAGTGGCTCGCCATCACGGAGGCCTCGGCGGCGGTGGGCGCGATGATCCAGGGCGCGGTCGACTGGTACGAGCAGCCGGCGATCGACCTGATCCCGGTCCTCAAGGGCAAGCCGGGGATCGAGATCCGCAACGTGCCGCTCGGGCTGATCCTGCTGATGCGGTTCAACCACACGCAGCCGCCGTTCAACAATCCCGAGATCCGCCGGGCCGTGATGATGGCCATGAAGCAGGACGACTACATGCAGGCGGTGGTCGGCAGCCCCGAATACTACCGCGAGGCCAAGACCTTCTTCACGCCGGGCTCGCCGATGTCGACCGGGGCCGGCGGGGCAGCGGCGATGCAGGACGATCTCGGCAAGGCCAAGGCGATGCTGGCCAAGGCCGGCTACAAGGGCGAGCGTGTGGTGCTCCTGGCCCCGGCCGACCAGCCGATCGCCTACAACCAGTCACTGGTGACCCAGGACCTGCTCAAGCAACTCGGGATGAACGTCGATCTGGTCTCGACCGACTGGGGCAGCTTCATCGCCCGCCGCGGCAATCGCGGGGCGGTCGATGCCGGCGGCTGGTCGGTCTTCCACACGCTCTGGTCGGGGGCCGACGTGCTGAACCCGGCGCTCCACCCGCTGATCCGCGCCAACGGCGCGGCCGCGTGGTTCGGCTGGCCGGACGACCCGACCCTGGAGGGCCTGCGCAGCGAGTGGATCGCCACCGGCGACGAGGCGCAGCAGAAGGCGCTGGCCGCGCGCATCGAGGAGCGGGCCTTCGCGGTCGTGCCCTACGCACCCGCGGGCCTCGTGCAGCAGCCGATGGCCATCAGCGCGAAGCTCAAGGGCATGGTCATGGCACCGGTGCAGTTCTTCTGGAACATCGAGAAGACCGCCTGAGTCCGGGCGCTCCCGAGGATGGTTCGTCTTTGCGAGCGCAGCGAAGCAACCCAGGGCAGCGGGCCTCTGATGGCCGTGCCGCCGCTGGATTGCTTCGCTCCGCTCGCAAAGATGCGGGTGCCCGCGCGGCTTCAGCCCGCGCCTTTCTCGGACACCCCAGCCTGCGCGAAGGTCGCCATGCCGGTGTGGCAGGCGAGCGCGCCCTTGAGCAGGCCCATCGCCATGCCGGCGCCCGAGGCCTCGCCGAGGCGCATGCCGAGCGCCAGCAGCGGCACCAGCCCGAGCCGCTCCAGCACCTCCGCGTGGGCGCCCTCTGCCGAGACGTGGCCGGCGAGGCAATGGTCGAGGGCGCCCGGGTCGGCGGCGTGCAGCACGGCCGCCGCGGCGGTGGCCACGTAGCCGTCGATCACCACCGGGATGCGCTGCAGCCGCGCGGCCAGGATCGCCCCCGCCATGGCGGCGATCTCCCGGCCGCCGAGGCGCGCCAGGACCAGGAGCGGGTCGTCGAGGTGGCCGGCATGGTGCGCGAGCGCCGCCTCCACGGCGGCGACCTTCCGGCCGAGACCGTCCCCGTCCACGCCCGTACCGCGCCCGACCCAGTGGGCGGGGTCGCCACCGAACAGGGCGGCGTAGAGGGCGGCCGCCACCGTGGTGTTGCCGATGCCCATCTCGCCGATGCCCAGGCAATCGGTGCCGGCGGCCACCGCCTCCATGCCGAAGGCCATCGTGGCGACCGTGGCTCGCTCGTCGAGGGCCGGCCCCTCCGTGATGTCGCCGGTGGGCATGTCGAGGGCGAGGTCGAACACCTTGAAGCCGAGGCCGTAGGCCGCGCAGATCTGGTTGATCGCCCCGCCACCGGCGGCGAAGTTGTCGAGCATCTGCCGGTTGACCGCGTCCGGAAAGGCCGAGACGCCGCGGCGCGTGACCCCGTGGCTCCCGGCAAAGACGCAGACCAGCGGCCGGTCGAAGCTCGGGGGCGCCTTGCCCTGCCACGCGGCCATCCAGGACACGAGGCTCTCCAGGCGCCCGAGGGAGCCTGCGGGCTTGGTCAGGGTGGCGTCCCGCGCCGCGACGGCGGCCTGCGCGTCGGTGTCCGGGCCGGGCATCGCCTTGAGCAGGTTGCGGATGTCGTCGAACGGGCCGTGTTCGGGAGCGGTCATCGGGTCGGTCACCGGGTCGGACATGGCGGCGATGATTTCCTGTGGGCGCCTCCGGTCGGGGAGACTATACGGGAGCGGCGCGCGGTGGCGGGCGGATGCGAGAGACCGCGATGGACAGGCAGACCGGCGGGGAGGCCGACTGGCCCGGGCGCGGCGCCCTCTACGACCTCGCCGGGTGCCTGCGCTTCTACTCCCGCCTGCCGGTGCCGCAACTGCCCGGCGAGCCGGATCCGCACCGGAGCCCCGACTTCACCACCCTGCCGCGGATGCTGCCGCTGGCCGGCCTGATCCTCGCTCTGCCCGGGGCCCTCGTGCTGGCGGCCGGCTGGGCCATCGGACTCGGGCCGTTCCTGGCCGCGACCCTCGCGGTGTCGGTGTCGGTGGTGGCGACCGGGGCCCTCCACGAGGATGGACTCGCCGACGTCGCCGACGGGTTCGGCGGCGGGATTACGCGGGAGCGCCGCTTGGAGATCATGCGCGACAGCCGGATCGGCGCCTACGGCGGCGCGGCCCTGGTCCTGGCGCTGGCCCTGCGGATCGGCGCCCTGGCGACGCTCCTCGACCGGACCGGCTACGCGGCCGTGACCGGCCTGCTCCTTGGGGCCACCCTGTCGCGGGTCGCCGCCCTCGCCCCGATGGTGCTGCTGGCGCCGGCGCGACCGGGCGGCCTCTCGGCCTCGGTCGGCCGCCCGGGCCGGGCGAGCCTCGCCACCGCGATCGGCCTCGGCGCGGCCCTGGCGCTCGGTGCGACGCTGCTCGGCCTGCCGTTCGGAGGGGTGGCGCTCATGATCCTGTGCGCCGGCCTCGCGGCTTTAGGCCTGACCCGGCTGGCGCGCGTTAAGATCGGCGGGCAGACCGGGGACGTGATCGGCGCCTGCCAGCAGGCCGCGGAGATCGCCGCCCTGCTGGCCCTGGTGGTGTCGGTGACAGATTGAGGAGACCTCCGACGTCATGACCCGGCCACGATCCCTCGGCCAAGGTTCCCTGATGCCGCCCGTGGAAAAGCCCTCCTCGCCCTGCACCAAGGTCTGCGTGCTCGACGCCGCGACCGGCCTGTGCTGCGGCTGCGGGCGGACCCGCGACGAGATCGCCGCCTGGGGTTCGATGCCGGAGGCCCGGCGCCGCGCCGTCATGGCGGGACTCGAGGCGCGGATGCGGGCCGCCGGCCTCACACCTCTGGAAGCGCCGCTGCCGTCATGATCTATCTCGGGCTCGCCGCGATCGCCCTGGTGATCGTCGCCCTGGTCCTCAGCGACGGCAGCGACAGCGTCGGCGGCGTGATCGAGCCCGATCAACTGGCCAATCTCGCCTGGACCGGCACGATCCTGCTCCTGGTGGTGGCCGGGTTCTGGCGGCAGTTCACGGCCCGGCTCGGCGCGAACCTGCGGGCGCTCCTGGCCTGGGCGCTGATCGGCCTCGCCCTGGTGATCGGCTACAGCTATCGGGACCGGATCCAGGGCGTCACGTCCCGGGTGGTCGGCGAACTCCGGCCCGGGACCGCCACGTCAAGCGGCGACGGATCCGTTACCATCACCCGGCGGGCGGACGGCGACTTCCGGGTGGACGCCGAGGTGAACGGCCGGGTCCAGCCGTTCCTGTTCGACACCGGCGCGAGCAGCGTGGTGCTGACCGCCGACAACGCCGCCGCCCTCGGCCTGACCCCCGAGCCCTCCGCCTTCACCGCCCGCGTCTCCACCGCCAACGGCATCACCTACGCGGCGCCGATCCAGCTCGACTCGCTCAGCGTCGGCACGATCACGGAGCGACGGGTGAACGCCATGGTGGCCAAGCCCGGCGCGCTCTCGGCGAACCTGCTCGGCCAGACCTTCCTGACGCGGCTCTCGGGCTCCGAGGTCCGCGGCGATCGCCTGATCCTGCGCCGGCCCTGACCGGGACGCCGCCGCTCAGGCCGCCCGGGCCTCCGGTGCGGTGCGGGACACCAGCGCCACGGCCGCCCGCAGGGTCGCGAGGTCAGCGTCCGGCCGCATGCCCGCGGTGGAGAGGTGGCGCCGGTAGGACCGCGCGCCCGGCCGGCCGTTGAACAGCCCCAGCATGTGCCGGGTCACCGCGTGCAGGCGCTCGCCCCGGGCGAGAAGGGCCGCGATATAGGGCTCGAACGCCTCCACCGCCGCGAAGGGGTCGGCCGCCGGGGCGTCCACGCCGAAGAGCTCCCGATCAACGTCGAGGAGCAGCGCCGGCTCGGTATAGGCGGCGCGACCGACCATGACGCCGTCGACCTCGTCGAGCCGCGCCCGCACGGCATCGAGGTCGCGCAGGCCGCCATTGACCGAGAGCGGTAGCCCGGGGAGCCGCCGCTTCAGCCGCTCCGCCCGGCCGTAATCGAGGGGCGGCACGTCGCGGTTCTCCTTGGGCGAGAGGCCCTGGAGCCAGGCCTTGCGGGCGTGGACGATCAGTCCGTCGACGCCCGCCGCCGCCACGGCGTCGGCTAGGGTATCCAGGGCCGCTTCGGGATCCTGGTCGTCGACGCCGATCCGGCACTTGACCGTCACCGGCACGGAGACCGCCGCCTTCATGGCCGCCACGCAGTCGCCGACCAGGGCCGGCTCGCGCATCAGGCAGGCGCCGAAGCGGCCCTCCTGCACGCGGTCCGAGGGGCAGCCGACATTGAGGTTGACCTCGTCATAGCCGAACTCGGCGGCGATCCGCGCGGCCTGGGCCAGCTCCGCCGGGTTCGACCCGCCGAGCTGGACCGCCACGGGATGTTCCGTTCCGGAGAATCCCAGCAGCCGCTCCCGCGGGCCGTGCAGGACAGCGCCGGTGGTGACCATCTCGGTGTACAGCCGGGCATGCGCCGAGAGGGTCCGGTGGAACGCGCGACAGTGGCGATCCGTCCAGTCCATCATCGGCGCGACGGAGAACCGCCATCCCGCCAGTGCGCCGCGTTCGTCAGCCGCCGTCACGTGTGCCCGATCCATTCTGTACCGGTAGGCCTCCACGCTCGACGATGCCGGGCTGCCCGAGGACGCCGCGTCTCGCCTTCAGCGTTTGTGGAGGATGCCCGTTCGATACCACGGGCTGGGGTTCCACGGTAGACCCGCCGCGTCTGTGATGCCCGACATGGAGCGAGCGTCCGAAGGCATGCTGTGCACGCGGAAGGACGGCCCGCAGCGTCAGCCGGTCCGGTTTCCGCTACGGCGCTTCGCCACAGGCTGACGGCTCCATGCTCCGGCTGGCCCCTGACGCGCGCCGGACACGCACGGGGGACATCGAGGGGCGATCCATTGATCGGGCTAGATGAGGATCGCACCGAACAAATTCATTCGTGTAGAAGAATAGTTTTGCCGTTCAGCCCATGAGATCGTCTTTTCTTGATCCTTCGTAAGACGATATCTATTCAAGATACTGGATTTTGAGAATTGTAAAGTTCACGAGTCATCAAAATACGGCGATCTTGTAGGAAGCTTGCAGTTAGCATAAGGACAATTCAAATCGATTGTTTGGAAGGTTGCCATGAGCGAAATTTATTCACCGGCAGGCCGTAAGTTCCCAGATCGTTTATCCGCGCTAAGATATTCATGCCTCACTATAAGATCCAAGATATATTTTCTGATTTTCGGGATCTTGCTGGCATTCATATCGATACTGGGAGTTGAGATATTTGCTAATACCGACTTGATGATGGAGGGCCGAAAGTCGGCGGTCCGCTTCCAGGTCGAGGCCGCGCACAGCCTCGTCACCGCCTTCGGCAAGCAGGCCGAGGCCGGGACGATCTCGCAGGACGAGGCGAAGCGGAGGGCCGGCGAGGCCCTGCGGGCGATCCGCTACAACGGCGGCAACTACGTCTTCGTCTACAGCGCGGCTCCGGGCGATATCGGGCGCAACGTCGTCCATCCGGATCCGAAGGTCCAGGGCACCAAGAGCCGCGACGACGCGGCGATGATGAAGACCTTCGTGGGCGAGATGGTCGAGCGTGGACGGAAGGGCGGCGGCTTCACCGCATATCGCTGGCCGCGCCTCGGCGAGACCGAGCCCGCGCCCAAGGTCGCGTACTCCCTGGCCTACGAACCGTGGCAGTGGATCGTCTCCTCCGCCCTCTACGTGGACGACATCGAGGCGATGGGCCGGGCGCGGATGCTGGAATCGCTCCTCTGGCTGGTCCCGATCTGCTTGGCGATCGTCGCGGTGGGGATCGTGCTCGTCCGGAGCATCACCAAGCCCCTGGCGGCCTTCACGGCGGCCCTGCGTCGGCTGGCCGGCGGCGACCTGACCTTCACGATCCCGGGGATCGGCCGCCACGACGAGATCGGCCGGATGGCCGCGGCGGCCGGGATCTTCCGCGACAGCATGCTCAAGGAGCAGGCACTGATCGCCGATCGGCTGTCCGACCAAGCCAAGCGCGAGGAGCGCGCCCGCTGGATGGAGGATCTGACGCGCAGCTTCGACCAGAGCGCGGGCGCGCTCCTGCAGCAGGTCGACAGCGCCGCCTCCGGGATGCAGCAGGCTTGCCGCGCCATGTCGGACACGGCCGTCGAGACCGCCAAGCAGGCCGGCTCGGCCGCCCATGCGGTCCAGCAGGCCTCCGCCAACGTGCAGACCGTGGCGGCGGCCACCGAGGAGCTGACCGCCTCGATCGCGGAGATCGGCGGACAGGCGATCAAGTCGGCGGAGATCGCGGGCCGGGCTGTGAGCGAGGCCGAGCGCACGGACCATCAGATCCGCGGACTCGCGGGCGCGGCGGAGCGGATCGGCGAGGTGGTGCGGATCATCTCGGCCATCGCCGAGCAGACGAGCCTGCTCGCCTTGAACGCGACGATCGAGGCGGCTCGCGCCGGTGAGGCCGGCCGCGGCTTCGCCGTGGTGGCCGCCGAGGTGAAGGGCTTGGCCGGCCAGACCGCCAAGGCGACCGAGGAGATCACCGCGCAGATCAGCGCCATCCAGCACGAGACCTCCGCGGCCGTGGGCGCCGTCCAGTCGATCGGCAAGACGGTGGACACGATGAACGCGATCGCGAGCGCGATCGCGGCGGCGGTGGAGCAGCAGCGCGCCGCCACGGGCGACATCTCCCGCAATATCGAGGAGGCGTCGCGGGGGACCGACGCGGTGAGCGGGACGGTGGTCTCAGCCTCGGCGGCCGCGGACGACACACGGCGGGTCGCTCAGGAGGTGGGGGAGGCGGCCAGCAGCGTGAGCCGCAGCGCGGAGGTGCTTCGCGCCGAGGTGGTGCGCTTCCTCGCCGACATGCGCGCCGCCTGACGTCGCGGGTCCCGACCCCTCCGGCCGAGCGCAGCGCCCGGCCAAAGGGACGCCGCTCAGAAGACCGGCATCGCGCCCGCCACGGTGACGAGCGCGCCGGACGTATAGCTGCTCTCCTCGGAGGCCAGCATCACGTAGGCCGAGGCGAGTTCCGCCGGCTGGCCCGGGCGGCCGAACGGCACTTGGCTGCCGAAGGACTTCACCGAATCCTGGCTCATCCCGGACGGGATGAACGGCGTCCAGATCGGGCCGGGCAGCACGCCGTTGACCCGTACGCCCGTCTCGGCCAGCAGCTGCGCGAGACTCAGCACCATGTTGCTCAGGGCGCCCTTGGTCGCGCTGTAGGCGAGGAGCGAGGGCATCGGATGCTTGGAATTCACCGAGGAGGTGAAGATCACGGAGGCGCCCGGCTTCAGATGGGCAAGCGCCGCCTTTGTCACGTAGAAGGACCCGAACACATTCGTGCGGAAATGGTCCTCAAAGATCGCGTCGTCGATCGACGCGAGATCCTGGTTCGGCTGCTGAAACGCGCCGTTGTTCACCAGCACGTCGAGCCGCCCGAAGGTCTCCACGGTGCGGGCGACGATCTGGCGCCCGTAGGCGGGATCCTTGAGGTCCCCTGGCAGGAGCAGCGCGCGCCGGCCCGCCTTCTCGATCCAGCCGCCCACCGCCTCGGCGTCCGCCTGCTCCTCCGGCAGGTAGGCAATGGCGACATCCGCGCCCTCCCGCGCGAAGGCGATCGCCACCGCGCGGCCGATGCCGCTGTCGCCGCCGGTGATCAGCGCGGCTTGCCCCGTGAGCTTCCCTGAGCCCGTGTAGCTCTCCTCGCCGTGATCCGGTTCGGGTTCCATCCGGCCCGTCTTGCCGGGGAAGCTCTGCGGCTGAGCCGCGAAGGGCGGTCGGGGATGCTTATGCAGCGGGTCCGTGGTCACGCGTCGTCTCCGGTGGGATGTCCGGTCCAACCGCGGGGCACCCGGGGTGTTCCGAGGCAGCCTCGCCGGGTCCAGGCCGCCCGGTTCGACAGTCTCGGCCGCGGCCGTGGAAGCACGGACACTGGGAACCTCTGCCTTGACGGTGCGTCGACATAGGGCAGCAACAGGCCTTGCGCAGTCTCGCGGGAAGAGGGAGCGCCGCCATGATCGAATCGCATCCTGAAGACCGGGCCGCGCGCCTGATCGACCGCGCCCTCGTGGCCGCGGCCATGCTCTCGCTGACCTTCGGCCTCGCCACGGGCCTCTGGGGCCTGTTGCAGTAGGGTGGGCCGGAATGCCGGCCGGATCAGCCGTACGCGCCGTGGATCGATCGTCCCGGCCGCGCCGGGCCCCATGGCGTCGCCCCGGTGCCTGTCGTCACCGGTCCCGGGGCCACGGCCTGCCCGTCGAGGGATCGGGCTTGCCCGGTCCGGAGACCTCGCGGCGCGAGGCCGTGGTTCGGAACGCATGCTGAGCCGCGCCCTGCTCGCGGCCGTGGTGTTCGCGGTCGGCGCCTTCCTGCTCTACCTGGCCAGCCTCGCCCGCGAGGCGCTGTCGCCGAACGAGCCCTACGCGAGCAGCATCGGGCTCACCCTCGACCAGTGTGTCGCGGCGCAGGACGGCCTCGCCGCGGAGGAGGCGCGGACCTATTGCCGGCGGCCCGTGCCGAAGCGGCTCTGAGCGGCGTCGGGCTCCAGGGCGAACCGGGGCCGCGCCACGCAAAACGCCCCACGAGCTGGCTCCTGGGGCGGCCTTCGACGGGGCGACCAGTCTGATCGGGCTGGGGATGCCCGCCGAAGGCCAGGGCTGGGCGGCTCAGTAGCTTCCGAACTTGTAGTTGACGCCGACGCGACCGAGCACGCCCTCGTTCTGGAAGCGCGTCCCGAAGACGTTGATGTTCCGGTAGGTCGGGAGGACGGGGATCGTGCGGCTGCCGAGGTCGTAGTACAGGGCCTCGCCCTTCACCGTCACGGCGCTGGAGTGGAAGACGTTCAGGAAGGAATCGGTGGGCAGCGCGTACTCGATGCCGCCGCCGACGACGTAGCCTGTCTCGGTGCGCGCGCGGCTTCCGTAGAAGTTCGGCTCGATCCGGGTCTGGAAGAGGCTCGCGCGGTAGGTGTCGCCCGCATAGGCGAAGCCACCCGTGGCGTAGAACAGGGTGCGGTCAACGGCATAACCGATCCGGCCGCGCACGGTGCCGAGGTAATCGCTGGATTGGCGGAAGTTGTGGGTCCCGAGGATGCTGCTCTGGAAGCTGCTGCTGCGGCGGAGAGCTGTGTAGGCTGCATCGGCCTCGACGCCGACGACGAAGCCGGAGCCGGGCGTGAACTGATAATTGTAGCCGACTTGGCCGCCACCCGTGAACCCATCTCGCGGCAGCGGAGCCGAGGCTGAATAGTCCAGGTCGGGGCGGCCGTTGGGGGCCCGGATCGTGCCCACTGTGTCCACTATATCCTTGGTCGAGGTGATATAGCCGGCGTTGATGCCAAAGTAAGCGCCCGTCCAGGTGAAGACCGGCACAGGAATCGCTGCTGGCGGGAGCGCCCGACGGGGCAGATCTGCGGCTGAAGCGACAGTGGTCAGGGCCGAGAGAGCGGCCACGGACGTAAAGATGTTCTTCATGTTGGTCGATTCCAGGAATAAGATACAGGAATCGATATATATGCCGCCACCAAGTCCGTCTGTTGTGCATTTGCAACAAGCAAAATCAAGCATATTTGAAAGATATATCTCGAAAAATGAGAATTAATTTCGAATTATATCTAGATTGAAATCGATAAAGGCGCGTTTCCGAGGTTCGGATTGTGTTTCTTCGGGCTGTCGCTTGCGGGAAAAACGGCCGTTGCGTCGCGCGGTTGAGGTCGACCGTGGGGGCGGCATCGCGACCTAAAAGAGCGGCGCCTGATCGGATATCGATCAGGCGCCGCTTCGGAAGTTGCCGAGGTCTGCATCGCGGAACCGGGACCGCCCAGCTCCGGCCCACGCTAATGGTCGTGGCTGCAGCCGGGTCCATGCACATGGCCGTGGCCGTGATCATGGTCGTGATCGTGGTGGCCGTGTTTGTGGCCATGATCGTGGCCTTGGTCGTGCCCATGGTGGTCGTGGCCATGGTGGTCGTGGCCATGGTGGTCGTGGTCATGGTGGTCGTGGCCGTGGTGATCGTGCCCGCAGGTGCTGTGATCGTGGGCGGCGTGCTCGGGGCGGAAGGCGCGGGAGACGGGGGTCGCGAGGCAGCCCTGTCCACGGACCAGCTCGGCCGTGGCGGGTGTCGCCGGGACGTAGAGCACGTCCCCGGCGATCTCGGCGGGCACGTGGCTGCCGCCGAGCTGCCAGGCCAGCCGCAGCAGCCGGGCGGGGTTCTCGGCGCGCACCTCCAGAAGGTCCTCCGCCTGGGCCCGCACCGCAACGAGCCGCCCGTCGTCGAGGCGAAGAGCATCGCCATCCTCAAGCGTCGCGGCCTTGGTGAGGGCCACCGAGAAGGTCAATCCGCCCTCTGCGACCAGCGAGCCCGCGGCTGCGGCCCGCGCCCCGTGGCCGAGGCTCACGGTGTCGGCGACGCGGTCGGCGCGCACGGCGGGCCGGCGGACGATCGTGGTGGCGGTCGGTATGGAACCCACGGACATGGAACCCTCGGACATAAAACCCTCGGACACGGTGCCGCGGCGGTGCCGGTCGGGGCGCCGCCTGCTGGGGTGGCATAGGGCGATCGGGGAACCCGACGCAACCTCAGTCGCAACTCCAGGCTCGGCGGATGGAACCTTAGCCGTATGGTCGCCATTCCTTTCCTGCTAAGCTCGGCGCGATCCGCCACGATCACGGCCAAATGCCGGACCGGATGCACAAGGGAGTTCCGAACCTATGAAGAAGCTCACGGCAGCCGCCCTCGCCACCATCGCCGCTCTCTCGCTCGGCGCCTGCAACACCCCCGAGGACCGGGCGCTCGGCGGCGCGGGCCTCGGCGCGCTGACCGGCGCGGCGATCGGCGCGGCCGCCACGGGCCGCGCGGGCGGCGCCCTTGCGGGCGCGGCCATCGGCGGTGCCGGAGGCGCCATCGTGGGCGCTTCGACCGCGCCGCGCTGCCCCTACGGGACCTATCGCGACGCCTACGGCAACATCTACTGCCGCTGACCTGCGGGAGGGGGGCCGGGCGCGATCCGGCCCTTCCTCACGGCCTGAGGAGCGGCTATCTCGACGCCCGGCCGGGCGCGTCCCCGGTGACGGACGCTTGCCGCCTACGATGACAGCACCGAGTCCACGATATTCGCCGGCGTCGCTCGACCGATGAATCCCGGCACCAAGACTTCCGCAACCCAGGCTCAGGGCGTCTGGGGCAAGATCGGCGGCGCCGGCCTCGGCCTCGCGATCGGCGGGCCCCTCGGGGCGCTGGTCGGCGGCGTCGCCGGTCACTTCCTCCTCGACCGGGTCGGTGCGCCCTTCGGCCGGACGCCCCGGGATGTCGTGTTCACCACCGGTCTGGTGGCGCTCGCCGCCAAGATGGCCAAGTCCGACGGCGTCGTGCTGCCCTCCGAGGTCGAGGCGTTCGGTCGGGTCGTGCAGGTGGAGCCGTCCGCGCGCGCGGGCGTCGAACGCCTGTTCGATCTCGCCAAGAAGACCACGAACGGCTTCGAGGCCTACGCGCAGCAGCTCGCCACGACCTTCGGCGACGAGCCGGCCCTGCTTGAGGACGTGCTCGACGGGCTGTTCCAGATCGCGGGCGCCGACGGGGCGCTCCACGAGGCGGAGGAGCGTTACCTGCGCGCCGTCTCGGGCATCTTCGGCTTCGACGAGGCCGCGTTCCGGCGCATCGCCGCCCGGCATGTGCGGCTGCCGGACGATCCCTACGGCGTCCTCGGACTCGACCGGGAGGCGGACGACGCCGCTGTGAAGGCGCGCCACCGCGCGCTGGTGGCCGAGCACCACCCCGACCGGGCGCTCGCCCGCGGCCTGCCCACGGAGGCCGTGGCCATCGCCACGCGGCGGCTCGCCGCGATCAACGCCGCCTACGACCGGGTCGCGCAGGAGCGCGGGCTGCGGTGAGCCTCGTTCCCGACACCCCCCTCGCCCGCCGCGTCGCACCCTCGCCGAACCACGGCGCCCGCCGGGCCGGGCCGCTCGACATGCTGATCCTGCACTACACCGGCATGGAGAGCGGGGCCGCGGCGCTGGCGCGCCTGCGCGACCCGCTGAGCGAGGTCTCGGCCCATTACCTCGTGTTCGAAGATGGCGGCATCGTCCAGCTGGTGCCGGAGGGCCGCCGGGCCTGGCACGCGGGCGCAGGTGCCTGGAAGGGCGAGACCGACATCAACTCCCGCTCCATCGGGATCGAGATCGTGAATCCGGGCCATGCCGGCGGCTTGCCGCCCTACCCTGAGGCGCAGATCGACGCCGTGACCGCCCTGTCGCGCGACATCCTCGGCCGCTGGCCGATCCCACCCGAGCGGGTGCTCGGCCACTCCGACATCGCCCCCGAGCGCAAGGAGGACCCGGGCGAGACCTTCCCGTGGGCGCGTCTGGCGGCGGCGGGAATCGGCCACGGGGTGCCGCCGGCGCCTATGCGGGACGGCCGCTTCTTCGCCCAGGGCGATTCCGGCCAGCCCGTCGAGGCGCTGCAGGCGATGTTCGCCCTGTACGGCTATGACCTGCCGGTCAGCGGCATGTTCGACGGGCGCACGCACGCGGTGGTCACAGCGTTCCAGCGCCACTTCCGGCAGGCGCGGGTGGACGGCGTGGCCGACGCCTCGACCATCACCACCCTCCGTGACCTGATCGCGGCCCTCCCGGCCGCCTGAGGACAGGCCGGATCAGGCCCGGTGGGCCCGCGCCTCGTGCGGGTGTCCGGACTCCGGGACCGCCTCGGCCGGCGCGTCGGTCCGTGTCCGCCACAGGCTGTAGACGACGCCCGCCGCCAGGAAGGTGAGCGTCACCACCAGCGAGACCCACGGCGGCACCGCGACGAGCCCGAACGTGTCGGCGACCACGATCTTGGCGCCGATGAAGATCAGGATGAAGGCGAGCGCCGTCTTGAGATAGGCGAAGCGATCTACCATCGCGGCGAGGGCGAAATAGAGCGCCCGCAGGCCCAGGATCGCGAAGATGTTGGAGGTATAGACCACGAACGTGTCGGTGGTGATGGCGAAGATCGCCGGCACGCTGTCGACCGCGAAGATCACGTCGGCGCCGTTCACCAGCACCAGGGCGAGCGCGAGCGGCGTGAAGTACCGGGCCACCCGGCCGGTCTTCGGATCGGTCTTGCGCACAGTGAAGCGCTGGCCGTGCAGGTCGGGCGTGACACGGAAGGTCGTCTTGAACCAGCGCACGACCGCGCTGTTCTGGAAATCGCCCTCTTCCTCGTCGCCGGAGAGCAGGATCTTCAGGCCGGCGTAGATCAGGAAGGCGGCGAACAGCGACAGGACCCAGTGCACCTGATGCACCAGGGCCGCGCCGAGCCCGATCATCAAGCCGCGCAGGAGCACCGCGCCCAGGATGCCCCAGAGCAGGACCCGGTGCTGAGCCGCGCGGGGGACGCCCAGCGCCGTGAGGATCATCGCGATGACGAAGACGTTGTCCATCGACAGCGACTTCTCGACCACGAGACCGGTGACGTACTCCTCGCCCGCCTGGGGGCCGATGTACCACCAGACCCAGCCGCCGAACGCCAGACCGAGGACGAGGTAGAAGCCGGTGAGCAGGAGGCTCTCCCGGACGCCGATCTCGTGGTCCTTGTCGCGGTGGAGAAGTCCCAGGTCGAAGGCCAGGAGGCAGGCGATCAGGACGTGGAACCCGAGCCACATCCACAACGGCTTGCCGAGCCATTCGACGGTGAGGACGTCCATCATGTGCGGGACCTGATGCTGATTCCAGACGGAAAGCATCGGCTCCGACATCACGGGCGCTGAGGAGCGCCCGCCAGAGGGGCCCGCAGCCGATGCAGGCGAGGTAAGAGGCGATCGGGGCGAATCAAGGGCAGGATCTGGCGGCCGGGTGCCGGATGACGGGCTACGGCTGCGGGTGGCGAGGCCCGGACCGGCTCGGGCACGTGGCTCCCTGTAAGACGGAGCCGACCGGGACGGACAGGACCCTCAAGCCGGCTTGTCCGGCGTCCGGCCGTCCATGCGCGGCGAGGTGCGCTCGCCGAGCGGCCGCTCCTCCATCAGCGCCAGAAACGCGAAGGCCGCGAGGAGTCCGAGGCAGGCGGCCAGGAACACGTGCCGGAACGTCAGGGCGAGGCGGGCCGGATCGGCGCCGCGGATCAGGCTCTCCACGTCGTGCCCCCCGGACGCGCCGCCCGCGACACCGCCCAGGACGATGGTGCCGAAGGCCGCCACGATCAGGGCGCCCCCCAGCGAGCGGAAGAAGTTCATCGACGCCGTCGCGATGCCGAGCTGGTGGCGCGCCACCGCGTTCTGGATCGCGATGGTGGAGAGCGGCAGGATCGTCCCGATCCCCATGGAGAGCAGCGCGAACAGCACCTCCATCAGCCAGAAGGGGAGCGCCCGTCCCTGCCAGGCGATGACCCCGCAGCAGGCGAGGCTGATGCACATCATGGCGAGCGGCACGCGCTTGTAGTGCCGGAAATAGATCATCGACCGGCCCGACAGGGTGGCGCCCGTGACGGTGCCGATCATGAGTGGCACCAGGGCGACGCCGGCCTCGCTCGCCGAGAGGCCGATCACACCCTCGAGGAAGATCGGCACGTAGATGGTCAGTCCGATGAAGGTGCCCATGGCGAAGCAGGCGGCCAGCGTCGCGCTATAGACGACTTGGTTCTTCAGCACCTCGGTGGGGATCAGCGGCTCGGCCGCCGTGGCGAGCCGCGCCGCGAAGCCGCCGCCCAGCAGGGCCGCCAGGGCCAGGAGGCTCAGGACCGGCGCGGAGCCCCACGGGTAGCGCACGCCGCCCCAACTCAGGGCCAGCAACAGGGCGATCGAGCCCGAGACCATCAGGGCGGCCCCGGGCCAGTCCAGCCGGTGCTGGCGGTCGTGGCGCGGCAGGCGCTTCAGGTTGGCGTTGGTCAGCGCGAAGGCGAGGACACCGATCGGCAGGTTGATCCAGAAGATCAGCGACCAGTGCAGGTGCTGGGCGAAGAAGCCCCCGAGCAGCGGCCCCGCCACCGAGGCCGCGACGAACACGCCCGCGATCACCACTTGGTAACGCGCCCGCTCTTTGGGCGACATGATGTCGGCCAGGATGGTCTGCGCCAGCGCGATCAGCCCGCCCCCGCCGATCCCCTGGAGACCCCGGGCCAGCGCCAGCGTCACCATCGTGGGCGCCAGCGCGCAGGCCAGCGACCCGATCACGAAGGTGCCGATGGCGATCAGGAGCATGACCCGCCGGCCGTGGATGTCGGAGAGCTTGCCGTAGAGCGGCGTCACCGCCGTGGAGGCCAGCAGATAGGCGGTGACGATCCAGGGGAGGTTGGCGGCGTCGCCCAGCGCGAGGCCGATGGTCGGCATGGCGGTCGCCACGATGGTCTGGTCGAGGGCGGCCAGCAGCATCGCGGTCATCAGACCGAGGACGATCGCGCGGATCTCGCCGTGGTTGAGCACGACCGGCGGGGCGGCGGAACCCGGTTGTGCCGGGATCCCTGTGACGGCGACGGGGCTGGCCACGTGCAGGAGCCTCTGGTCCGGGCCGCGCTTCAGCCCGCTCCGGAGCCGGCTTGAGCGGCGTGAAGGGGCGCGCGGCGGCGCAGCCGCAGCGGGCCGATACCGGCCGGTACGGGATTGGGGAAGTACTTATGTTCGATGGGCGGCAATTCCCGCCGGTTCAGGGACCGGGTTCGTCCGATCGGGCGTGGCCTCCGCTCCGGGTGAGGGCCACGGCTGGAAAGCGTCCGTGACAACGCGATCGGCCGGCGCGCTTGACTGCGCGCCGGCCGGAAACCCTTCACGACGGTCTCAGGTGAGCCGGATCAGGCCGGCTGGCCGGACGATTCGAACAGGAAGCCGTCGAGGCTGGGAATCGTCACCGACGCACCGCAGGCCGGCTTCGACAGGCGCCACGGCCGCTCGGCCCGGGCGCGGATCGCCTCCGAGGGCCGCAGCCGCCGCGCGGTCCCATCCTCGCCCATCTCCTCGATGGCCAGGAAGCCGTAGACCTGCAGGCGCGAGGCCGTGAGCTTCAGCGCGCGGTCATCGGCGGCGACGATCAGGCTGCCCGTGGCGTAGACCGCGTCCAGCAGGGAGCGCTGCTCGCCGCGCCTGCGGTTGCGCGCGTCCCGCTCGCCCGGTGCCTGGGACGGGAGTGGCCGCCGGAACGGAACGACGTTGCTGACCGCGACGCAACCCATACGCAACATCCTCGACGCGAACGTGAGGGCGGCGTGCCGGCCGCCCGGTGTTCGCGACAATTCGACGGATCGCTTTAATTCTCCGTAGACCGAGACGGCGCCCCCCTGCCCCGATCCGGCACGCCGGACCGGAGCCGCCCTGCAGGATTTGCCGGGTCTCCCGCGCCCAGCCCTGACGACCTCACGCCAAGAGCAGCGGCCTCGATCCGCAACCATTCAATTTTCACCTGCGACGTTCGAGGCTGTCGTCGCTGCATGTGACGCGGGTTAGGGCTGCATCGCGCGAAGGGTCCACTGGGAACGGTCGACCTTGCCGGCCTCCACACCTGCACGTGTCCCCGCGAAGTCGCCAGTGCAGGTGGCTGCAGGGGCCTGCGCGGCGGCCCGGAAGGGCGTCGCTCGGGCGCTCGGAATTTCGGCGTCTTGACCGATCCTTAACCTCCCGCGCGGTGCAGTTTTCTGCCGCGCACGCATTGACCTGCGGGGCAACCGCGTCTAGAAGCGCGCCACTTCGGACGGCCATCGGCTGCCGACGGCCCTTGGGCACACCCCCGGAAGCCGCCGCCATCGCCCCGAGCGCTCCGAGGGTTCAAATCGCCTGACGTGTAAGTCAGATCCGTAGGTACGAGCGCGTTCGTTTCGGGCGTGCTCCTCTGCCCACACCGCGCCGAGGGTCCGTGACTGGCCCTCCGGCGCATATTCGTTTTGCGGACTGCCCTGCGCAGTCCGGCCTAGGTGACCGAGGAAGAGGGCACAGGATGCCGACGATCAACCAGCTGATCGCCCAGCCGCGGAAGATCCAGCGGAGCCGCAACAAGGTTCCGGCGCTCGACGCTTGCCCGCAGAAGCGCGGCGTCTGCACCCGCGTCTACACGACGACCCCGAAGAAGCCGAACTCGGCGCTCCGCAAGGTCGCCAAGGTCCGTCTGACCAACGGCTTCGAGGTGATCGGCTACATCCCGGGCGAGGGCCACAACCTTCAGGAGCACTCCGTGGTGATGATCCGCGGCGGCCGCGTGAAGGACCTTCCGGGCGTGCGCTATCACATCCTGCGCGGCGTGCTCGACACGCAGGGCGTGAAGAACCGCAAGCAGCGCCGGTCGAAGTACGGCGCCAAGCGTCCGAAGTAAGTTCGGGGCCCGGGCATTTTCCGGGCACCGGTTCGCGTTTCCACGGCCCTGTAAGGATGCCGCCGGCCGGAAGGCTCAGGTGGCCTGCGCAGGGTGCTTAAGATCTTTTCGTTCGAGAGCCGCAAACAATGTCCCGTCGTCACTCTGCCGAGAAGCGCGAGATCATCCCGGACCCGAAGTACGGGGACGTGGTGCTCACGAAGTTCATGAACTCCATCATGTACGAGGGCAAGAAGTCGACCGCGGAGCGGATCGTCTACGGTGCCTTCGACATCGTCGAGAACCGCGCCCGCGCCAACCCGATCGAGGTGTTCCGCGCCGCCCTCGACAATGTCGCCCCGATGATCGAGGTCCGCTCCCGCCGCGTCGGCGGCGCGACCTACCAGGTCCCCGTCGAGGTCCGCACCGAGCGCCGCCAGGCGCTGGCGATCCGCTGGCTGATCCAGGCCGCCCGGTCCCGGAACGATCGCACCATGATCGAGCGCCTCTCCGCCGAGCTGCTCGACGCCGCCAACAACCGCGGCAACGCCGTCAAGAAGCGGGAAGACACGCACCGGATGGCGGAAGCCAACCGCGCCTTCTCGCACTACCGCTGGTAAGCGGTTCCGCCGTCTCTCAGGAGCAATTCGATGCCCCGCACGCACGCGATCGAGGACTACCGCAACTTCGGCATCATGGCCCACATCGATGCCGGCAAGACCACGACGACCGAGCGGATCCTCTACTACACCGGAAAGTCCCACAAGATCGGCGAGGTCCATGAGGGCGCCGCCACCATGGACTGGATGGAGCAGGAGCAGGAGCGTGGCATCACGATCACCTCGGCTGCGACCACCTGTTTCTGGCGCGACAAGCGCCTGAACATCATCGACACCCCCGGCCACGTCGACTTCACCATCGAAGTGGAGCGCTCGCTCCGCGTGCTCGACGGCGCCGTGTGCGTGCTCGACGGCAACCAGGGCGTCGAGCCGCAGACCGAGACCGTGTGGCGTCAAGCCGACAAGTATGACGTGCCGCGCGTCGTGTTCGTCAACAAGATGGACAAGATCGGCGCCGACTTCTTCAAGTGCGTCGCGGACATCATCGATCGCGTCGCCGGCAAGCCGGTGTGCCTCCAGCTTCCGATCGGGGCCGAGTCCAGCTTCCAGGGCGTGATCGACCTCATCAAGATGAAGGCGATCGTCTGGTCCGGTGAGGCGCTCGGCGCCAACTTCGACGAGGTCGAGATCCCGGCCGACCTGAAGGATCAGGCCGTCGAGTACCGCACCAAGCTGGTCGAGGCCTGCGTCGAGCTCGACGACGACGCCATGGCCGCTTACCTCGACGGCACCGAGCCGGACGAGGACGCCATGCGCAAGCTCGTGCGCAAGGCCGTGCAGCTGCGCGCCTTCCACCCGGTGCTCTGCGGCTCGGCCTTCAAGAACAAGGGCGTGCAGCCACTCCTCGACGCCGTCGTGGACTACCTGCCCTCCCCCGCCGATCGCGGCGAGATCAAGGGTATCGACTTCAAGACCGAGGAAGAGACCGTCCGTCATCCGACGGATTCGGATCCTTTCTCCATGCTCGCCTTCAAGATCATGGACGACCCCCACGTCGGCACGATCACCTTCTGCCGCGTGTACTCGGGCAAGGTCGAATCGGGCGCCAACGTGCTCAACTCCTCGCGCGACAAGAAGGAGCGCGTCGGCCGCATGCTCCTGATGCACGCCAACAACCGCGAGGACATCAAGGAGGCCTACGCGGGCGACATCGTCGCCCTGGCCGGCCTCAAGGATACCCGCACCGGCGACACCCTCTGCGACTCGCAGAAGGCCGTCATCCTCGAGAAGATGGAGTTCCCGGAGCCGGTGATCGAGATCGCCGTCGAGCCGAAGTCGAAGGCCGACCAGGAGAAGCTCGGCATCGCGCTCTCGAAGCTCGCCGCCGAGGATCCGTCCTTCCGTGTGTCCACCGATCAGGAATCGGGCCAGACCATCCTCAAGGGGATGGGCGAGCTCCACCTGGACATCAAGGTCGACATCCTGCGCCGCACCTACAAGGTCGACGCGAATATCGGCCAGCCGCAGGTGGCCTACCGCGAGAAGCTGACCCGCCGTCAGGAGATCGACTACACCCACAAGAAGCAGACCGGCGGTACCGGCCAGTTCGCGCGGGTGAAGTTCGTCGTCGAGCCGAACGAGCCGGGCGCAGGCTTCGCGTTCGAATCGAAGATCGTCGGCGGCGCGGTGCCGAAGGAGTACATCCCGGGCGTCGAGAAGGGCCTGAACTCGGTCCTCGGCGCGGGCGTGCTCGCCGGCTTCCCAGTGGTCGACGTCAAGGTCGAGCTGATCGACGGCGCCTACCACGACGTCGACTCGTCGGCGCTGGCCTTCGAGATCGCCTCGCGCGCGGCCTTCCGTGAGGCCCTGCAGAAGGGTGGCTCGGTCCTGCTCGAGCCGGTCATGAAGGTCGAGGTCGTCTCGCCGGAAGAGTATACCGGCTCGGTCATCGGCGACCTGAATGCCCGCCGTGGTCAGATCCAGGGCCAGGACATGCGCGGCAACGCCAACGTCATCAACGCGATGGTGCCGCTGGCCAACATGTTCGGCTACGTGAACCAGCTGCGCTCCTTCTCGCAGGGCCGCGCCAACTTCACGATGCAGTTCGACCATTACGAAGAGGTGCCGCGCGGCGAGGCCGACAAGGTCATCGCCAAGTACGCCTGAGGTTCACGCCTAAGCATCTCTTCTTCCGCAACGCGAATTCGAATTTAGGAGGCTCTGATGGGCAAGGAAAAGTTCTCCCGCACCAAGCCGCACTGCAACATCGGCACGATTGGGCACGTTGACCACGGCAAGACGTCGCTGACGGCGGCGATCACGAAGGTTCTGGCGGAGACGGGCGGGGCGACGTTCACGGCCTACGACCAGATCGACAAGGCGCCGGAGGAGAAGGCGCGCGGGATCACGATCTCGACGGCGCACGTGGAGTACGAGACCTCGAACCGGCACTACGCGCACGTGGACTGCCCCGGCCACGCCGACTACGTGAAGAACATGATCACGGGCGCGGCGCAGATGGACGGCGCGATCCTGGTGGTGTCGGCGGCCGACGGCCCGATGCCGCAGACGCGCGAGCACATCCTGCTGGCGCGTCAGGTCGGCGTTCCGGCTCTGGTGGTGTTCCTCAACAAGGTCGACATGGTCGACGACGAGGAGCTGCTGGAGCTGGTGGAGCTTGAGGTGCGCGAGCTTCTCTCGAAGTACGACTTCCCGGGCGACGACATCCCGATCACCAAGGGCTCGGCGCTGATGGCGCTGGAGGACAAGGAGCCCAAGATCGGCAAGGAGGCGGTGCTGGCGCTGATGGCGACGGTGGACAGCTACATCCCGCAGCCGGAGCGCCCGATCGACATGCCGTTCCTGATGCCGATCGAGGACGTGTTCTCGATCTCGGGCCGCGGCACGGTGGTGACGGGCCGCGTCGAGCGCGGCATCGTGAAGGTGGGCGAGGAAGTCGAGATCGTCGGCATCCGGGCGACCACGAAGACGACGGTCACGGGCGTGGAGATGTTCCGCAAGCTGCTCGACCAGGGCCAGGCGGGCGACAACGTCGGCGTTCTCCTGCGCGGCACGAAGCGCGAGGACGTGGAGCGCGGCCAGGTGGTGTGCAAGCCGGGTTCGGTGAAGCCGCACGCGAAGTTCAAGGCCGAGGCGTACATCCTGACCAAGGAGGAGGGCGGGCGCCACACGCCGTTCTTCACGAACTACCGGCCGCAGTTCTACTTCCGCACGACGGACGTGACCGGGATCTGCACGCTGCCGGAGGGCACCGAGATGGTGATGCCGGGCGACAACGTGACCATGGACGTGGCGCTGATCGTGCCGGTGGCCATGGAGGAGAAGCTGCGCTTCGCCATCCGCGAGGGCGGCCGCACCGTCGGCGCCGGCGTCGTCGCCGCCATCAACGACTGA
>NZ_JBKFBO010000126.1:0-22077 GCF_053346215.1 Methylobacterium sp. A49B
CATGATGGCTCTGTGTCGCTGCGGGTCGTGACGGTTGCGGGCGTGTCGGCCGCGGCGCGGCCGCCGGCCCGCCGCCACCATGGGCGGGAGGCCTTAACGAACCCCGTCGGCCGGCCGAGAACGGCACCGCACGGGCCGGCCCGGGCCGGGTCATCGGGCGACGGCGATGCGGGTTCGGAAATGTTCATGGATTCCGTGGAGAGATGTCGCGCGCTGGCCGCCCCGATCGCGCGGTCGATCCGAAGCAGACTTGCGCCGGAGGATCTCGCTCTCGTCTGCCCGGATGCCCGATTCGACGCTGGTCCTTACACGCATCGTCCGGCCGGTTCACGAATCTTGCTCAGCCCGAGGGGGGCCTGTGCCATGAATCCGTTCCTGATCCTCGGGCTCGCCATCGGCGCCGAGGTCACCGCCACCCTGGCGCTGAAGGCCGCCGACGGCCTCACGCGGCCGGGGCCGACCAGGATCGTGGCGCTCGGCTACGGCCTCGCCCTGTGGCTGATGTCGACCAGCATGGACATGCTGCCGATCGGCGTCGTCTACGCGATCTGGTCCGGCGTCGGCATGATCGGCGCGGCGCTCGGCGGCGCGTGGCTGTACGGCGAGGCGATCAGCCCGGCGATGCTGGTGGGCATCGCGGTGATCGCCGTGGGCGTCACCATCCTGGCCGCCGGCCAGGGCCAGCACTGACCGGCGCACCCCTTCCGAGTTGGCCCACGACCGTCGGGCGGCCGGCCGCCGCCACATCCTCGCCGTGAACGTACAGTCAAGCTCCGTCTGCGCCCTGTCGAGGCGTGGTGCCGCAGCGCTCTTCGGCGTTGCCGCGCGCCGGAGCGAGGCCGAAGGGGCACGGAGCACGCATGCATGCGGGGTAGCGAGAGGACGAAGATTGTTCCTGTTCTGTCCGTGTTGGCCACGGCCTGGAGTCTGGGAGCCTGCAATACGGGCGCGCCGGTGCTCACGACGGGATCGATCCCCGACCGCAAGCCGCCGCTGGTCGTGAGCGATGCCGAGCGCGACTGCCTCGGCCGAGCCATGTACTTCGAGTCGAACCGGAGCGACTCGGACGGGCTGATCGCCGTCGGCACCGTGGTCATGAACCGGCTCGAGAACGCGATCTTCCCGGGCGGAATCTGCGCGGTGGTCGGCCAGCCCGGGCAGTTCGCCCCGGGCGTCCTGACCAAGCCGATGCAGGACAAGGACCTGCAGAAGGTCGCAGACGCCGCCGACGCCGTCCTGGCGGGCGAACGGCACCCGAAGGTCGGCAAGGCGATGTATTTCCACACCGCCGGGCACCACTTCCCCTACACCAACATGCACTACGTGGCCGTCGCCGGAGGCAACGCCTTCTACGAGAAGCGCGATGCCCGCGCGGCCAGGACGGAGCGGTCTGCGACGCCCGCGGCCCCTGCCCTGCCTGCGCTGACCTTCGCGGCCGCACCGTCCGTGCCCACGCCGTAGGGCGCTTCCGCTCCCCCGGCCCGGAGGGACGGCCCCGGCGCCGCGTCCCGGCGTTGCCCCGCACCGAATCCCGCAAACCGCTGCGGCGGCGGATGTCCGCCGCACCCGATGGAGGCACAGGTTGCCCGGCGCTGGGCCCCGGCCGGAGAGATCGGGCCGGCGACAGGCATCGGGTGGGATGGGGCGGTGAACAAGCGGCCAGCTTTGTTTCGTCGCCGGCGGTCGAACCCGGGCCTAACCTTTAGGTTGTATGCTCGGCCACTAGCAGGGTGTCGCGCCGCCATGCCCGATGACGAGGGTTTCGACCGCTTGGCGGACGCTGCCATCCGCGTGCACCGGCTCACGGCCTCGCACGGGACGCCGGCGATGCAACTCCTGTCGCGGTTACTGCTGATGGAGATCGGCACGGAGATCGCGGCGCGGCGCGAAGCCGACGCGGCGGCCAACGACAACCCGCACGGATCCGAGGAGCCCGACACCTGAGAGCCGCGGCGCCGAGGCGCCGCCGGAACCGGCCTCCGGGCCGGGCCGAATGCCGCCGGCCCGCCCGGAACCGCCCGTTTTCATCAGTGAAAGGACGTCGAGCGCTGCGGTAAATCTGTTGATCGGCGCGGCGATCCGAACATGCGTCATTTACACCTGCGGACACCGGCCTAGCTTGCCGGTAGAAACTACCCACGAATCACGGGTCTGCCGCCGATGATCGCGAACCGGGTAGCGCTCGCCTGTGCGCTCCTCCTGCTGAGCATCACGCCGTCGGCCTCCCAACTGCGTCGCCCGATGGCGTGTACGGAGGAGGTGTCGACCGGCCTCGACCCGGTCCCCGCACCGGAAGGGGCGAAGCCCCATAAGGCCCGGACGTTCTCGCTGGTCTCCAGCGGTGGATTGCTGACCGTGATCTCCGCCGGGCGCTCCGACTATTACGAGTGCCAGACCGCGTCGCCGCGCCTGAACGAGCGCACGCCGCGCAACGCCATCAAGTGCCAGAACGGCGTCTATTTCCTGCTGATCGACCTGAACAGGATGAACTTCGTCGAAGCGCAGCTGAATCCCGAGGACCGCAGCGAGATCAAGGTCAGCTACGGCACCTGCCGGGGCGTGTGACACCCTCCCGATCGGATGGGGCGCCGGTCCCCTCCCCTGGCGATCCCTGGCGACCCCTGGCCTGCCCGGGATCGCTCGAGCTTGCGGGGAGAGGCGAGGGCTGGGGGTGCAGAGGCACCGCTGCGCGCGATCCTGCACCACCTCCACGCGGGATCTCCGAACCCCAAGCTCCTCCCCGTGACGGGGTAGGAGCGCGCGTCGGCGAAAGGCCGTGCGAACGGCGGAGCCCGGGCGGGAGAGGAGGCCGGACGCGCCCGTCCCGTGGCGGCCGGGTGGTGCGGGCTCCGGGTCCCGCGGCGACGCGCCGGTTCGCGCCGGACCGGCACCCGCTTCGGTGGCGGGCGCTCTAATCCATCCGGATCAGGGTGTAGGTGGAGACCGCGATGGCCGCGAGGGTGAGCGCGATCAGCAGCACGGTCACGGTCGAAGGACCGTTCGACGGGTCGCTCATGATGCCGCTCCACGCACGAGAACGCGACGGTTTCTGCCGTTTCGATCAGGGCCTCATCAGGCAATAGGTCGCCATCGGTGCGGGACATCAGTCTTTGGACCTGTTTCCACCGCAGATTTTCGCAGCCCCGGACCGCCGCGGCCCACGCGCGGGCAAACCCTCCCGGCGGCTGCGGCAGCGTCGCCGCAGAACCCGGCCCGCCCCGGCGTGTTGTTCCCGTGCCGTCGTCACCCATGATCGCGACGGTGCGGCGAACAGGAGCGGTTCTGAGTGCCCCTCGATGCGTACCACCGGCTCGACGTCTGGTCCCTGATGAACGTCTACCGCGCGACCTTCGCCATCATGTGCGAGGCCAATCTCCAGCTGCCCTTCGCGATCGCGGAGGCGTGGGGCCTGAGCCTGCGCGGTTGAGGGGCCCCCGCCCCTGGCTCCGGGCGCGACACCCCGCGGACCTGCGCGGCGTCAGCGGCAGAACTGCTTGGCGCCCGGCGTCCACTGGCCGAAGCCCGTGGCGACCATGTTGGTCATGACGCGGCAGATATAGACCTTCTGCGCCGCGTTGTTGTGCGGGCCGGCATGGTAGCGGGCCACCGCCATCGTCCAGCTGCCCTCGCGCTGCTTCAGCGCCTTCAGGAACTGCGTGGCGTACTCGACATTCGCGCGCGGCTCGATCATGGCCTCGACCGAGCCGAACTTGCCGCCATGGTAGTGGTGGTTGATCTGCATGCAGCCCAGATCGATCAGGCGCGCGCCCCTGCGGCGCGCCTCGGTGAAATGCGCCACCACGTCCCGCGGGCCACTCCCGAAATAGGCCGCGCCCTCGATGTTCATCGCGTAGGGCTGGAGCGAGCCGCGCTTGCCCGTCTCGGCGAGGCCGACCGCGTAGAGCACGCCCAGCGGCACGCCGTAGCGCGCCGAGGCGCGGCCCATCTCGGCCTCGCAGACATTCGCCGCCGCCGGGACCGCGCTAGAGATAAACGCCGCCGTCGCGAGGACGTATCGTCTCATCGGTCCGCTCCCCGTCGCGCCGGCCGGCGGCCGGGTGCTGCTCCGCCTGCCGCTGCCGCTCCCCTCCCTGGCCCGGCCGGGCACCGCCCTGCCCGAACGCGGGCTGCCCCTGTGCGGGGGAGCCTCCGGAAGAGCCGCCCCCATCGCTGGGGCGGGCCTGCCCGACGGTCACCTCGGCCTGGTAATGGGCCTGCTTGAGCAGATCCGTCAGGATCGCCGAATCCCGGTGGAGGAGCGCGGCCGTCTCGGGCCGCGCGGCGCGCAGATGCGTCTCGAGCTGGCCGTTGGCGAGCCGCAGCTCCACCGTGACGGTCCCGAGTTCCTCCGGCCTGAGCTGGATCCGGAGGACGCGCATCGGCCCGTCCGGTGCGGCCCGGACCGCCGGATCGGCCTGGATGCGGGGATCCGGGGCGGCCTCGGCGGCGGCGCTGGCCGCGTCCCGGATGGCGGAGGCGAGCGTCGTCAGGGTGGCGGCGGGGAGGCCGGTCCCGGCTCCGTCCTGCGCCCCGTGAGCGGACGCGTCCTTCGACTCGGGGTGGCCGTCCGTGTCCAGGACGGCCCTGACGAGGCCCGTGACGGCGCGGCTGTCGGCGAGCGCGGTGAGGTCCGCCCTGTCGGGGCCCGGCGCCGCGACGGAAACGGCCTCTGCGGGACGGGGCTCGGCCTGGAGCGGGACCGGGATCCTGGGCGCGACCTTCGCCGCGGCGGCGACCAGATCCGGCAGGGCGGCCCGGAGCGGCTGGGTCTTGGCGGCGTCCGCGATGGGCGCCGCCACGGGTCCCGGCCGCGTCGGGGCGGCAGGAGTCGCGGCGGCGATGACGGGCTTGAAGTGGACCGCGCGGTCGAGCACCGCCACCGGCGGGACTCCACCGGAGGCGGCGGCCTCCGGTGCCGCGATCGTCCGGGCGTCCGCGCGGGTCCCGGGCCGGTTTCCGGCCGGGATCCCCGCATCCGGTCCGGGTCCGGCCGTCGCGGACGCGGCGGCGACCGGGACATCCGGCCCGGGTGTCGCGCCGTCATCCGCGCCGGTCGACGGGAGGGGCCCCGGAAGCGCGGTGTTCAGGAGGCTGGCGAGCGCCGCCGCGGCCGCCGCGGCGGACGGGGCCGGGGACGACGGGGTCCCCGCGGAACGCGCGGGTGCCGTCGGATCGACCGTCCCGTCCGGCGCGTCGGCCTCCGCCTCAATGCCCGGATCGGCCTCCGCCCGCGACGCGGCCGGCCGGCCCGAGGCCTGCCGCAGGACGGCGTGGAAGTCGCGCCTCCGCTCCGCGCCCGGCGCGGACTGGGAATCGGCGTCCGATTGCGGGGCGGCGATGTCCCGATCGGATTTCGGGGCGGGCTTCTGGACCGTGGCGGAGATCGGGTTCACGGATTGGCCTTCCGGAGGAGCAGATCGACCTGGTCGATCATGGCTTGGACCTTGGGGATCAGGCTGCCCGGCGCGTCGGCGGAGGCTGCCGCGGCCTGCGACAGCCTCGACGCGGCAGCCTCCGCCGGCGGCACGGGGCCGCCGGTGAGTCCGCGCCCGATCTCCTCGGCCGTCGCCAGCGCGGTGTCGAACAGGGGGGCGTCGCGGGGCGGCAGCCTGGCCCTGTCGAGGCTCCGCAACGTCCGCAGGCCGGACGGGAACGTCGCCAGGGTCACGATCTCGGAGGCGGCCCGGTAGAGCAGGGCCTGGTTCGAGGCCGGGCTCCCGGGCGCGCAGAGCCCGAGGGCCTTGTCGGCGGCCAGGAGCGCCGAGGCCGTCTTGCCCTCCTGGATCGCCGTCCGGGCGATCAGGAGGTACAGGTCCCGCCGGCTCTGGGCGCCGAGCTCACCCAGGATCCTGTTGAGCACCGCGAATTTTTCCGCGTCCTGGCCGACGTCGAACTGGGTCAGCTGATAGGCGAGGCGCTGGCGGAAGTTGCCCGCATAGATCGAGTGCGGGAAGCGGCGCAGGTACTGGATCGCCAGGATCTCGAACCTCCGCAGATCGCCGACCTGCCCGAGGGTGAAGATCTCCCGGCGCAGGGCTCCCTCCTCGGTGAGGGTCCCGGGGAGCAGCAGCCGGACGCGGTCCAGCAGCGCGACCGCCCGGATCGGGTTCTCCGTCACGATGAGCGAGGCCTGCGTGAGGCCGATCGCGCCGGCCAGCGTCAGTGGCAGGAGCGTGGTGTCGACATCCGCGAGCAGGCGGTTCGCCTCGGCCGCGCGTCCCTCGACGTAGGCGAGCGCCCCACGCGCCAGCGTCGCCTCGGGCTCGCCGAGGCCGGCTCGGCCCGTCAGGCGCCGCAGGATCGCCGGACCGCCGCCGCTCAGGGCGATGACGATGGCGGCGCGGACATTGTGCGGGTCGGCCCAGGTTTCCGGAGCCGCGTTCTGCAGATCCGCGTTGATCCGGGCGATCACCACGGGCTGGCTCTCGTGGGCGGCCAGGGAGCCTCCGGCGACCCGGTCCTGGAGCAGCTGCAGGGTCCGCATCCAGGCGACCGGACCGTCCGGCCGGGATCGCGGCGCCGCGCCCGATGCCGCGGGCGCCGCCGGTACGGGCGGCGCAGGCCCGCCCGCCGGCGGAGCGGCCTCCGGCACGGTCGCTGCCGGCACGGTCGTTGTCGACACCAGCGCCGGTTCCGCGGCGACCGGCCCCGCGGCGAGCAGTCCGAGGGCGACCGGGAGGATCCGCCTCATCCCGCGGATCCCTGCAGGAGGATCTCGATGCGCCGGTTCTCCGGCGCCTTCGGGTCCCAGGCGTTGCGCGGCGACCGTTCGGCCGCACCCTCGACCCGCCAGATCGATCACCGCGTCGGCGAGCCCGTCGACGTCGTCGTCAACGGCCGCGTCATCGCCCGGGGCGAGGTCGTGGTGGTGGAGGACGACAACTCGCGCTTCGGCGTGTCCCTCACCGAGATCGTCGGTCCCTCGGCGGCCGATCCCAACGGCTGACAGGAGGCATCGCCATGGCCGCAGGCGCGGTGACCAAGGCAGGCCGCAGGGTCCTGACACCGTCCGAGGAGGTCGCGGCCGTCCTCATCGCGATGAACAAGGCCACGGCGAGCCGGCTGATCAAGTACTTCGACAGCGCCGAGCTGAAGCAGATCACCCGTGCGGTCTCGCAGCTCGGGCCGGTGCCGCGGGTCCAGCTCGAGGCGGTCGTCGAGCAGCTGGCCACCCTGTTCGCCGACGGTGCGAACCTCGTCGGGACGGCGCGGGAGATGGAGAAGCTGCTCGAGGGGATCCTGCCCCCCGAGCAGATCTCCGAGCTCATGGCCGACGTCCTCGGGGCGGGGGAGCGCTCGATCTGGGACCGGATCTCCAACGGGTCCGAGACGGCGCTGGCCGCCTACCTCGTGAAGGAACATCCCCAGACGGTGGCGCTGATCCTGTCGAAGGTGAAGCCCGCCTGCGCCGCCCGGGTGATGGCCCAGCTCCCGGCCCCCCTGCGCAACGGCGTGATGCGGCGGATGCTGACCTTCAAGCCGATCGTCGAGGCGACGATGAAGATGATCGAGCAGACGATCCACGAGGACTTCATGATCAACCTGGCGCGCAACGCCGCGGCCGACACCCACTCGCGCATGGCGGACATCATCAACAAGATGGAGCGCCAGAGCATGGAGGAGGTGCTCGACAGCCTCACGCAGTCGCGCCCGAAATCGGCGGAGATCCTGAAGAGCCTGCTCTTCACCTTCGACGACATCATCAACCTGACGCCGCGGGCGCGCACGACCCTGTTCGACCAGATCCCGCACGAGAAGGTCATCCTCGCCCTGAAGGGCACGAGCGGCCCGCTGCGCAGCGTCGTGCTCAGTGCCCTCACGGCCCGCGCCCGGCGCCTCGTCGAGCACGAGCTGGAGGGGGGCGAACCCGTCTCGCAGCGGGACGTGCTGGAAGCCCGCCGCTTCATCACCGACCAAGCCCTGGAGATGGCGGCCCGGGGCGAGATCGAGCTCAGCGCGGCCGATTCGGATGACACCTACATCCGCTAGGGCCGCGCCCGATCGCGGTGCCATCGGGCACGGCTCCAAGCCTTCGTCATAACGCGCTCTCGTGCGCCGAACCGGCGCCCACTTCGGCGGAGAGCACTCGAGAGCGATCCACCCGCATGTCCGAGGATCAGGAGAGCAAGACCGAGGAGGCGAGCGGCAAGAAGATCAGCGACGCGATCGAGCAGGGAAACATCCCGTTCTCGCGGGAGGCCCCGATCTTCGCCTCGATCATGGGCATCCTGGTCTTCCTCGTCTACGGGGCGCGGGATCAGGGCGCTCCGTTCGTGCGGCGGCTCGCGCTGTTCGTCGAGCAGCCGCGCAACTACCCCCTGGAGAACAGCCGGGACGCGATGCACCTCGTCCACGCGCTGGCGCTGGAGATGGGGCGGTTCCTGCTGCCGATCCTGATGATCCTCCTCGTCGCCGGGGTCGCCGCGTCGATCTTCCAGAACGCGCCGCGCATCGTGTTCCAGCGGATCCAGCCGCAATGGTCCCGGATCTCGCCCGCCAGCGGCTGGCGCAAAACGTTCAGTTTACAAGGATTCGTCGAGTTCGGAAAAAGCCTCTTCAAGTTCCTGGCCATCGGCGGCATGTCCTTCATGGTCCTGCGCGCGGACCGCCACGAGATCGTGAATGTCATGTTTGTGGATCCGATCGGGCTGCCCGAATTTCTGCTGACCCTGTCGGTGCGCCTCGTCTCGGCGGTCAGCGTCGCGACCATCGCGCTGGTCGCCGGGGACTTGGTCTGGACCCGGCTGCGCTGGCAGCGCGACTTGCGGATGTCGCGGCAGGAGCTGAAGGACGAGTTCAAGCAGCTGGAGGGCGACCCGCTGGTCAAGGCCCGGATGCGCTCCCTCGCGCAGGACCGCCTGCGCAAGCAGATGATGGCGGCGGTCCCCCGCGCCACCATGATCCTGGCCAACCCGACGCACTTCGCCATCGCGCTGCGCTACGACCAGGGCGAGAACGACGCCCCGATGGTCCTGGCCAAGGGCAGGGATCTGATCGCCCTGCGCATCCGGGAGATCGCCGAGAAGCATCGGATCGAGATCGTCATCGACAAGGCGCTCACCCGGGCGATGTATGACCATGTCGAGGTCGACCGGGCCATCCCGGCGGAATTCTACCGGGCGGTGGCCAATCTCCTCGTCTACGTGATGACGCGGAAGGGACGCTGAGCGGCGCCGTGAGGGCGGATCCCGAGGCACAGCGTGCCGGCGGGATCCGGAAGCGGCGGTGTCAGGCACCCCGGCGCTTCGCCTCCCGGCGGAACCGGTGCAGCACGAATTCCGTGTAGCCGTTCGGCTGGCGGGCGCCCTCGAACACCAGGGCTTCCGCCGCCCGGAAGGCCGAGCCGTCGAAGCCCGGGGCCATCGGCCGGTAGGCCGGATCGCCCGCGTTCTGGCGGTCGACGACGCCCGCCATCCGCCGCAGCGCCGCCTCGACCTGCGCCCGGTCCACGATCCCGTGGCGCAGCCAGTTGGCGATGTGCTGGCTGGAGATCCGCAGGGTGGCGCGGTCCTCCATCAGCCCGACATCGTGGATGTCCGGCACCTTCGAGCAGCCGACGCCCTGGTCGATCCAGCGGACCACGTAGCCGAGGATGCCCTGGCAATTGTTGTCGAGCTCCTCCCGCACCGCGTCCGGCGCGAAGCGGCCCTCGGCCAGCGGCAGGGTCAGCATGGCGGCGCGGGTCGCGGGCGCCCGGCCGGCGAGCGCGGCTTGGCGGGCGCGGACATCCGTCCGGTGGTAGTGCAGGGCGTGCAGCGTCGCGGCGGTCGGCGACGGGACCCAGGCGGTGTTGGCGCCGGCCTCCGGATGGGCGCCCTTGGCGTCGAGCATGGCGGCCATCCGGTCGGGGGCGGCCCACATGCCCTTGCCGATCTGCGCGTGGCCCGGCAGCCCGCAGGCGAGGCCGGCATCGACGTTGCCGTCCTCGTAGGCCTGGATCCAGGCGGTCGCCTTCATGGCGTCCTTGCGGACCACCGGTCCCGCTTCCAGTGAGGTGTGGATCTCGTCGCCGGTCCGGTCGAGGAAGCCGGTGTTGATGAAGAACAGCCTGTCCGCGGCCGCGGCGATCGCCGCCTTCAGGTTCAGGGTCGTGCGCCGCTCCTCGTCCATGACGCCGATCTTGAGGGTCCGCGGCGCGAGGCCGACCAGCGCCTCGACCCGGTCGAACAGCGCCACCGCGAAGGCGACCTCGTCGGGGCCGTGCAGCTTCGGCTTGACCATGTAGGCCGAGCCGGTCCGGCTGTTGCGGAAGGGGCCGGTGCCGTTCAGGTCGTGCAGGGCGATCAGCGCGGTGACGGCCGCGTCGAGGATCGTCTCGGGGATCTCGGCGCCGTCGAGGGTCACGGCGTCGGTATACATGTGGTGGCCGACATGCCGGACCAGCATCAGCGACCGTCCCGGCAGGGTCAGGCTTCCGCCGTCGGGGGCCGCGTAGGTGCGGTCGGCGGCGAGGCGCCGCTCGACGGTGCGGCCGCCCTTGGACAGGGTGGCGACGAGGTCGCCGCGCATCAGGCCGAGCCAGCTGCGGTAGACCGCGACCTTGTCGGCCGAATCCACGGCCGCCACCGAATCCTCCATGTCCATGATGGTGGAGAGGGCGGCCTCCAGCACCACGTCGGCGATGCCGGCGGGGTCGGTGCGGCCGATCGGGCTCGCCCGGTCGATCACGATCTCGACGTGCAGGCCGTTGTGGCGGAGCAGGAGCGCGGTCGGGGCCTCGGGAGCGCCGGTGAAGCCCGCGAAGGCCGCCGCGCCGGTCAGGCCGGCGCTGCGCCCTGCCCCCAGGTCGACGGCGAGGCGCCCGCCCGCCACGGCGAATCCCACGGCATCCGCCCAGGAACCGACGCTGAGCGGCGCGGTGGCGTCGAGGAACGCCTTGGTCCGGGCCACCACCGCGGCGGCGCGGGCCGGGTTGAGGCCGCCGCCGGGGGCGAGGTCGCCGTCCTGCGGGATCGCGTCGGTGCCGTAGAGGGCGTCGTACAAGCTGCCCCAGCGGGCATTGGCGGCGTTGAGGGCGTAGCGGGCGTTGGAGATCGGCACGACGAGCTGCGGCCCGGCGATCGCGGCGATCTCCGCGTCCACGTTCCCGGTGGTCACCCGCACGGTGTCGGGCTCCGGCTGCAGGTAGCCGATCTGCGTGAGGTACGCCGCGTAGGCCGCCGGATCGTGCGGCAGGCCGCGATGATCGCGGTGCCAGGAATCGATATCGGCCTGCAGGTCGTCGCGCCGGTCGAGCAGCGCGCGGTTGCGCGGCGCGAGGTCCCGGACGATCGCCGCGAAGCCCGACCAGAACCGGTCGGCCGAGACGCCGGTCCCTGGAAGCGCCTCCTCAGCCAGGAAGGTGCGGAGATCTTCGGCGACGACGAGACCCGACATGGCGGCTCCTTGAGCTGGCTCGGTGAGCTGGATCGGCGCGCCGTTCAGAAAAAATCGAATGGCGCATGAAATTTTTTTGAGACCATCGGGATAGACCGGTTGGCAGCCGCGAAAAAGGCGGCAAAAGGGATTTGATTCTTTCCGCAGCGTTGAGAATGAACGACCAGAGCGACCTGGAGATCTTCGCCCGGGTGGTCCGGACCGGCAGCCTGACCCAGGCCGGATCGGAACTCGGCCTGTCGGTGGCGGTGGTCTCCAAGCGGCTGAAGCGGCTGGAGGAGCGGCTCGCCGTGCGCCTGCTGCACCGGACGACCCGGCGGGTCGCCCCCACCGATGTCGGCGCGGCCTTCTTCGAGCGGATCGCCCCGATCGTCGACGCGATCGCGGAGGCGGAAAGCCTCGTGTCGCAGACGGCGTCCCGGGCGCGGGGCACGCTCCGGGTCACGGCCCCGAGCTCCTTCGGGCGGCTGCACATCGTCCCGCACCTGCGGGCTTTCTTCGCCCTCCACCCCGACCTCGTGCTGAACCTCGAGTTGAGCGACGACTTCGAGTCGATCGTCGAGCGCGGCTACGATCTCGCGATCCGGGTCGGCGCGCTGGAGAGTTCCGGCCTGACGGCGGTGCGTCTCGCGCCGGTGCGGCGGGTTCTCTGCGCGCGGCCGGCTTACCTCGACGCGGCCGGGCGCCCGGAGCGCCTCGACGACCTGCGCGGCCATGTCTGCCTCGCCACCGAGAACCAGAACCCCTGGCGTCTCGTCGGACCGGAGGGCCCCTGCACGGTCGGCGCGTCCGGTCCCCTGCGCACCCACTCCAACGAGGTGGTGCGCGAGGCGGTGATCGGCGGCCTGGGGATTGCGCTGCGCTCCACCTGGGACGTGCATGCGGAGCTGCGCGACGGCAGGCTGGAGGTGGTGCTGCCGGCCTACACCGCCGCGGCCTCGGCGGGCATCTTCGCGGTCTATCCGAGCCGGGCCTTCGTCCCGGCCAAGACCCGGGCGTTCATCGCGTTCCTGAAGCAGACCTACCGGTCGAGCGGAGCCTGGGCCGAGGGGTGAGGCGTGGGCCCATCCGCGGAGGCATGTCCCTCGCCCGCAGGGGTTTGCGGATTCACGCCGCGTGGGCGGCACCATGGCCGCAGGTTGAAGCGCGGGTCCCTCTCCCGTGCGGGAGAGGGGCCCGGCGCGCCCTGCCACAAGCGGCGGTGGTCCGCCGGAGATCTGCGAACATCGTAGCCCGCAGGGGGGAGGGACACGCCCGGTCGACGTCTCGCCTCACGCGTCCACGAAGAAATCCGGATCCGTCCGCGCCAGCATCCGCTTGAACGCCGCCCACTCGTTGTCGGGCGCCCCCTGGACCACGACGCGGTCATAGCCGGCGGCGTACTGCCCGGCGGTCTTGGTGGCGATGGCGGAGGACGGTCGGATCACCGGCGCGCCCGCCGCCTGGATCGCCAGCTGCGCCCGGCACGAGCGCTCCATGTTGTGCATCAGCCGGAACGCCTCGCCGACCGTGCGACCGCAGGTCAGCAGGCCGTGGTTGCGCAGCACCATCACGGGCTTGTCGCCGAGATCGGCCACCAGCCGCTGCCGCTCGTCGAGGTCGAGGGCGATGCCCTCGTAGGCGTGATAGGCGACGCGCCCCGTGAACTGCATCGACCACTGGTTCAGGGGCAGCAGCCCCTCCTCCTGGCAGGAGACCGCCACGCCCGCCACGGTGTGGGTGTGCAGCACGCAGACCGCGTCGTGGCGGGCGGCGTGGATGGCGCTGTGGATCGTGAAGCCGGCCGGGTTGATGCCGAGGCCCATCGGGTCCTCGAGCACCTGTCCGTCGATGTCGACCGTGACGAGGTTCTGCGGCGTCACCTCCTCGAAGCGCATCCCGTAGGGGTTGATCAGGAAGCGGTGGCCGCCGCCCGGAAGCCGCGCCGAGATGTGGGTGTAGATGCTGTCGTCGAGGCCCAGGCGATGGATCAGCCTGTAGGCGGCCGCGAGATCGACGCGCATCGCGCGGACCGCTTCCTCACCCCCTCCCCCGGACTCCGCCTCCCGGTCCGCGACGATCGATGGCGTGGCTGCACTCATGCGGCGGCTCCCTGCCGGGCGGTTCCATTCGGGATCGCTGCCCCGGCGCATGCGGTCCCGTGATCCGGGCGCGGCGCGGTGGAACACCGCAGCGTGCCGTTCCAAGCCGGATAGCCGGCAAGGTGCATCAGGGGACGGCGCGCGGCAATGCGCCCGACGCGCGGCGGCCGGTGCCGCGACCCGGGGCAGCCGGCAGCGCTCCCGTCATCCCGCGCGGGAAGACAGCAATGCCCGCTCCGATGGTCGGCTCCGGCGGCCCGCTCCGATGCGGTCCGTGGATCCGAGGGCTGGCCGGGAGGGGCAGATGCCACCGCCGCCGGGCGACGCGATCTCGAAGGATCGTCGCTCTCAACCCAGGGGACGGCGAAGCCGCCGCGCAGGCGGCTTCAGAGATCGCGCGTCTGCCCGAGGCCTGCCGAAACAGGCATCCGGGGGGACGGAGGGTGGGGGAAAGCCCGGGGAGCGCACGCATCGGACTTGACAATATTCCTAATCTATGCCCTTAGTCCGAACGCCCGCCGCGACGCGTCGTGAGACGCCTCGGGGCGTCGATCCGGTCAGCCGCCGGGTCGGCGGCGGCGGGACGGTGCCTGCGTCTGCCGTCGGCTGCGGCAGCCCCGGGCGCGGGACTCGACATGCCCCCGGCTCGGGCTGGGCGGCGGCTGGCGGAGGAAATGCCGCCGGCCGCTCAGTGCCCATCGGCGACCCTGTCCTGGGCGGTGTGGTGGTTAGACGGCGCCCTCCACGACGAGAGGGCGTGCGACGAAGGCTCGCTCGGAAGCGCGGGGGGCGAGGAGCACCCCGAAGCGCCTTAGCGTCGTTCGAGCCCCCGCGTGACGGACACCGGACGCACGAACGGACGAGGACGGGCGCCGGCCAGCCGGTGCGCGTCCTGTCCGCGGGACGCCGGGAAGCCGGCTTTGAGCAACGTTGCGTTCGGGCTTCGCGGCGTCCCGCGTCACCCCGGCAGCGGCGGGTTTCGGGCCATGCTCCCGGCGGCGCGCCGCGCGGGGCCGCAATCCCCTGCCCGGCCCCCGGATCCGTCCCACGAGGAGCCGGCCTTCCCGCGCGATGCGCGTCCGAGACACCCGAGACGCCCCGGATCATGCCCGCACGCGCCGGTCCCGGACGGTCTTCGCCGCGCGCCCGCGCGACGGACCGCCAGGCGCGAGGAGCACCTGCGGGCGGCAGGCCTCAGAACGTGCCGGGATAGGCGCCGCCGTCCATCAGCAGGTTCTGCCCGGTGATGAACCCGGCGTGCTGGCTGCACAGGAACGCGCAGGCGGCGCCGAACTCGTCGGGGCGGCCGAACCGGCCGGCGGGGTTGTCGCGCGCCCGCGCCTCCAGGAACGCCTCCACGGTGGTCCCGGCCTTGGCGGCGCCCGCTTCGGCGTTGCTGCGGATCCGGTCCGTGTCGAAGGGGCCGGGCAGCAGGTTGTTGATCGTCACGTTGTGCCGCACGGTCTGGCGGGCGAGGCCGGCCACGAAGCCTGTCAGCCCCGAACGGGCGCCGTTCGACAGGCCGAGATGCTCGATCGGTGCCTTCACGGCGCCGGAGGTGATGTTGACGATCCGGCCGAACTTCCGGTCGATCATGCCGTCCACGGTCGCCTTGATGAGGGCGATCGGCGCCAGCATGTTGGCGTCGAGCGCCCGGATCCAGGCGTCGCGGTCCCACGCGCGGAAATCGCCGGGGGGCGGGCCGCCGGCGTTGTTGACCAGGATGTCGGGCTCGGGACAAGCGGCCAGCGCGGCGGCGCGGCCGGCCTCGGTGGCGATGTCGCCCGCGACGACGGTGACGGTGACGCCCGTCGCGCTCCGGATTTCGTCCGCGGTCCGCTCCAGCGCCTCGGCGGTGCGCGCGGTGATGGTGACCGCGACGCCCTCCCGGGCCAGCGCCAGGGCGCAGCCCTTGCCGAGCCCCTTGCTCGCCGCGCAGACGAGCGCCCGGCGCCCGCTCAAGCCGAGATCCATGTGCGGTCTCCCTGTACCGGCCCTCGCCGCGAGGGCGCCCGCCCCTCATAGCGCGCCGCTGGCCGCTCCCGGAATCCGTCCCGCCCGCGGGCCCGTTCTCAGGCGCACTCGCTGTAGCCGGACCGCTCGGCCTCCTGGCGCGCCAGGCTCAGGACGCGGCGGCGCGCCTGTCCGTCACCGATCGCCAGCCAGTGGCGCACCAGGGCGCAGAGTTCGCCCGCCTCCCCGTCCGGAGGCGGCTCCTCCAGGAAGGATTCCGCCGGCCTGTTCAACGCCTGCGCGAGCTGGCCGAGCAGGACCCCGTGACGTCCGGCCAGGCGGTCCCGTGCGGGCCGGCTGGGCAGCGGCTGAGCCGGAGGCACGATCGTCAACAGGGTCATCCCCTAGCAATGACGACCGCCCAGGAGGGTTGCCGCCCCCTGGCGGCAGGGTGAAGACAGCGTTAGCGGCGTCCCGCGCGCACCCCGCACGCGCCCCGAACTCACCATGTCCGCAGGTCCCGGGCTTCGGGGGTATCCGGGCCCTCCTCCAGCTCCGGCGCGACCAGGCCAGCCCACAGCACGGCCACCGCGCCAGTGAGCAGGGGAAGGGCGGTGCTGAGGACGAGGCTGAGCGTCACGGCGACCCTGCCGGCCAAACGGCGTCGAAGCGACGCGAGACCCGATCTTTGGCGGGGGAGGTCTTGTCGCGCCCTTAAACAGGTTGTTCGCATTGTGGCAGCCGGGCCACAGGATGCGGGAACAAGGGCCGCTGCATTCCCCGCGTCCGGTCGCGCTGCGCGCCTTCGGCCTCTCCGTCCTCCGGGCCGTCACGGCACGCGACCGAGAGCGCTCTCCGCCGCCATGGCTGCCGGTCCTGTCCGAGACCCGCATCCGCGACCTGCCGCCGGAGATCGCGGTCCTTCACATCGCGATCCTTCACGGTGCGGGCGAGCCCTATGCGGGGCGCAGCACGCGCTCGACGTCGCGACCGCTCCGGTCATCGCGGCGCCGCTCACCCCCGGACCCGGTCAGGGCTGGGCAGCGTCCCGGGTCAGGGCGCCGAACTCACTGACCATGCATTCGTGCATGCGCCGCAGCCACGCCCGCGCCTCTGCCGTCTGGGCCTCCGCCCGCTCCGCCCGCTCGGCCGCCGCGCGTGCGTGCTCCTCGGCCCGCTCGGCCCGGGCGATCGCCGCGCGCAGCAGACCTTCGGCGTGCTCCGCCCGATCCTCGGCGGCGCGCAACGCCGTCTCCGCCTCGCGCACCGAGCGCTGGGCCTCCCGGATCGAATCCCTGGCGCTCATTTGCAGGGTGCGCACCTGCGTGGCGATGCCGCGCACGGCGGTCAGGGAGGCCGACCAATCGTCCCCCGCGGCGGCCGGGGGCCGCCCGGCCCCGGAGAACAGCGCCACCACCCGGTCCACCGGGTCGGCCGCGCCGTCGCGCCCGATTTCGACCGGCCCGCGGCTGTCCAGCACGGGGATCGCCGCGCGGGCCGGGCTGCTCATGCCGCAGCCTGGTCGGTCAGGTCCGAGAACTCGGACAGGATCGCGTCCTGAACGCGGCCCAGCCATTCCTCGGCATGCTGGGCCCGTTCCTCGGCGGCGTGGGCCCGCGCCTCGGCGGCCTTCACCCGCTCCTCGGCGGCGATGATCTGCGCCTCGGCGCGCACCTGGGCCTCACGGGCCTGCATCTCGGCGATGCGGGCGCGCTCGTTGGCGGTGGTGATGTCCTCCCGGACACGCTGCAGGACGTGCTCGATGCGCTCCTCCCGCTCGCGGGATTGCGCCTCGATCACGCGCGCCTGGCGGGCCGCGGTGTGCACGCGGTGGATCAGCGCGTCCCAATCCTGGGTCGGGACCGGCGGCATCGCGGTCTCGGCCGGCTCGGCTGCCGACGAGACGACGCGCAGCAGGCCGCCGGCATTGGCTTCGGGTGCGGCGCCCGGCTCCCGCTTGGCCTTGTCGGCGGGCCGGAACCGAGGATCGTCCAGAAGCCTCTGCAACTCGCTCACGGAACGCCCACTCCCTGCCGGCCGGAATCCCGTTACTAAACTGTTTAGAAAGGTTAACAAACGGTAAAGGGAGCGATCAAAGCTGTGTTGGAGTCTGGCACACCGCGGTCAAGGCATCGACCGGGGAAGGGTGCGCCGATCCCGATGCCCGCTCGATGCCCGCAGCCCGCCCCGGCTCACCCATCCTTCATCGGATCGTGCCCCCAGTTCATCAGCGACAGTCGCCAGGGCGAGTCCCGCACGGCAGCCTCGTCCTTCGGGCCGCCCTGCTTCAGGTGCCGGTGCACGTAGCCGACGACCTTGCGCATGTGCTGATAATCGTCGTCCGAAAGGTCGGCCTTCTTCGCGTGCAGGATCTCGACGATGCGCCGGCCTTCCTGATGGCCGGTCGCCTCCCCGGCCCCGCCCTTCTTCTGGCCGACCGACTGGCTGGCGTCGCCTTTGAGGTGCTTCTCCAGCGCCGAGGCCGTCATGTTCACGACCTCCTTGAACGCCTTGTAGGTCGCCTCGTGATCGTCGGTCTCGGCCATCGCTCGCCTCCGGATCGCCGATGCGGGGCGATCCATCGGAGATCGCCCGCGTGCGGGTTCGGTTCCCGACCCTGCGGCTCCGGGGCGCACGCGGTCCCGCTCAGGTCGCGGCGATCCGCCGATAGCTCGCGACGAACGCTTCAGCGGTCTCCCGGGTGAGATCCGTCACGACGAGGCCTGCGGCATAGATCGTCCAGCGGCCGTCCTGATTCTGAGACATGCGGATTTCGGCCATGGCGCGCCTCCCGGTCGAACGAGAGCAAAGCGGCGGCCGGCTGACGGTTCCCTGAAGGTCGCCTCGGTGTCGGCGGCTGCCTTAGTCCGGCGGCACGGTGACAGCCGGGATCTGCCGAGATGCTCGCGCGGGGATCGCGCGCGGTGCTGACGGCGCTCCTCGCCTCCTGACGTCCGTGCCGTGCGTCTCCGACCCGCCGCCCCGGAGATCCGGCACGGGTGGCGGATCCTCTCGGATCGCGTGCGCGTTCTACCCTACCGGGTCCCGAGCGCCTCGCGGGCCATGCTGGTGATCAGAGCGTCCCGCTTCGCCTGCCGGATGACGATGCGGGCGGCGGCGCGCGCGGCGGCGGCCCGCAGCGCGCCTTGCGGGCTTTCATCGCGTAGCGCGCGCCAAGCGAGCCTTCGAAACCAGTTCACGTTGGCCAATGCGATGGACCGTCGCTCCGCATAACGGCCCTGATTGCTCGGTTCCGGAGCAGTCAGTGTCAACATGATTTCGATCCCGGAGAGGGATGCCTAACGCTTGTTCGTCACTGCTTCGGAAGATTACATTTTTCGGTGCCGATCACAATACTGATTTTCTCGGTGCGTATTCTTTTTCAGGCCGGAAGTCGCCTCAATCGCGGAAATCGGCCGTGCGCGATCCGGAATTTCACACGTACCTGTCCGTGCGCAAGGGTGTAAATCGGGATAACTCTGGCAGGCGAAACCTCTCTGAACAAACTTGCCAAGTTATCCGTGAAAATTATGCTATAATTTTCGAAGTAATTGCTCGTGGTCGACAAAAATTTACATCCGCAGCGTTTTGGCCCTCCACTGCATGTTGAAGCGGGCGGCTATGATCGGCGTCCCGCTGCCTCCTGCGATCGCGGGATCGCTTCGGTCGGCGAATCAGAGTGTTGCACGGTGCGGCCGCCGCTGGGTCAAGGCAAAGGTGGGCGCGCGTCGTGCTCGGCGCGGGGTCGGACGAACGCGACCGTCCGAGAGCGGCCGGCCGTGCACGGACCGGGCGCGACGCCGTGAAACCCCCCGCGCGGGGTGCCGGCACGATGTCGGTGCCGATCAGGCCGGTGAGGCGAGAGGCTTGCCCTTCTCCACCGTGTAGGTCCCCGCGACGCGGGTCGCACCGGAGCCGTTGCGCAGGCTGTGCGGGGTGACCGCGGGAACCTGGAAGCTGTCCCCGGCCCGCAAGGTCCGGTTCGGCTGGCCATCGACGAACAACTCCGCCTCGCCCGCCAGGATCACCGACGACTCGATCCCCGGATGCGTGTGGCGGGCGACGGTCGCGCCCGGCGCGATCTCGGCAGCGACCTGGACGACCACATATTGTCCCCCGGGCAGCTCCTCGGTGCTGAGGATCGTCCGCGTGACACCGGATGTCTGCGCGGACGGCTGTGGCTGGGCCTCGACGGCGGTCGCCGTGAAGCCGGTCAACACGGCGCAGAGCGCACAATCTACGAAGCCCCGTCTCGTCAGCATGGACATGTCCTCCGTGCGGCGCGCCTACCGCGGCCCCGGGCGCCGCGTTGCTCCCGACCCCAGCCGCGCTCTGTGTCGTAGCTTGGCGGTCAGGGGCGCGTCACGTTCGTGCCGCAGACGCGAGCTTCATCGACAGGTGCGATGAAAGGAGTTTTCCCACAATCGTCGCGGCGAAGCCGGACGAAAGCTGTCGGTTCAGGACCTTTTGCGTCCTGTGCGGGGATGGAAGCTGTATTGAGCCGTGGTCCCCTCGGGTGTCGCCACGGAACGTGGCTCGGGAGGCTCGCGGCCATGGATCGAGACGCGGAACTCCGGCGCGGCTCCGGTCTTGCTCCCACATGCCCCAGAGAAAGTCCCCCGCTCGGAGGTCCGCGGATCCCGGACCGGTCGTCGGAAAGCCGATCGCGCGAGTCGGTCTCCCGACGCGCCTCGCCGCGATCCAGGACCGGTACCGTCGCGCCCTGACGGAGGCCCTCGACCGACCCCATGGGGAGCAGGGTGACCTGACCCGCGCCGCGCTGGCGACGCTGCTGGCCGAGAAGGCCGCGCTGGGCGTCCGGGACGGTGAGGAGGCCGCCGGCGCTTCGGATCCGGCCGATTGATTCGTCGCCCGTCGGATGGAAGTGCTGGCCGCCCAGGCCGCCGGGCGTGGGGCGAGGCCGGCACAGCGCGCGGGACCTGCGTCGTCGAAGAACTGCGGGGAACCGGTTTCAGCCGCGGACACGCGCTGGTATCGGCCAGTCACGCCGTCGATCGGCGACCGCGCGGCTGAGTGGGAAGAATCGGATATGCCGAAAACGTCTGGCCTCAACCGCACCCTGGGCGGCGCCATCGGCATCATCGCCCTGGTCACGATCCTCAGCAGCGGCGCCGTCCTGATCACGCGCAACCAACTGCAGTCGGCCAACGATGCCCTCGCCCATTCGAGTCAGGTGATCCGCGCCCTCGACGGGTTCCGCGGCGCGATGCTGAACCAGGAGACCGGGCTTCGGGGCTACCTGATCACCGGCCGCGACGGGAGCCTTGAGCCCTACCGCTCGGGACGGCCGGCCCTGGACGATGCGGTCAACCGGTTGCGGACCGAGATCGGAGCCGATGCTCAGCGCTCGGCCCTGCTGGCCGATGCCGTGACGGCGGCGCGAACATGGCAGGCCGATATCGGCGAGGCCGCCATCCGCCGCGCGGCCGACCCGGCCACGCGCGCGGAGGCGCTCGCCGTCGAGGCCGACGGCAAGGGCAAGGCGATGTTCGACACGCTGCGCAACAAGCTCGCCGCCATCGAGGCCCTGGAGGAGCGGACGCAGACGATGCAGCGGGCGCGGGTCCTGCAGGCCGAGCGCGACGAGAGCGTCGCCCTGTGGGGCGGAACCCTGATCACGCTCCTGATCTGCGCCGGCATCGGCTGGGCGGTGAACCGGCTGGTCGTCCGCCCGCTGCTGCGCGTGATGGCCTTCGTCGAGCAGGTCGGCGCGGGCGACCTGTCAGGCCGCCTCGAGGCGGGCGTCCGTGGCGAGGTCGGCCGTCTTGCGGGGACCTTGAACGCGATGGTGTCCGGGCTGTCGGACCTTGCGCGGACCAACCGGGCGGCGACGGCCGACCTGAACGCGGCGGCGGCCGAGATCCGCGCCTCGGCGCAGGAGCAGGCGGCCTCGGTCGAGCAGCAGTTCGCGGCCGTGCAGGAGACGGCGGCCACGGTCGACGAGATCACGCACTCGGGCGCGCAGATCTCGAAGCGCGCCACCGAGGTGATCGCCACCGCCCAGGCGACCGCCCAGACCTCGCGCCAGGGCCTGCGGGCGGTCTCCGACACGGCCAAGGCGATGGAGGCGATCCGCGAGCAGGCGGAGGCGGTGGCCGGCAACATCGTCAGCCTGTCGGAGAAGACCCAGACGATCGGCGACATCATCGGGACGGTCAACGACATCTCGGAGCGCACGCACCTGCTGGCGCTGAACGCGGCCATCGAGGCGGCGGCGGCCGGCGAGAGCGGCCTGAGCTTTGCGGTCGTGGCCTCCGAGATGAAGCTTCTGGCCGATCAGGCGAAGGCGGCCACCGGCCAGGTGCGGGGTCTGCTGGGCGAGATCCAGCGGGGCATCAACACGTCGGTGATGCTGACGGAGGAGGCGGTGAAGCGGGCGGCGGCGGGCAAGACGCGCTCGGACACGACGCAGCGCACGATCGAGGAGATCACCGCGCGGGTGGAGGAGAACGTGCAGACGTTCCAGCAGATCGTGGCCTCGACGAACCAGCAGCAACTCGGGATCGAGCAGGTGATGGGGGCGCTGCAGAACATCCGGCAGGCCAGCCAGCAGACCGCGGCCGGCACGCGGCAGGTGGAGGCGGCCTCCGCCAACCTCACCGAACTCGCCCAGGCCCTCATGGCCCTGGCCGAACGATACCGGCAC
>NZ_JBKFBO010000127.1:0-158116 GCF_053346215.1 Methylobacterium sp. A49B
TCAGTCGTTGATGGCGGCGACGACGCCGGCGCCGACGGTGCGGCCGCCCTCGCGGATGGCGAAGCGCAGCTTCTCCTCCATGGCCACCGGCACGATCAGCGCCACGTCCATGGTCACGTTGTCGCCCGGCATCACCATCTCGGTGCCCTCCGGCAGCGTGCAGATCCCGGTCACGTCCGTCGTGCGGAAGTAGAACTGCGGCCGGTAGTTCGTGAAGAACGGCGTGTGGCGCCCGCCCTCCTCCTTGGTCAGGATGTACGCCTCGGCCTTGAACTTCGCGTGCGGCTTCACCGAACCCGGCTTGCACACCACCTGGCCGCGCTCCACGTCCTCGCGCTTCGTGCCGCGCAGGAGAACGCCGACGTTGTCGCCCGCCTGGCCCTGGTCGAGCAGCTTGCGGAACATCTCCACGCCCGTGACCGTCGTCTTCGTGGTCGCCCGGATGCCGACGATCTCGACTTCCTCGCCCACCTTCACGATGCCGCGCTCGACGCGGCCCGTCACCACCGTGCCGCGGCCCGAGATCGAGAACACGTCCTCGATCGGCATCAGGAACGGCATGTCGATCGGGCGCTCCGGCTGCGGGATGTAGCTGTCCACCGTCGCCATCAGCGCCAGCACCGCCTCCTTGCCGATCTTGGGCTCCTTGTCCTCCAGCGCCATCAGCGCCGAGCCCTTGGTGATCGGGATGTCGTCGCCCGGGAAGTCGTACTTCGAGAGAAGCTCGCGCACCTCAAGCTCCACCAGCTCCAGCAGCTCCTCGTCGTCGACCATGTCGACCTTGTTGAGGAACACCACCAGAGCCGGAACGCCGACCTGACGCGCCAGCAGGATGTGCTCGCGCGTCTGCGGCATCGGGCCGTCGGCCGCCGACACCACCAGGATCGCGCCGTCCATCTGCGCCGCGCCCGTGATCATGTTCTTCACGTAGTCGGCGTGGCCGGGGCAGTCCACGTGCGCGTAGTGCCGGTTCGAGGTCTCGTACTCCACGTGCGCCGTCGAGATCGTGATCCCGCGCGCCTTCTCCTCCGGCGCCTTGTCGATCTGGTCGTAGGCCGTGAACGTCGCCCCGCCCGTCTCCGCCAGAACCTTCGTGATCGCCGCCGTCAGCGACGTCTTGCCGTGGTCAACGTGCCCAATCGTGCCGATGTTGCAGTGCGGCTTGGTGCGGGAGAACTTTTCCTTGCCCATGATTCCCATTCCTGCGGCGGGGACCACACGGGGGCCCCGGATCCTGGTCGGCCGCCCCGAACTCGGAAAAAGGGGCGCAAAACGCGGTCCGCTTAGAGGGTCGGCCGCCTTGGATCAAGGTCCGGCGCGCACGGGGGCGCCCCGCGCGGCGTCGCTGTCAAGCCACATCGGTCGATCATGAACCGGCGGAATACCAATGCCTCAGAGTAACCGGTCGCTTTCAAGTCACGGTGTGGCACGCAGGGCATAGCGAAACAGGCGCCGCGGAGCTTAACTGTTCGCAACATCGCCCAAGCTCCGGATTCCCGCCCCATGTTCAAGAAGCTCCTCCTCGCCAGCGCCGCGACGGCCCTGGTCACGACGGCTGCCTCGGCCGCCGACCTGCCGCGCCGGGCCGCCCCGCCGCCGGTCTTCACCCCCGTGCCGGTCTTCACCTGGACGGGCTTCTACGGCGGTCTGGAGACCTCCTACGTCTTCACCGACAGGCAGCGGATCAACACCCTCGGCATCTCGCCGGTCAACGCGTCCAACGTGGCGACCGGCGCCCGCCCGGCGGCGACCTCGATCTCCGATGACGGCTTCGCCAACATCGGCGGCACGGTCGGCTACAACTATCAGTTCACCCCCGGCTCGGGCATCGTCGTCGGCGTCGCCAACAGCGTCGACTGGACCGATCTGAACCGCCGGCGGTACTACCTGGGCACCACCAACGCGCTGAGCGCCTTCCGCCAGAGCACCGACTGGGTCGGCACCCTCGTCGGCCGCGTCGGCTACGCCTTCGATCGCGTGATGGTGTACGGCATGGGCGGCCTCGCCTACGGCGGCGTCCTCTACGACGCGCGCTTCTTCACCCCGGGCGGCGCCCTCGCGTTCGCCGGCCGCCGCGACGACGTGGAGACCGGATTCGCCTACGGTGGCGGTATCGAGTTCGCGCTGCCGACCGACAGCTTCCTGAACACCTTCGCGATCGGCCGCTACCTGGGCCTGCGCTACGATGCCCTGACCATCAAGGCCGAGTACATCCACTACGACCTCGGCAGCAAGAACGTGCTGGTCGGCTCGGTCCCGGGCGTCGGCGCCGGCACCGGCTACGTGTCGCGCTTCCGTACCGAGGGCGACATCGTCCGCGCCGGCTTCAATTACAAGTTCGGCGGGCTCTGAGGCTCCCGGACGTCCGGGATCGAACCTCCCGGACCGGTTTTCTGAAGGCGCGCACCGGGACCGGTGCGCGCCTTTCTCGTGCCGGGCGCTCAGCAGGCGCGCAGATGCGCGATGAGCCGATCCGCCGCGGTCTGCGGCGCCCCGACATTGACGAGGGACAGGTCGGCGTCGACCTGCCCCTCGCGGGCGAGACGGGCGGCGAGGTCGCCGTCCTCCGCACGCCCACGGGCCTCGAGGCGCCGAGCCAGAATCTGGGCGGGCGCCGTGATCTCGACGACGCTGACCCGGGGGATGGCCGAGCGCGCCTGAGCGACGACGCGGCGCGAGACGTTGCAGACCACCACATGGCCGCGGGCCGCCAGCGCTCCCGCCTCGGCCGGCAGGGCGTAGCCGAGACCGTGCGCGCGCCAGCTCAGGGTGAAGCGTCCCGCCGCGTGACCGTCCGCGAAGGCGGCCTCGTCGATCTCCGTGTTGTCCTCGTCGGCCGAGGGGGGCCGCGTCACGAGGCGGCGGGGGAAGACGTAGCGCGGGTCGTCGGCCAGGGCCGCCCGAGCGAGCCGGATCAACGTGTCCTTGCCGGCGCCGCTCGGACCGACCACGAGGACGAGGCAGCCCGGCATCAGGCCACACGCCGCCCGGTGCGCCAGACCTCGCGCACCACCGGCACGCCCTCGGCGAGCTGCACGCGCACCAGGTCGGCCCGCAGGCCGGTCTGCAAGGCGCCGCGGTCGGTCAGGCCGGTGGCCCGGGCGGGGTTGGCCGTGACCGTGGCGAGCGCCTCCGGGAGCGTGATCGACGGCGCCTGCTCGGGCAGCAGGAAGGCCGCCATCAGCAGGCTCGCCGGCACGTAGTCCGACGACAGGATGTCGAGATGGCCGGCCTCGGCCAGCGCCAGCGCCGCGACATTGCCGGAATGCGAACCGCCGCGGATCAGGTTGGGCGCCCCCATCATGACGGTGATGCCGCGCCCGTGCGCGGCCCGGGCCGCCTCCAGGGTAGTGGGGAACTCGGCGAGCCGCACGCCCTCGCCGACCGCCAGTTCCACGTCCGCCAGGGTGGTGTCGTCGTGGCTCGCCAGCGGGATGTTCATCTCCCGCGCGAAGTGAACGAGGGCCGGGCGATTCCGCGCATTCAGCGCCTGGCCGTCGCGGATCTTGCGCTCGGTGTTGGCGCGGATCTCGTCCATCGGCCGGCCGCCGCGGGTGGCGTACGTGTAGTACTTCGCCATGTCGCGGAACTGCCTCTGGCCCGGGGTGTGATCCATCAGCGAGATCAGCCCGACGGGATAGCGGGCCACGAACTCCGCCACCGTGTCGAGCACGTCGGTGGACGGCAATTCGCAGCGCAGGTGCGTGAAGTGCTCGGCCCGGAACAGGTCCCGGTCCCGAGCGGCGGCGATGGCGCCGGCGAGCTGCTCCAGCTCGGAGCCGAGGCCGCTGCCGTCGGGATCGCTGCCGGCACGCAGGGAGTCGAACACCGTGGTGATGCCCGAGGCGGTGATCTGCGCGTCGTAGGCCAGGACCGCGCCGAGCGGGTGCCAGCGCACCTTCGGGCGCGGCGCGTAGTGGCTCTCCAGGTGATCGGTGTGTAGCTCGATCAGGCCGGGAATCAGGTGATCGCCGCCGAGATCGAGGCCGCGGGCGGGCGGGCGGCCCTCGCCGATCTCCGCGATGGCCCCGTCGGAGACCGCGAGCCAGCCGCGCTGCACCCGGTCGGGCAGGACCAGGGTCGCGTTCTCGATGATGAAATCGTCCATCGCGTCGGTCCTCAGGCTGCCCGGGCGTGCGGTGCGAAGCGGGTGACGTCGACCACCCGAGTCGCTACAGCATCGCGCATCTCGCTGTCGTGGAAGATGCCGAGCACGCCCGCTCCGGCCGTCAGCTTCTCGCGCACGAGGTCGGCCACCACCGCGCGGTTCTGCGCGTCGAGGGAGGCGGTGGGCTCGTCCAGCAGAAGCAGCGGCCGGTCGGCGATCAACCCGCGGGCGATGTTGACCCGCTGCTGCTCGCCACCCGAGAAGGTCGCCGGCGGCAGGCCCCAGAGCCGCTCCGGCAGGTTGAGCCGGGCCAGCAGGTCCCTGGCCCGGGCGCGCGCCCTCTCGGCGTCGAGCCCGTCCTCGCGGCCGGCGGCCTCGACCACGTCGAGGGCGGCGACCCGCGGGATCACCCGCAGGAACTGCGACACGTAGGCGATGACCCGCGCCCGCAGCGCCAGGACCGCCCGCGGGTCCGCCCGGACGACGTCGACGACCGCGTCGCCGTCGCGGACCAGGATGGCGCCCGCGTCGCAGCGGTAATTGCCGTAGGCCATCTTGAGGAGCGAAGATTTGCCGGCTCCGGACGGGCCGCCCAGCACCACGCACTCGCCGGGCTCCACGGACAGGCTGACGCCGCCGACCACCGGCAGCACGATCCCGCCGCGCAGGTGCAGGGTGAAGCTCTTGGCGACGTCCCGGAAGGTGAGGAGCGCGGTCATGCGGCGAGCACCGAGGAGACGAGGAGCTGGGTGTAGGCGTGCTCGGGATCGTCGAGCACCCGGTCGGTGAGGCCGGTCTCGATCACCCGGCCCGCCCGCATCACGGCGATCCGGTGTGAGAGCAGCCGCGCCACGGCGAGGTCGTGGGTGACGATGATCACGGCGAGCCCGAGTTCCGCCGAGAGGCGCCGGATCAGGTCGAGGAGCCGGGCCTGGACCGAGACGTCGAGGCCGGAGGTCGGCTCGTCCATCAGCACCAGCCGCGGCCCGGTGACGAGGTTGCGGGCGATCTGGAGCCGCTGGCGCATGCCGCCGGAGAACTGGCTCGGCGGGTCGTCCACGCGGCCCGCCTCGATCTCCACCCGCCCGAGCCAGTCCAGCGCCTGGCCGCGGATGCGGCCGTAATGGCGCTCGCCCATCCCCATCAGCCGCTCGCCGACATTGCCGCCGGCCGAGACCGCCATGCGCAGGCCCTGGCGGGCATCCTGCCGGACGAAGCCCCAATCGGTGCGCATCAGCCGCCGGAGTTCCGCCGGACCGAGATCCGCGAGGCTGCGGGTCTGCCCATCGCGCAGCCGATAACGGACCGCGCCCGAATCGGGCGCCAGCTCGCCGGCGAGCAGCGACAGGAGCGTCGACTTGCCCGAGCCCGATTCGCCCACGATGGCCAGCACCTCGCCCTCGGTGACGTCGAGGTCGATGCCGGCACAGGCGAGCCGGCTGCCGTAGGCCTTGGTCAGGCCGTGCGCGGAGAGGAGCGGTGCGCTCATCGGGCCGCCTCCGCGACGCGGGTCTCGCAGATGTCGGTGTCGGAGCAGATGAACATCCGGCCGCCGACATCGTCGGTGACCACCTCGTCGAGGTAGTGGCCGCGCGCGCCGCACAGGGCGCAGGGATGCGTGAATTCCTGCACGCGGAACGGGTGGTCCTCGAAATCGAGGCTGCGCACCCGCGTGTGGGGCGGCACCGCGTAGATCCGCCGCTCGCGGCCCGCGCCGAAGAGCTGGAGCGCCGGGCAGTCGTCCATCTTGGGATTGTCGAATTTCGGCGTCGGCGACGGGTCCATCACGTAGCGGCCGGCGACCTCCACCGGGTACGCGTAGGTGGTGGCGATGTGGCCGTGGCGGCTGATGTCCTCGTAGAGCTTCACGTGCATGGCGCCGTACTCGGCCAGCGCGTGGAGCTGCCGCGTCTCGGTCTCGCGGGGTTCGAGGAAGCGCAGCGGCTCGGGGATCGGCACCTGGTAGACCAGCGTCTGGCCCTCGGTCAGCGGCGTCTCGGGGATGCGGTGGCGGGTCTGGATGACCGTCGCCTCAGCGGTGCGCGTGGTGGTGGCGACGCCCGAGGTCTTTGCGAAGAAGCGGCGGATCGAGACCGCGTTGGTGGTGTCGTCGGCGCCCTGGTCGATGACCTTGAGCACGTCCGACCGGCCGAGGATCGCCGCCGTGACCTGCACGCCGCCGGTGCCCCAGCCGTACGGCATCGGCATCTCGCGGGAGGCGAAGGGCACCTGGTAGCCCGGCACCGCGATCGCCTTGAGGATGGCCCGGCGGATCATCCGCTTCGTGCCCTCGTCGAGATAGGCGAAGTTGTAGCCGGATTCTCCGCCGCGTCTCCCTCCCCCCTCTGCGGGGGAGGGTGGCCCCTGCGTCAGCAGGGGTCGGGTCGGGACGAAGTCCCGCAAGGGGGGAGCAACGTGTCCGGAAGAGGCGCTGCCATCATGCCGGGCACGGCCGCGTGCTTCAACGTCGCGCTGCCCCTCTTGCGGGACTACGTCCCGGCCCGCCCCTTTTCGAGGGCCGCCCTCCCCCGCAGAGGGGGGAGGGAGAACCGTGTGCGTCGCGCTCATTCCGCGGCCTCCTGCATCTCGGCCCGGTCCCGGCCCTGCTCGAACTCGGCGCGCAGGCGCCGGACCAGCTCCAGCTCCGCCTGGAAGTCGACGTAGTGGGGCAGCTTCAGGTGCTCGACGAAGCCGGTCGCCTGGAGGCTGTCGCAATGGGCCAGGACGAATTCCTGGTCCTGGGCCGGGCTCGCCACCGGCTCGCCGAGTTCCTCAGCGCGCAACGCCCGGTCGACGAGGGCCATCGCCATGGCCTTGCGCTCGCTCTGCCCGAAACTCAGCCCGTAACCCCGCGTGAATTGCGGCGGCGCCGCCCCCGAGCCCTTGAACTGATTGACCATCTGGCACTCGGTGAGCCGGACCCGGCCGAGCGGCACCGCGAAGCCCAGCTCCTCCGGCACGAACGCCACCGCCACCTCGCCGACCCGGATCTCGCCGACGAACGGGTGGGTGCGGCCGTAGCCGCGCTGGGTCGAGTAGGCGAGGCTCAGGATGAAGCCCTCGTCGCCCCGGGCGAGGGCCTGGAGGCGCAGGGCCCGGTCGGCCGGGTAATCCACCGGCTCGCGGGTGAGGTCGCCGACGGGCGCGCCATCCTCCTGGGGCGAGGGCTCGATCAGGCCGTCCTGCGCCAGCAGGTCGGTGACCCGGGGGCAATATCCGGCATCGGCCCGCGGCTCGGCCTCGGCGGCGGTCTCGACGGGGCCCTCTCCATCCTCCCCGGCGGCCAGCGCGAAATCGATCAGCCGGTGCGTGTAGTCGAAGGTCGGCCCGAGCACCTGCCCGCCCGGCAGATCCTTGAAGGTGGCGGAGACCCGTCGCTCCACCGCCATGGCGCCGGTCTCCATCGGCGCCGAGGTCCCGAACCGGGGCAGCGTCGTCCGGTAGGCGCGGACCAGGAACACCGCCTCGACCACGTCGCCGCGGGCCTGCTTGAGGGCGAGCGCCGCGAGGTCGGGGTCGTAGAGCGAGCCCTCGGTCATCACCCGGTCGACCAGCAGCGCCATCTGCTGGCGGATCTGCGCGACCGAGAGGTCCGGCACGGCGGGGTCGCCCCGGCGCGCCTCGGCGAGGAGGCGGTGGGCGTTGTCGATGGCGGCCTCGCCGCCCTTCACGGCCACGTACATCGGCTAACCCTCCGTCACGACGGTGGAGCGCGGCAGGCCGGCGACGCGGCCCGGTGCGGTGAGGATCAGGTCGACGCCCAGGGGAAAATCCGCGCGGTTCTCGGCGAGCTGCGCCACGAAGTCCGCCGGCACGGGCTCGGGCGCCACGCGGGCAGCGCCCCGGATGCCCGGGCCCGACAGGTGCAGCCCCCCCCCCGGAATGAGGGAGTCGAGGGCCAGCACCAGCGTCGTGGAGGTATCGGGATAGGCCGGCGTGCCCGGCGCGAAGCGGCGGAGCGGCGGGCAGCGCGCGGGCTCGCGGACGAGCGCGAAGGCCGCCCGGGCCGGGTCGTCGGTGAGCGGCGCCCCGGTGTGGAAGCGCAGATACGCCGCGACGTCCGGCACGGCCGCCAGCGCCGCGTCGAGCCAGACCGGCGTGTCGGCGTCGGTGAGCGTCAGCGCGACGGCGGCGAGTTCCGGTGTCAGGGGCACGGGCGGCGCGAGGCCGGGGACGAGTGGCCGCGGCTGCCCGGGTCGGGCCAGCGCGTCCATCACGGCCCGGAAGGTCCCCTGCGCGTCGTGGACCGGATCGGCGAAGCCGGGGGCGAGCATGCTCAATCCTCCCCGCGGGCGAGGGTCAGGAAGTCGACCCGGGTCGCGGCGGTGCGCCGGGCGGCCTGCCGGCGCGCGGCCTCGATCCGCAGGGCGGCCGGCGCGAGGGCCTCCTCGACCCGGCCGCGCCGGCCCGGATCCTGCCAGAGCGCGTCGAGGATCGCGGCGAGCCGCGCCTTCGCGCGGTCACGGCCGAGATGGTAGGCGAACCCCGTGCCGACCCCGTCGAGCCGGATCGCGGCCCGCGTCACGCTGACCTCACCCAGGTTGAAGGACCGCCCGTCGCCGCCGATCCGGCCGGTGGCCATGACCAGCCCGGTCTCCGGGGGCCGCAGATCCTCGGCCGCCGGGACCTCGAGCGTCGCGACCGCAGCCTCGAGATCGTCCCGCCCGGCGTCGGCGCAGAGCGCCATCATGTCCTGTCGCGCGGCGATCTCGCCGACCGATCCCGTGCTCGTCGTCATCGCGAATCTCTCCGCCCCGCGGTTGTCTAATCGTGTAGACAACTGGCGTAAGGGGCGCAAATGAAGTTTGGATGACGGGATGGATGCGCAGCTGCAGACACCCGGCCTCGTCCGGGGCGAGGGGCTGACGGCGTGGCGGCAGATCGCCGACGCGCTGACGGCCGACATCGCGGCGGGGCTTTACGCGGCGGGCCAGCAGCTCCCGACCGAGTCCGCCCTGGCGGCGCGCTTCTCCGTCAACCGCCACACGGTGCGCCGGGCGCTCGCCGCGCTCGCGGAGGGTGGCTTGGTACGCGCCAGCCAGGGCCGCGGCACGTTCGTGGAGGGGGCGCCGCTGTCCTACCCGATCGGGACGCGCACCCGTTTCTCCGAGATCGTCTCCGGGGCGGGGCGCGAAGCCTGGGGCGACCTGCTCGCGGCCGCCACCGTGCCGGCCGCGCCCGAACAGGCGCTGGCGCTGGCGCTGACGCCCGGCGCGCCGGTCTTGGAACTCCACACCGTCCACCGGGCGGACGGCGCCCCGCTGTCGACGGCGCTGACGTGGCTGCCGCTGCCGCGGTTCGCCGGTTTCGGCGAGGCCTATGCGGCGCGCGGCTCGATCACCCGGGCCTTCGCCGATTGCGGCGTTCCCGACTACACCCGGCTGTCGACGCGCGTCCGCGCCCGTCCGGCCGACGCCCAGGAGGCAAGCCGGCTCGACATCGCGCCGGGACGGGTCGTCCTCGTAGTGTCGAGCGTCAACGTCGATCCCGCGGGCGTACCGATCCAGGCGAACCGGACCCTGTTCGCCGCCGACCGGGTGGAGCTGGTGATCGGCGGGTGACGCTGCGGCGGCCGTCCCATCCCACCCCCTCATCCTGAGGCGCCGCAGCGCCGCGAAGGCCTCGAAGGAGGGCTCCAGGGATCGCGGCGGCCTCTGGAGGGCTCCTTCGAGGCGGCTGCGCCGCAGCTCAGGATGAGGTCGCGGGTCGGAGGCGAGCTCGGCCGGCGTCCTCAGCGCGCCGCGGGCCCGATGATCGCCCGGCGCAGGCGGGTCGAGACCCAGTCGATCGCCGCGACGGCAGCGAGGATCATCAGCACCAGGAAGGCGACCTGCCGCAGCTCCAGCACGCGGATCAGTTCGGTGAGATACTGGCCGATCCCGCCGGCCCCGACGATGCCGATGATCGTGGCCGAGCGGGTGTTCGACTCGAAGAAGTACAGAACCTGGCTCGCCAGGACCGGCAGGACCCCGGGGATCAGTCCGAAGCGGATGCGGTGGAGGGCCGAGCCGCCCGAGGCGACGACGCCCTCGCCGGCGCGGCGGTCGCAGGTCTCGATCGCCTCGGAGAACAGCTTGCCCAGCGCGCCGACATCCGAACACGCGATGGCGAGCATGCCGGCGAAGGGGCCGAGCCCGACGACGTTGATCCAGATGAGCGCCCAGATCAGCACGTCCACCGAGCGCAGGACGTCGAGGCCGCGGCGGACCGCGAAGCGCGCGAACGGGTTGGGCACGACGTTGCGGGCGGCCAGGAACGCCACCGGGAAGGCCAGGAATGCCGCCGTGAGCGTGCCGAGGAAGGCGATACCCAGGGTCTCGCAGAGCGCGTGCAGGAAGGTCCAGAGATGGCCCTCGGGAGACGGCGGCAGCATCAGCACCGCGAAGGAGCCGAGCCGCCCGAGCCCGTGGAGGATCCGCGCCGCCGACATGTCGAGGCGCCAGCACGCCAGGACGGTGAGCGCGATGAGGGCGCCGAGTGCGAGGACCCGCCGCGCCCGCGCCGGCCGGTCCGCGCGGAACTGGGCCGGGTAGCGGGCGCGCAGCCGCGGGAGGTCGGCCCGGGCCGCCGCCCGCAGGGCCCCTGTGCGCGCCGCGCTCATCGCGCCACCTCCCCGATGAGCCGGTGGCGGACCCGCTCGGTGGCGAGGTCGATGCAGAACACCGTCAGGATGATCAGCACGAGAATCGCGCTCTCGTCCGCGTAGTAGAAGTTGCGGATCGCCGCCAAAAACTCCTGGCCGATGCCGCCCGCGCCCACGAAGCCGAGTACAGCTGCGCCGCGCACGTTGATCTCGAAGCGCAGCAGGCCGTAGGAGGCGAAGTTCGACAGCACCTGCGGCAGCACCGCGAAACGCACCGTCTCGACCCAGCTGGCGCCCGAGGCGGAGAGCCCCTCGACGGGGCGCATGTCGATGTTCTCGACCACTTCGGAGAACAGCTTGCCCAGCGCCCCCGTGGTGTGGATCGCGATGGCCAGCACGCCCACCATCGGCCCGAGGCCGAAGGCGATCACGAAGAGCAGCGCGAACACCACGTCCGGGACGGTGCGGCACACCTCCAGGACGCGCTTGGCGAGGATCCGCAGCAGCCGCGACCGCACGAGATTGACCGCGGCGACGAAGCTGAGGGCGAAGCCCGCAAGCGCCCCCAGCAGCGTGCCGAGATAGGCCATCAGCAGGGTCTCGCCCAGCAGCGCCAGCCAGTGCGGCAGCCCCCAGTACCAGGCGCGCACGTCCTCGACCGGGTGGTCGAGGCCGACCGGCGGCAGGATCTGCCGGATGTAGGCGGTGAACGTGCCGATGTTCTCGGCAAGGACCAGCGGCCGCACCTCGGCGGCGAGCCCGGCGAGCACCGCCAGGCCGGCGACCACCGCGAAGCCCGCGAGCGTCCGGCGGCGCGCGGCGCCGGTCGCCGCCGCGTAGAGGCCGGAGAGGGTCGCTGCCCGCTCCGGCGGCAGCTTCGTCAGGCCGCGCATGGTCGGGGCCGGATGGCCGCGTCCCGATCAGGACTTCTTGCGCTGCTCGTCGTTGAACCGGAGCATGTCGATGATCGGCTGGTAGTCCTTGAGGGTCACCGGGGTGAGGCCCAGGTCCTTGCCGTCGGAGAGCCGGTCGAAGGCGGCCTTGTCGTCCTTCGGCAGGGCGACGAAGGCCGCGCGCAGCTTCGCCTTCAGGTCGTCCGGCAGGGTGGCCAGCATGGCGTAGGGCCCTTCCGGCAGGAAGTCGGACTTGAACACCACCCGGAAGTCGGAGGCCTGCATCGGCGTGCCGTCGGGCTTCTTCAGCAGGCCCTTGGTGATCATGCGGGTGACGATGGTGTCGGTCTCGGAGTTCCAGAGGTTGGCGGCGGCCTCGACCGTCCCCTGGGTCAGCGCCAGGACGGCGTTCTCGTGGCTGCCGGCGAAGACCGCCTTGCCGAAGAACCTGTCCACGTCGTAGCCGGCCCGCTTCAGGAAGAAGCGCGGCGCCTGGTTGCCGGAGGTGGAGTTGGGATCGACCAGGGCGAGGTTCTTGCCCTTCAGATCCTCGATGCTCTTGTACGGGCTGGAGGCCAGCGCGTAGATCACCGAGTAGTAGCCCGCGGCGCCGGTCTCGTGCTGCGGGCTGACGATCGGCTCGACCTTCACGCCGGTCATCGCGGCGCGGGCGACGGAGGCCGGGCCGTAGAAGGCGAGCTGGATGTTGCCGGCCCGCTGGCCCTCGATCACCGCGGCGTAGTCGCTGGCGACCCGCAGCTTCACCGGCACGCCGACCGCCTTGGTCAGGTAAGCCGCCAGCGGCGTGTAGCGGTCGACGGTGCCGCTGGCGTTCTCCATCGGGATCACCGCCAGGGTCAGCTCGGGATACTGCGCCTTCCAGTCCTGCGCGGCGGCCGGCAGGCCGAGGAGGGCGAGCGCCGCGGCGGCGGCGAGGGTGCGTCGGGTGATCATGGTCTCATCCTTCGTATCGGCGTCTGCCGCGTGCTCGGCCGACCTTCGGCCGGGCGCTTCCCGGTCTGTCTCTGGTGGCGGCTCAGGCGCTGAGGGCGGCTTCGCCGACCGGGCGCGCCGGCACGAAGCCGGGACGACCCGGCATCGCCGCCCGCTGCTCGGCCTCGCGCTGCGCCGCATCGTCGAGCACCTCGCCGGCCTCCAGGCCGTAGAGCCGGCGCGCGACCTCCTCGGTGAGATCGAACGGGCCGCCCTCGAACACCACCCGGCCATCCGCGAGGCCGACGAGGCGGTCGCAGTAGGCGCGGGCGAGATCGAGGGAGTGCAGGTTGCACAGCACCGTGATGCCGTAGCGCCGGTTCACGTCGGCGAGCGCGTCCATCACGAGGCGGGTGTTGCGGGGATCGAGGGAGGCGACCGGCTCGTCGGCGAGCAGGATCTCGGGCTCCTGCACGAGGGCGCGGGCGATGGCCACGCGCTGCTGCTGCCCGCCCGACAGGCCGTCCGCCCGCTGGCCGGCGAACTCGCCCATGTCGAAGCTCTCCAGGGCGGCGAGCGCCATGGCCCGGTCCTCCTCGGACCAGAGGCGCAGGAGCGACCGGTGGCTCGGTACGTGGCTGAGCCGGCCCATCAGCACGTTGGTCATGACGTCGAGCCGGCCGACGAGGTTGAACTGCTGGAAGATCATCGCGCAGCGGGTGCGCCAATCCCGCAGGGCGCGGCCCCGCAGGCGCGTCACGTCGCGCCCGTCATAGAGAATGCGCCCGGATGTCGGATCCGCCAGCCGGTTGACGAGCCGGAGCAGCGTCGATTTGCCGGCGCCGGACCGGCCGATCACGCCGACGAAGCTGCCGGGCTCGATCTGCAGCGAGACGCCGTCCACGGCACGGCGGGTGCCGTACTGTCGCGTCAGATCTTCGATGACCAGCATGCATCCATCCGCCGGGGAATGGCCGCAGCTAAACGCGTCTTACACGACGATTGGATGACGAATACGCCGCGATAATGTTTGCCGGCGCATCATCTACTTCGGGAGATCTGCCCGGTCCCGGCCCCGCCATCGTACCGGTCGAGGAACGCCTCGACGGGCAGAGCGCGGAAATCCGGGAGCGCGGCGCGAAGCCTCGTGTGCTCCCAGTCCCACCAGGCGAGGCGCTCCAGCCGTGCCGCGACCGGCTCGGGGAAGCGGCGGCGCACGGGCCTGGCCGGGTTACCGACCACGATCGTGTAGGGCTCGATATCGCGGGTGACGATCGCGCCCGCGCCCACCACCGCGCCGGTGCCGATGGTCCGGCCGGGCAGCACCACCACGCCGTGGCCGATCCAGACGTCGTGGCCGATCGTGACCGGACTCGCCCGGCGCCGGTCGAAGAAGGCCGGCTCGTCCGCCTCCTCGGGCCAGTAGGCGCGCGCCCGGTAGGTGAAATGTGCCTGGGACGCCCGCTCCATCGGATGGTTGCCCGGGTTGATCCGGACGCTGGCGGCGATGGAGCAGAACTTGCCGATGGTGGTGTAGATCACCTCGCCGTCCTGGGCGATGTAGGAATAGTCGTCCAGAATCGTCTCGGTCAGGCGGGTGCGGGCGCCGATCTCGGTGTAGCGGCCGAGCCGACATGCCTCGATCCGCGCGCTGGGATCGACGGCCGGTTCGAGGCCGAGGGCGCGCTCAGCCACGGGTGCTGCCTCCGCCTGCTGCGAAGGGCAGGCGCGCCAGGAGCCGGAACCGCCCGGACCCGTCCTGGGCCAGGAGGCACACGGCGTCGATCGTCACGGGCTCCGGCGCGGTGGCGGCATAGGCCTCGGACAGGCGCGCGAGCCAGGTCTCGCGCTCGGCCTCCGGCAGGGCGTCGGTCAGTGTCATGTGGAACCGGAAAGCCTCGAAGACGAACGGATAGCCCCAACGGTCGAGCAGCGCCCGTCCGCGCGCGTCGAGGCGGTCCGGGCGGCGTTTCGCCCGCTCGGCCTCGGTGAGCGGCGCGCGGAACGGGTCGAGGGCCGCCACGCACTCGGCGGCCAGCAGGCCGAGCGACGTCGGCGGGGCCTCCGGCACGAGGGCGAGGAACGGCCCGAGCGCCGCGACCCGCAAGGGGCCGACGGCCACCGGCGGGTGCGCGGCCGCGAGGTCCCGGGCAGCGCCGACGAGGTCGGCCTCCGTGCCGCCGGCGGCGAGGCGCAGCGGCGCCTTGAGGGTAGCGTGGAAGCCGTAGACCCGGGCTCCCCCGGTGACGGCGGCGAGGCCGCTCAGATCCGCCGGATGCGCCACCGCCTCCCCCGAGACGGTGTCGTAGCCGAGCACGGCCCGGCCGAAGGCTTCGAGGCGGGAGCCCGGGGCGGGCAGCCAGTACAGGGCGTAGCGGCGGGTCACGTCTCGGCCTCCGGGGTGCCGCGGTCAGGCCGACCGCGCGTAGGGACGGTCATCGGCCGCCCGGCGCGGGCGCACATCCATGGCGTTGCCGCGCCACACGATGGCGCTCTGGACCCAGGCGCCCAGCCAGATCGCCGGGATTAGGGCGTCGCGCACCAGGAAGGCCGCCAGCATCCGCGGCGAACGGTGCCAGCCCGCGCGGGCGGCGAGCCGGTCCTCGGCGCCATAGCACAGGCCGGCCAGCACCGCAGCGCTCGCGAGTCCCGTCAGGCTGCCGGCCCAGAGGGCCACCAGCAGCGCCGGCAGCAGGACGCCGCTGCCGATCTCCGGGGCGAAGAACAACGGGAAGGTCACCCGCCGCAGCCGCGCCCAGCGGAGCTGCCGCGCCCAGACCTCCCGGAGGCAGCGCGGCCCGAGCGGCTGCTCGAACGGACTCGCCACAAGGTGGACGCGCTTGCCGGCGGCACGCACGAGCTTGGTGGCGGCCGCGTCCTCGGCGATCTCGGCGGCGAGGGCCTGGAGGCCGCCCCGCCGATCCAGGAACGGCTTGTGCCACAGCATGCTCTTGCCCTGCGCGAAGCCGAGACCGAAGGCCTCGGCGGCGTATTGCCAGCGCGCCTGCAGGGAATTGAGGAAGGCGCACTCCACCTCGGCCATGAAGCTTCCGGGGCGTGCGCCGGCCGGCGTCGAGCAGACCAGGCCGGTGTCGTCCCGCCACGCCGCCTGAAGGCGCTGGAGGTAGTCCGGCGGCATCGCCACGTTGGAATCGGCCAGGACCACCCACTCGTGGGCGGCGGCGCGCCAGCCGCGCAGGCAGTTGTTCAGCTTGGGGTTCTCGCTGATCCGCTCGTCGCCGACGATCAGGCGGGCGGGCACGTGCGGGTGGGCGGCGATCAGGCGCCGCACCGTCGGCACGATCGGGTCGCCCGGATCGGCAACGCAGAAAATCAGCTCGTAAGCCGGGTAATCGAGGCGGAAGCTGCGGGTGAGCATCTCCTCGCTGTAGGCCTCCAACCCGTGGAGCGGCCGCACCAGCGAGACCGGGGCCCCCGCCGGGAACCGCGACGGCCCGTCGATCCGGCCCAGGCGCCGCCCCGCGATGACGATGCTGCCGATCTGGACGAGGGCCAGGAGCAAACCGAACGACAGGGCCGGAACCAGGGCGTCACTCATGCGGGTCTCTCGTTGGCCGTCGCGCGGCCCGGTCGCTAGCGGCCGGACCGCGTCAGTCGTGTGACAGCCGGCCTGCCGCGGCGGCGGATGCGGCGGTCGCGAGGGGAGCGCGTGACCGTTGATGGCCTTCGTCGGAATCCCGCGGGCCGAATGCTGATTCCAGGCGGACAACGGGGCGTTGCGTCACCGGACCGTCATGCGCGCATTTTAATCCCGCCTTCACCATCAGATTTGATTCCGCGCGAGGCTGCATGTCCGATTCCGCCGTCATGCCCTCGGGCCTCGCGCGAGGCCGGCCCGGAGGCGGCCCCCGGCTCGACCACGGGATGCACCTGGGGGGCGTCGTCGCCTTCCTGCTCGTGCTGGTGGCGGGGCTCGGCTACGCGGTCGTGAGCCTCATCGCCGACATGAACGCGGTCGGCGAGGCGCCGCTGGCCTACGGCGCCTTCGCGCTCCTGGGGCTCGCCCTGCTGATCGCGCTGGCCTTCGAGTTCGTGAACGGCTTCCACGATACCGCCAACGCGGTCGCCACGGTGATCTACACGCACTCCATGCCGCCGCTCGTGGCGGTGGTGTGGTCCGGCTTCTTCAACTTCCTCGGCGTGATGCTCTCCTCCGGCGCCGTGGCCTACGCCATCGTGACGCTGCTTCCGGTGGAGCTGATCCTGAATGTCGGATCGGGAGCCGGCTACGCGATGATCTTCGCGCTGCTCCTGGCCGCGATCCTCTGGAATCTCGGGACCTGGGCCTTCGGCCTGCCGAACTCCTCGTCCCACGCACTGATCGGCTCTGTGCTCGGCGTCGGCCTCGCCAACCAGCTGATGAACGGCGGCGACGGCACCGCGGGCGTCGACTGGAATCAGGCGCTCAACGTGTTCAAGGCGCTGCTGTTCTCCCCGGTCTGCGGCTTTGTGCTGGCGGCCCTGCTGCTGCTCGCCCTGAAATTCGCGGTGCGCCGGAAGGATCTCTACGAGGCCCCCAAGGGTGATACGCCCCCGCCGCTCTGGATCCGCGGCCTGCTGATCCTCACCTGCACGCTGGTCTCCTTCTTCCACGGCGGCAACGACGGGCAGAAGGGCATGGGCCTGATCATGCTGATCCTGATCGGCGCCGCCCCGACCGCCTACGCGCTGAACCGCACCATGGCGGACGACACGACCCCCGCCTTCGTGCAGGCCTCGACGGCGGCGAGCCAGATCTTCTCCGCCCGGGCCGCCGGCACGCCGCAGCCCGAGGCCGCGCAGGCGCGCCGGACCGTCACGGAGGCGCTGAAATCCAAGGACCTCAATCAGCCGCCGGTCTACGCCGCCCTCGCGGCGCTCTCGAACGACATCGCCGCCAGCGTGAAGAATTACGGCGCGATCCGCACCGTGCCGGCCGCCCAGACGCAGAACCTGCGCAGCGACATGTACCTCGCCGCGGACGCGGTGCGGCTGCTCCCGGGCGCCGGGGCCGAACTCTCGGAGGCCGACAAGGGTACGCTCAAGAGCTATTCCGGGTTGCTCAATGCCGGTACCCGCTACATCCCGGGCTGGGTCAAGATCTGCGTCGCGCTGGCCCTCGGGCTCGGCACGATGGTCGGCTGGAAGCGCATCGTGGTGACGGTGGGCGAGAAGATCGGCAAGATCCATCTCACCTACGCGCAGGGCGCCTCGGCCGAGATCGTGGCCGCCGGCACGATCGGGCTGGCCGAACTCTACGGCCTGCCGGTCTCGACCACCCACATCCTGTCGTCGGGCGTCGCCGGGACGATGGCCGCCAACGGCTCCGGGCTGCAGGCCTCCACCGTCCGCAACATGGCGCTGGCCTGGATCCTCACCCTGCCGGCCGCCATCACCCTCGCCGCGGCGCTGTTCTTCGTCCTGCGCCACGTGTTCTGATGCGGCCGGGCGGGCAGCGCGTCCTCCGCCCCGGGTCGGAAGGGGCGGCGCCCGGCCCGGCCTCCTGAGGTGCCCCCGCCCCTCAGGAACTCGCCATTGCCCGGACGAAAGCCAGGCACGTGCGGCGCGCGGCCGGGCTCGTGATCGCCGCGAAGGCGGCGACGAGATCGGCGGCCTGCGCGACGGTCATGTCAGACTGATCCCGATCGGGGAAGAAGCTCGTGATCGGCACGCCGAGGGTCCTGGCGATACGCTCCAGGGCCTCCGGTTGTGCCGGCTCCGGGCCGAGCGTGGCCGCCGGAGCCAGGGTGTGCGATTGACCGGGCATCGCCAGTCAGGCGGCCTTGTGGCCGAGCTGGATCGCCTTGGCGATCTGCGAGCGCCGGGCGGCGTAGCCGGGGGCGACCATCGGGTAGTCGGCCGGCAGGCCGTACTGGGCCCGGTAGCGCTCGGGGGTGAGCCCGTGCGCCGTGAGGTGGCGCTTCAGGGTCTTGTAGGACCGGCCGTCGATGAAGCTGATCAGGCCGTCCTGATGGATTGAGGCCTCGACCTCCGCTGCGGACAGGCCCGATCCGTAGGCGCCTCCCGGCGGGTCCTTCAGGACCGCGATGGCCATGTGAACCTGATCGATCAGGCTCGGCAGTTCCGCGACACCGATCGCGTTCCTGGACACGTAGGCGGCGACGATGGCGCCGACCTGCTGCAACAGGGAAGGCGCGGAGATTTCGTTCAGGTGGTTCATGTTCGGCTTCACTGTCTAAGAATGCGCTGCGGCACACCGGCAGCTACTGCGCGATCGACCCGATCGCCCCTGGGGAAATGGGCCGAACTGGAAGCCCCACGCGACGCGCAGGACCAATCTTACCTCAAGTTGCCCCCTCGGCAGTTCTTAAGCTTGCAGATAATATACAATATGGGAGCGGCAGCGTTTGTCCGGCGGCGCGAGGTTTTTTGCCCGGCCGCGCGACCGGCGCGCTGAAGGCAAAAATTTACCAATGCAGGCCCGGTTTTCGTTCGCCAGCACCGAACTCCGAAACAGTTTCCAGGGTCGGCCCGATGTGGCGGGCAGCCCGACTGCAGCGGTTCGCATCCCTCCCGCCGGGCCGAGCGGAGCGTGCCCGCCGCATCCAGCCAGCCGGACATCCCGGCCCTATCGGTCCGTGGCTGGACGCTCCCCACCTCAGGGCGCGCTCCAGCGGATCGGTCAGCGCAGGCCGACCGTTCCCGCCTCCGCAAACCGCGCGCCGAACCTCTGCCGATCGACCCGGCCGCCGCTCGGCACGCGGACGCGCGGTACGAGACAGGGCGGCGGCTGATGCTGCCGCTGTCCTCGACATCCGGACGTCCCGCTCGGAGCCGCTTCAAAGCCTGGCGTGAGGGGCTGTTCGAGCGGCTGGTCCCCGTCGGGATCGAGCAGCGCGACGACCCATCCTTCGCGGGCCGACCGGACGTGACTGCGATCGCGGTCCTCACCGTCTCCCGGGTCTCGCAGGATGCCCTGCGCTGCGAGACGACGTCGAACACATAGCGGCCGATGCGGACGCTCTTCTCGACGGACGGGATCCATCCCCGAAGCGCCTTCCGCCGCTGGCGGGACATGATGTGCGATCAGATGGTGCCGAACGAGATCCGGAACCTCGCGGCGGGACCGTTCCAGGGCCGGATCGAACTGGCCGCGTTCGGATGTCTGCCGATCACGCGGAGCGTTCAAAGTTCCACGCGCACGGAGGTGACGCCCGACGCGGTTCGCCGAAACGGCCGGTGCGACCGCCTGTACGCGGTCTTCACCCAATCCGGCCGCCACGCTGTGCAGCAGAACGACCGCGCGGCGGTGGCCCGATCCGGCGACTTCGTCATCCTCGATCATCGTCCGGGCGTCAGCGAGATCGAGACCGGCAGCTCGCTGATCCTTGACCTGCCGCGCGCGCGCCTGGAGGGCGTGCTGGGTCCATCCCGTCTGTTCACCGCCCTCACGATCGGGGCCGACCTCGCCTCCACGACCCTGGCGAACACCTATATCGCGGAGCTGATCCGGGTGGGCGATCAGCTCAGCCCCGGCAGCGCCGCGCGCATGTCGTTGATCGGGGTCGATCTGATCGTTGCCAGCCTCGCGGAGCGGCTGGCGCGGGAGGTGCCGCGCTCCGTCCACGGCAATGCCACGGTCCAGCGGGCCAAGGCCTATGTCGAGGCCAATCTCGGCGATCCGACCCTCGACCCGCCGCATCTCGCCGCCGCGGTCGGCGTGTCGCTGCGCCGGCTGCAGGAGCTGTTCCACGAGCGCGGCCGGCACATCTCGGACTACATCTGGGAGCGCCGCCTCGAGGCTGCCGCTGCGCGGCTGGCCGACCCGGCCTGTGCCCACCTGTCGATCGGGATGCTGGCCTATGGCTGCGGCTTCCAGAGCCAGGCTCACTTCGCCCGTCGCTTCAAGGACCGCCACGGCCTGACGCCGCGGGAACACCGCCAGGCCGCCTTCGGAGGCGCTCCGTGATCCGCCGCCCCGGTGGCACCGGGGCGGCGGCCCGTCTCACGCCACACGGTCGCTGCGGCGCAGGCTCGCCGGCATGGCGAAGAGCGCGAGCCCGGCGGCGACCAGGCAGAGCACGCCGATCCCGTAGAGGGCCGGCGTGGTCGAGCCGGTGAGGTCCTTGACCCAGCCGACCATCACGGGGCTGACGATGCCGCCGAACTGGCCGAGCGTGTTGATCAGCGCGATGCCACCCGCGGCGCCCACGCCGGTGACGAGCTTGGCCGGCAGCGTCCAGAAGGTCGGGATCGACGCCACGATGCCGGCGCCCAGCAGGGCCAGGGCAAACATCAGCGGCACGATGTGCTTGTCGAACAGGCCGGCGCCGAAGAAGCCGAGCGCCGCCGCGATCGCGAGGCCCGCGACGAATTTCGGCCGCTCGCCGGAGGCGTCGGACAGGCGCCCGATCACCACCATGCTGATCGCCCCGCAGATGTAGGGAATCGCCGTCAGGAAGCCCACGGACGCGGCCTGCCCGCCGCTCGCGGTCTTGATCAGATCCGGTCCCCAGAAGTTCAGCCCGTAGGAGCCGATCTGCAGCAGGAAGTAGATCAGCGCGATCATCAGGAAGCCCGGCTGCTTGATCGCCCCGAAGAGCGAGTGGTCGCCGATGTCCCGGTTGTGGTGGGCGATGCGACTCGACAGGAGATCCTTCTCGGGCTGGGACAGCCAGCGGGCGTCGGAGATCCGGTCGTCGAGGCGGGTCAGCACGAGGATGCCGAGCACGAGGCAGGGCAGGCCGCCCGCCAGGAACAGCCACTGCCAGCCGGCGAGGTCCCAGACGCCGTTCAGACCGCCGAGGATCAGGCCCGCCACCGGCGCGCCGAAGATGCCCGAGAAGGCCGAGGCCACGAACATGAACGAGGTGATCCGCCCGCGGTGCGAAGCCGGGAACCACAGGGTCAGGTAATAGAGGATGCCCGGCGCGAAGCCCGCCTCCATGGCGCCGATCAGGAAGCGCAGCGCGTAGAAGTGCCACTCGCTGCGGATGAAGATCATCAGCGCGGTGGCGATGCCCCAGGAGATCATGATGCGGGCGATCCAGCGGCGCGCCCCAACCCGGTAGAGGAAGAGGTTCGAGGGCACCTCGAAGATGACGTAGCCGATCACGAACATGCTCGCGCCGAGGCCGTAGGCGACGTTGCTGAAGCCGAGGTCGCTCTGGAGCTGGAACTTGGCGAAGCTGATGTTGATGCGGTCGAAGAACGCGAACATGTAGCAGATCATGATCAGCGGCATGAGCCGCCACGCGACCTTGCGGACGACGGCGTTCTCCGTCACCGCGCCGGCCTCGACGGCCGCCGGCGCGCCCGACAGGACTGCGGTCATGGGTTTCCTCCGTTTTCTTGGGATTGGGGAAGCAGTGCCGCCTTCGGGTGGGCGGCTTTTCGCGGTGAACAAAGGCGATGGACCGGTCGCGGCGCGTCTCCCCCCTCTGCGGGGAGGGAGCGCGGCGCGTTCGTCAGAGCCGTCGGCGCTTGAGTGTCGCGGTGATGGCCGCGGCTCACGCCGCCCTGGCGGGCGCCGGATGCAGGTCGCAGGGGCGTCCGGCCTTGGCGACCTGACCGGGAACGTCGTGCCCCACGAGGCGGGACAGGTCCCGCGACAGGCCGATCAGCGCCTCCAGATCCAATCCGGTCGGCACGCCCATCTCGTGGGCCATGCTGACGAGGTCCTCGGTACAGATGTTGCCGGTGGCACCCGGCGCGAACGGGCAGCCGCCGAGGCCGCCGAGCGCCGCGTCGAAGCGCCGGGCGCCGGTGTCGAAGGCGGCCAGCACGTTGGCGAGGCCGAGGCCGCGGGTGTTGTGGAAGTGGAGCGTCAGGCGCCCGGCGCCGACGAGCGGCAGCACGCGGGCGACGAGGCGCGCCACCTGTCGGGGGTTGGCCATGCCGGTGGTGTCGGCGAGCGTCACCCCGTCGACGCCGAGCGACAGGTAGCGCTCCACCTGCGCCACCACCGTGTCGACCGGCTGGTCACCCTCGAAGGGGCAGCCGAAGGCGGTGGCCACCGTGGCGTTGGTGCTGACGGGCGCGCCGCGCACCGAATCCATGATCCGCGCGAAGCCGGCGATGGAGTCGGCCGGACTCATGCCCATGTTGGCGCGGTTGTGGGTCTCGCTCACCGAGGCGACGAGGTTGATCTCGTCGACCTTGGCGGCGAGGGCCCGCTCGGCACCCTTGGGGTTCGGCACCAGGGCGACGTAGACCGTGCCGGGCCGGCGCCGGATCCCTGAAAAAACCTCGGCCGCGTCGGCGAGCGCCGGAACGGCCTTCGGCGAGACGAAGGACGAGACCTCGATGCGGCTGAAGCCGGCCTCCGAGAGCGCGTCGATCAGGCGGATCTTCTCCGCCGTCGCCACGAAGACGGGCTCGATCTGGAAGCCGTCGCGGGTGGCGACCTCCTGGACGATCATGGCGTCGCCGCTCATGCCACCGCTCCCTTCTCGCGCAAGGCGGCGATGCGGTCGGCGTCGAGGCCGAGCTCGCCGAGCACCGAATCCGTGTGGGCGCCGAGCGCCGGACCCTGCCAGCGCACCGCGCCGGGGGTGTCGGACAGCTTCGGCACGATGCCGGGCATCTTGACCTGGGTCCCGCCGGGCAGCTCCGCCTGCAGGATCATGTCGCGCGCCTGATAGTGCGGGTCGGCGACGATGTCGGCCACCGAGTAGATCCGGCCGGCCGGCACGTCGGCCGCGTCGAGGGCGGCGAGCGCCTCCTCGACGGTCTTGGTCCTCGACCAGTCGGCGATGAGGCCGTCCAGCATCGCGGATTGCTTGGAGCGGCCCTCGTTGTTGCGCAGCGCCGGGTCGTCCGCGAGGTCGGGACGGCCGATCGCCGTCATCAGGCGGCGGAAGATCGGGTCGCTGTTGCCGGCGATGACCACGTAACCGCCGTCCCGCGTGGGATAGGTATTCGAGGGCGTGATGCCCGGCAGCGCGCCGCCGGTGCGGGTGCGGACCTCGCCCAGCAGATCGTATTCGGGGACGAGGCTCTCCATCACGTTGAACACGCTCTCCACCAGGGAGACGTCGATCACCTGTCCGGCGCCCTGCCCGGTCTTGACCCGCAGGAGCGCCATCAGCGCGCCGATCACGCCGTGGAGGGAGGCCAGGGTGTCGCCGATGCTGACGCCGACGCGGGCCGGGGGCGCCTCCGGGCTGCCGGTGGTGAAGCGGATACCGCCCATCGACTCGCCGATGGCGCCGAAGCCGGGACGGTCGCGGTAGGGGCCGGTCTGGCCGTAGCCCGAGATGCGGACCATCACGAGGTTGGGGTTCAGTGCCGAGAGCACGTCCCAGCCGAGGCCGAGCTTCTCCAGGCCGCCGGGTCGGAAGTTCTCCACCACCACGTCGGCGCTCGTAGCGAGCTGCTTGACGACGTCGAGACCCTCTGGAGACTTCAGATTGACGGCGATCGACTTCTTGTTGCGCGACTGCAGGTACCACCAGAGGGACGTGCCCTCGTGCATCTTGCGCCACTTGCGCAGGGGATCGCCCTCGCCCGGGGGCTCGACCTTGATCACCTCGGCGCCGAACTCGGCCATCAGGCGCGTCGCGAACGGCGCGGCGATCAGCTGACCCAGTTCAAGAACACGGATACCGCTGAGCGGACCGGACATTCTCTCCTCCATGACTTATTGATTGTATGAATACTGTCGTTCGGCATTTTAAGTCCAAACGCCATGCACCAACGTGCGTTCGCGAGCGGAGAACGCAGCCTCCCAGGACGCGGCGGATCGCGAGCTTATGTGACCGCGATAAGCCTGCGCCTCGAAGCATCCATTCCGTCCTTCCGGGGCCCTGAAGGCGAGCCCGGACTCCAGAGTCGCAGGCAGCAGCCGAGCAAGGCACCCGTCGCGGTTCTGGAGTCCGGGTCCTGCGGCGCAGTCCCGGAATGACGGTGCGGGTGCGGTGTTGCAATCGACGCCAAGATGCGGCGCGATCTGTCATCATGAATTCTCAGCCCTGCAGGATGCGGCCCCCCGAAGATGGTCCAGCAACAGCGTCGCGGCGGGCGTCAGGGACCCTGGCCGGACCACGAGGCGCAGGGTGCGCCGCGCCCAGGGATCCGTGAGCGGGACGGCCGCGAGGCGCATCGGCGGTCCCAGCAGGGCGTAGACATGCTCCGGGACGGTGCCGAGTCCCATCCCGACCTGGGCCATCCGGCAGATCGCGTCGAAGCTCGGCACGTGCATCCGCAGCCGCAGGGGACGGCCGAGGCGCCGCGCCTCGTCCCGCAACGCCGCGTAGATCGAGCTCGCCGCGTGCATCCCGACATGGTCGTAGTCGAGGGTGTCGGCCAGGGCGACGGCGTCCCGGCCGCTCAGGGGATGGTCCGCCGGCATCACCAGGACGAGGCGGTCGGACCGATACGGATGGGCCGAGAGGGACCGGGTCTCGGTGCCGCCCGCGCAGATGCCGAGATCCGCGAGCCCCTCCTCGACCCCCGCCACGACGCCGCCGCTCGGACGCTCCTCCAGATCGAGCCGGATCGCGGGCTGCACCGCCAGAAAGGCCTGCAGATCCTCGGGCAAAAATTCCACGATGGCCGAGAGGTTGGCGAGCACCCGCACGAAGCCGCGCACGCCCCGGGCATGCTCGGCGAGTTCCAGGGCGATCTGCTCGGCGCTCGCCAGCATGCGGCGCGTGTGATGCAGCAGCGTCTCGCCCGCGGGCGTCGGGCGCATGCCCCGGGGCTCCCGGGTGAGCAGGGTGCAGCCGAGGGCGTGCTCCAGTTCCGCGAGACGCTTGCTCACCGCCGATGGGGCGATGGCCGCGCGACGGGCCGCGCCGTTGAGCGTGCCCTCCTCGCAGATCGCCGCGAACAGGCGCAGCGTCTTGAGATCGAGGCGGCTCAGAATCGCGGCGGCGGGCAGATCGGCGGACACGGGCTTCGCGCTCGACGGCCGCGGCTCAGTCCCGGGACCCGACCGGCTGGCCATGGGTGCCGTAGCCCAGCTTCGCGGCCTTGCGGTTGACCACACCGAAGCGCAGCACAGCCCGCTCCAGGCCGTCGATCGCCGACACGAGGCGCGCGCGCGCCGCCGCGATCTCGTCCTCGCCCTCGTCGAGGGGGGTCTCGGCGAGCTTCACGGCGGCGATCAGGACCTGATCGCGCTCGTCCTCGAGCCGTGGATCCCGCTCCACGTGGCCGCGCACCGCGGCGTCGTATGCCTCGATCACCGACCAGGGCAGCGCGTCCTTGCCGGAGGGCGCCACGAAGGCCAGGGCGTGACGCCGCGCGACCGCTGTCGCGGCCCTGAGGTGACCGGCGAGTTCTGCTTCCATCCCTGGGCTCCGCGCATCCGCGCCTGTCGGCTCGACCCGTGTCGAACGCGCACCCGTCCGAGCCGTTGCGCCGCGCATGTCCCGACGGTTCTCGCGGCACGCCGCGCGGAGGGCTTAACCGTGGGCGTTGCGGGACCTATCTCTCGGATCTGTGATCGTTGGGCCGGGCGTGTCCCGGCCGGGAGGGGCACGACATGAATCCGAGTCTGTATGCCGGCAACCTGCGCCGGCCGCCCGCGATGGCCCGCCTCCTCGCGGTGCTGACGATGATCCTGGTGGCCACGGGGCTCTCGGGCTGCGGCGCCATCAACCGGGTGCCGACGCTGCAGGAGCAGGCGAAGTCCGCCTGGAGCGAGGTGCAGAACCAGTACCAGCGCCGCGCCGACCTGATCCCCAACCTCGTCGAGACCGTGAAGGGCTACGCCCAGCAGGAGAAGGACGTGCTGATCGGCGTGACCGAGGCGCGCGCGAAGGCCTCGAGCGTGAAGGTCGACGCTTCCACGGTGAGCGACCCGCAGAAGTTCAAGGAGTACCAGGACGCCCAGAACCAGCTCTCCGGCGCCCTCGGGCGCCTGCTGGTGACCGTGGAGAAGTATCCGGATCTCAAATCGAACCAGAACTTCCTGGCCCTGCAATCCCAGCTCGAGGGCACCGAGAACCGGATCGCGGTGGCGCGGCGCGACTATATCGGGGCCGTGCAGGCCTACAACACCGAGGTGCGCACGATTCCGGGCCGCTGGATCGCGGCGTTCCTCTATCCCGACGCCAAGCCCATGGAGACCTTCACGGCCACGCCGAACGCCGACCGGCCGCCGAACGTGAAGTTCTAGGGTCGGCCCGTGGGCTGGAGCATCCCCGTACGGGTGCGGCTTGCCCTGGCGCTCGCCGTCATCGCCGCGTGTCTCGCGGTCTACGCGGTCGGCGCGCTGGCGGCGGAGCTGAGCTTCCCGACCCTCACCGGCCGCGTGGTCGACGCGGCCGGGATCCTCACGCCCGATCAGCGCGGAGCGCTCGAAGCCAAGCTGAAGGCGCATGAGGACAAGACCTCGGATCAGGTGGTCGTGGCGACGGTCCCGAACCTTCAGGGCACGACCGTCGAGGACTACGCCAACCGTCTGTTCCGCGCGTGGAAGCTCGGGCAGGCCAAGACCAACAACGGCGTCCTCCTCTTGGTGGCGCCGAGCGAGCGCAAGGTCCGGATCGAGGTCGGCTACGGGCTCGAAGGCGCGCTGACCGACGCGCTCTCGCGAGTGATCATCGCGAGCGCGATCACCCCGCGCTTCAAGACCGGCGACTATTACGGCGGGCTGGACGCGGGGGTCGACGGCATCCTGTCGATCCTGGCGGGCGACGCGCAGGAGTGGCAGCGCAAGCCGCAGGTGCGCACCGACGAGGTCGATCCCGCGCAGGTCGCGCTGTTCATCGGTTTGTTCCTGATCGTCCTGTTCGTCGCGTGGCGCATGAACCGGGCCGGCGGACGGGCCGGGTTCGGGCGCCGTGGCGGCGTCGTGATCCTGCCGGGCCCCGGCTCGGGCGGATGGGGCGGCGGCTTCTCCGACGGCGGATCATCCGGCGGCTTCGGCGGTGGATTTTCCGGCGGGGGCGGCTCGTCGGGCGGCGGGGGAGCATCCGGTGACTGGTAGGAGCGCCGACGTGCTGACAGCCGATGCGCAGGCGCGCCTCGCTCGGGTGGTGGCGCGGGCCGAGGCCGGCACCTCCGGCGAGATCGTCGTGATGGTGTGCCGGCAGGCGGGCGCCTATCGCTCGGTGGTGCTGCTGGCTGTGCTGGTGGCCGCGCTGATTCTGCCCTGGCCCCTGATCGCGCTGACCGCCTGGAGCGCGGCCTCGATCCTGCTCGCCCAGGCGGCCCTGGTCGCCTTCCTGCTCCTGGCGAGCCAGCAGGAGCGGCTGCGCCTCGCCCTGGTGCCGCGGAGCCTGCGCCGCGCCCGCGCCCGGGAGGCGGCCCGCCGCGCCTTCTGGTCCCGCGGCCTGAGCCGGACCCGCGCCCGCACCGGCGTGCTGCTCTACCTGTCGCTCGCCGAACGGCACGCCGAGATCGTCGCCGATCTCGGCGTTCTGGGACGGATCCCGCAGGAGGTCTGGGACGGCGTCCTGAACGACCTCGTGCCGGCCCTCGGGCGCGGCGAGGTCGAAGCCGGACTGACGGTGGCGGTGGAACGGGTTGGCGCCCGCTTGGCGGACCATCTCCCGGCCGGGCCGGACGATCCGGACGAGTTGCCGAACCGGGTGATCGTGGTCGATTGACGCCGCCGGTCGCAGCAGCGCCCCCTCATCGCGTGCGGAGCGGAGCGGCCGAGGGAGGCGCGGAAGCGCGGCGGAAGGCGCCCGCCGGATGGCTTCGCTCCGCTCCGCAAAGTCGGCGGCGCGACACGATCGAAGGCCACCTCCAGCGGCCCGAATTGTGCGTCGCCGCACGAAGCCTGTGTCCGGGCGTAACCATGTATCTTGGCGTGCGATTGCTCTTTTGAGGCCGCCGCGGGCGCGCCTCAGGCGCCGGACGGCGCCAGGACCATGACGAGGAGCCAGGCCGGCCCCGCTGGCCTCGCTCGAGGAGCCCGAGATGAAGATCCTGATCGCCGCATCCCCCCTCACCGGCCACGTGAACCCGCTGCTCGCCATCGGCCGGGCCGCCGCCGCGCGGGGTGACACCGTCCTGATGCTGAGTGATGCGGCGTTCCGCGGGAAGATCGAGGCGGCGGGCCTGCGCTTCACGGATTATCCGGACAACCGGTCCGCGGAATACCGCGAGACCGAGCTGCCCGCCGGCCCGGAGCGCTACCGGCGCGAGTTCGAGCGGCGCTTCGTCGATCCCATGCCGGTGCAGGCTGCGACCCTCCGGCGCCTGATCGCCGAGGAGGCGCCGGACGTGATCGTCGCCGGCAGCATGTTCCTCGGCGTGCTGCCGCTCCTCCTCGACACGGCGCCGCGGCCGCCCATCGTGACCGTCAACGTCAGCTTCCTGTTCCTGGAACGGCCCGACCACGCTCCGATCGGCCTCGGCCTCCCCCCCGCCGGCGACCAAGCCGAGCGGGTCCGCTACGCGGCCATGAAGGCCGGCATGGATGCGGCCTTCGCCAACCCGGTCCGCGCCTACGCCGACGGCCAGCTCGCCAAGCTCGGCCTGCCGCCGCTGCCGGCCTCGCTGCCGCACTCCATCGTGGTGCTGCCCGACCTGTTTCTCCAGCCCACCGTGCCGGGCTTCGAGTACGATTACGGCGCGTTGCCGCCGGGCGTACGCTTCATCGGGCTGCTGGAGCCGCCCGCGCCGCCGGCTCCCTTGCCGGATTGGTGGCCGGAGCTGGAGGCGGCGAATGCGGCGGGCCGGCCCGTCATCCTGGTGACGCAGGGGACCTTGGCCAACGCGGATTTTGGCGAGCTGGTCGAGCCGACGCTCGCCGCCCTGGCGGGTCGCGACGACCTCCTCGTCCTGGCCACCACCGGCGGGCGCCCCGTCGACGCCCTGCGCGGGCCGATCCCGGCCAACACCCGCGTCTCCGAGTTCCTGCCGTTCCGCGATCTGCTGCCGCGGGTCAGCGTCCTCGTGACCAACGGCGGCTACGGCAGCGTCTCGCAGGCGCTCGCCGCCGGCGTCCCGATCGTCTCCGCCGGCCTCACCGAGGACAAGGCGGAGGTGAACGCGCGCATCGGCTGGTCCGGCGTCGGCCTCAACCTCGCGACCAACACGCCGAGTTCGGACGCGATCGGCGCGGCGGTGGCGCGGGTGCTCGACGAGCCCGGCTTCCGGCAGCGCGCCGGTACGATGCGCGACGCCTTCGCGGCCCGGGACGCCATGGCCGGCATCATGACGGCGATCGACGATCTTGCAGGCACGGGCCCGGTGCGCGGCATCGGTGCGGGTCTCGCGGTGCCGCTGATGAGGTCGGCGTGAGCGCGCCGTCCGGTCCCGGGGTCGGGGGCGGGCCCCTGCGCGTCGTCGTCGATCTCAACCGCTGCCAGGGCTATGCCCAGTGCTGCTACGCGGCCCCCGACGCATTCGTGCTGCACGGCCACGAGATCCTGTTCTACGATCCCGCGCCGCCGGCCGAGCGGCGCGGGGCGATCGAGCGGGCGGTCCAGGCCTGCCCGGTCCGTGCCATCCGCCTCCAGGCCGGCGCGGATGACGGAGAGACGCCGTGACCCCTGAGCCTGCCGGCATCGTCGTGGTTGGCGCCTCGCTGGCGGGCCTGCGCGGCGCGGAGGCCCTCCGGCAGGGCGGCTACGACGGCCCCCTGACCCTCGTGGGTGCCGAGCCCTACCGCCCGTACGACCGTCCGCCCCTGTCGAAGCACGTCCTCGCCGGCAAGCTGGAGGCCGGGGCGACGCGGCTGCCGGAACTCGCCCCCCTGCGGGCCCGCTGGCGGCTCGGGAGCGCCGCCGTGTCCCTTGATCGGGAGGCCCGCACGATCCGGCTCGCCGACGGTTCCGCCCTGGCATACGAGAAGCTCCTCATCACGACGGGAGCCGAGGCGCGGTCGTGGCCGACCGAGGCCGGGGGCGACCTCGCTGGCATCCACACGCTCCGGGGCCGCGACGATGCGGCGGCTTTGCGGGCGGCCCTGGCCGCCGGCCCGCGCCGGGTTCTCATCGTCGGCGGCGGCCTGATCGGGTGCGAGGCCGCCTCGTGCCTGCGGGACCTCGGCCTACCCGTGACCCTGATCGACCCGAACCCGACGCCCCTGGCCAACGCGCTGGGACTCTATGTCGGACGCGTGATCGCCGAATGCTTGCGCGATTCCGGCGCGGATTTCCGTCCCGGCGCGATGGTCCGGGCCTTCGAGGGCGATGCCGCGGGCCGGGTGGCGCGCGCCCGGCTGGCGGACGGACAGGCCCTCGAGACCGACCTCGTCATCGCGGCCCTGGGCGCAACCCGGGCCACGGGCTGGCTCAGCGGCGCCGGCCTCATGGCAGATCCCGGCGGCGTGACCTGCGACGAGGCCTGCCGGGCCCGCGATGCGGGCGGCACGCCCTGCCCCGACATCTACGTGGCCGGCGACGTCGCACGCTGGCCGATCCGGCTCTACGGCGGGCGATCGGTCTCGGTGGAGCATTGGAGCAACGCCGTCGAGCAGGCCGCTCACGCCGCCCGCAACATGCTGGCCGGCCCCGGAGACCAGCGCGCCTACGAGCACCTGCCGGCCTTCTGGTCGAGCCAGTTCGGCATCAACATCAAGCTGGTCGGCTTGGCCGGAGGCGCGGATTCGGTCGCCGTGGTGCAGGGCTCGCGGGCGTCCCGGCGCTTCCTCGCGGTCTACGGCCGCGCGGGGCGCAGCATCGCGGCCGTGTCCTTCGATCAGGCCCGCTGGCTGCCGGCCTACGCGGAGGCGATCCGGGTCGGCGCCGCGTTTCCGCCGATCGCGGACGCCACCGACCAGCCCCGCATCGAGACCGCCGTCCCCGGCTTCCCGGTGCCGCGGGCGACCGTTCCGGCGGCGCTTCCCGCCGAGGTCACGCATGCCTGACGACACGCTCTTCTCCGCCGTAATGGACCCGGCCAACCGGGCCGACCCATACCCGCTCTACGCACGCCTGCGGGAACGACCGGTCGCCCGCCAGCGCGACGGCAGCTACGTGGTGAGCACGCATGCGGCGATCCGCACCGTGCTCTTCGATCCGCGGCTCAGTTCGGAGGATCTACCGCCGTTCAAGCGCCCCCCCACCGGCAATCCCATCCGCGACTGGATCCTCAACCCGATCCGCAGTCGCATCGCCACCGCGCACCGGCCGCTGATCTTCCGCGATCCGCCGGACCACGACACTCTGCGCGCGGCGGTGATGCGGGAGTTCACCATCCCGCGCGTCCAGGGCCTGCGCGATCGTGTGGCCCGGGAGGTGGACGGCCTCCTCGATGCATGCCGCGGCCGCAGCGAGATCTGTCTCGTGGACCACCTGTCCTATCCGCTGCCCGTCTCGGTGATCTGCGAACTGCTCGGCGTGCCGGAATCCGACGAGCCCCGATTCCAGTCCTGGGCGACGCAGCTCGCCACGGCCCTCGAGCCGGACGCGCGCGGCGACGTCGAGACCCGCCGACGCACGGTGGCGGCCTTCGACGCGATCTCCGGCTACATGCGCGATCTCATCCGCGAGAAGCGCCGGCATCCGGCCGCCGACATGCTGAGCGGGCTCGCCGCGCCCGGGCCTGGCGGCCGGAAGCAGATGAGCGACTTCGACCTGATCGCCACCGCGATCCTGCTGCTGGTCGCCGGCCATGAGACGACGGTGAATCTGATCACCAACGCGATGCTGACCCTGCTGCGCCACCCTGCGGAGCTGGAGCGCCTGCGCGCCGATCCCGAGCGGGCCCCGCGGCTGATCGAGGAGGTCCTGCGATACGAGCCCCCGGTGCATTTCCGGACCCGGAAGGCTCTCGGGGCGATCCCGCTCGCGGGGGAGACGATCCCGAAGGGCGCGCCGGTCATTCTGCTTTTCGCCGCGGCGAACCGCGACCCCGCCCGGTTCGACCGGCCCGACCGGTTCGATCCCGATCGCCCGGACATCGAGCATTTCGGTTTCGGCGGCGGCCTGCACTACTGCGTCGGCGCGCCCCTCGCGCGGATCGAGGCCGAGATCGCCCTCGTGGCGCTGAGCCGCCGTCTCGTCGCGCCGCGGCTGATGCGGGATCCGCCCTACCGGCCCGGTGCCTCCCTGCGCGGTCCCGAACAGCTCCATATCGGCATCGACGGGATCGCCTGACGGGGCATCCGTCGACGGGCTGAACCGACGCCATCGGGGAAACGGGATCGATCTCTGTCCCCCTCGCCCTCGTCGAGGTGGCACCCCGGCTTGCTTCGTGCCGCTCGCGAAGACGGCGATGCCACGATCCGGGTGCGCTCGCGGGCCTGGTCGAAGCAGCCTCTTTTGGTAAACCCGGCGTGAATGGCGACGTTTCACGTGAAACATTCGTAAACCATTCGGCCGGGAGCGGACCGTGTGCGCCGATCAACGGCGCACCGGCACCGGCCCGTGCAGGCCGGGCCAATCCGAGTAACCGTTCGCGCCGCCGCCGTACCAGTATGCCTTCGGCGCCTCCGCGATCGGCGCGCCGGTTGCGAAGCGCTCCACGAGGTCCGGATTGGCGAGATACGGCCGACCGAAGCTGAACAGGTCGGCCCGGCCTTCCGTCAGTTCCTTCTCGGCCAGATCCAGGGTCAGGCCGTTATTGCCGATATAGGCGCCCTTGAACCTGCGACGCAGAGCGGTGAGATCGACGCCGTCCGGCGCGTCGCGGGTCTGCTGCGTCACACCCTCGATCGCGTGGACGTAGAGCAGGCCGAACCCGTTGAGCGCGTCGAGATAGGCGCCGTAGGTGGCATTCGGATTGGAATCGAGGGGCGTCTCGCCCGGCTGCGTGGTGGTCGGTGAGATCCGGATGCCGACGCGCTCACCGCCGCCCCAGACTTCGGTGACGGCCCGAACCACCTCCAACGGGAAGCGCAGGCGGTTCTCGACAGAGCCGCCGTATTGATCGGTGCGCCGGTTCGTCGAATCGCGCACGAATTGCTCGAGCAGGTAGTTGTTGGCGGAGTGGATCTCCACGCCGTCGAACCCGGCGCGCTTGGCGTTCTCGGCGGCCCGGCGATAATCGGCCACGATGCCCGGGATCTCGTCGGTCTCCAGCGCCCGAGGCGTGACATGCGCCTTCATGCCCGCGCGAGTGAAGGCGGTGCCTTCGGGCCGGATCGCCGAGGCCGAGACCGGCACACCGCCGCCCGGCTGGAGGTCGGGGTGCGAGATCCGCCCGGTATGCCAGAGCTGGAGAAAGATCAGCCCGTCGTTGGCGTGGACCGTCCGGACGATCCGGGTCCAACTCTCGACCTGCGCGTCGGACCAGATCCCCGGCGTGAAGGCGTAGCCCACGGCCTGGGGCGAGATGTTGGTCGCCTCCGCGACGATCAGGCCGGCGCTCGCCCGCTGCCCATAATAGTCAGCGGCGAAGTCAGGCGGCACGCCCGCGTCGTCGGAGCGGCTGCGCGTCAGGGGCGCCATCACGACCCGGTTCTTCAGGTTCAGCGCGCCGATCGTGACGGGCTGGAGGACAGGGCTGCTCGGCATGGGGACTCGCGGGAGGATGGATCGGATCGTCGGGACCGCGCGGCGCTCCCTGGGACGCCGGGGTCTGGGACCCGGACGCGATCGGCAAGCGCGAGCGCGCGGCGGCCCGCCGGGCTGATAACCGGCGATGGCGACGGTCGGGTCCCGCATGGATCGGCTCGGGCCGGGGACTGCCGTCGCGCCCGCATCGGCCGGAACTTGGCCGTGCCAAGCCGGGCTTACTCCGTGAGATGGCTGGCTCCCAGCCATGGCATGATGACATCTGGAGACGCCTGCCATGAAGGCCCTGTGCTGGCACGGACGGAACGATATCCGCTGCGACACGGTCCCGGACCCCGTCATCGAGGATGCCCGCGACGTGATCATCAAGGTGACGAGCTGCGCGATCTGCGGCTCGGACCTGCACCTGATGGACGGGCTCATGCCCACCATGGAGAGCGGCGACGTCCTCGGCCACGAGTTCATGGGCGAGGTGGTCGAGGTCGGTCAGGGCTTCACCAAGTTCAAGAAGGGCGACCGGATCATCGTGCCCTTCAACATCAACTGCGGCGCGTGCCGCCAGTGCAAGCTCGGCAACTACTCGGTATGCGAGCGCTCGAACCGCAACGCCGAGATGGCCGCCGCGCAGTTCGGCTACACCACCGCCGGCCTGTTCGGCTACTCGCACCTCACCGGCGGCTACGCGGGCGGCCAGGCCGAGTACGTGCGCGTGCCGATGGCCGACGTGGCGCCCATGAAGGTGCCCGACGGCATGGACGACGAGTCGGTCCTGTTCCTCACCGACATCCTGCCCACCGGCTGGCAGGCCGCCGAGCATTGCGAGATCCAGGGCGGCGAGACCATCGCAATCTGGGGCGCCGGGCCGGTCGGCATCTTCACCATCCAGTCGGCCAAGATCATGGGCGCCGAGCGGATCATCGTCATCGAGACGGTGCCCGAGCGCATCGCCCTGGCCAGGAAGGTCGGCGCCACCGACATCATCGACTTCATGAACGAGGATGTTTTCGAGCGGATCAAGGACATCACCAAGGGCCAGGGCGCCGACGCGGTGATCGACTGCGTCGGCATGGAGGCGAGCGCCGGCCATGGCGGCATCACCGGCATGCTGTCCACCGTCCAGGAGAAGCTGACCGCCACCGAGCGGCCCTACGCGCTCGCCGAGGCGATCAAGGCGGTACGGCCCTGCGGCATCGTCTCGGTGCCTGGCGTCTACGGCGGTCCGCTGCCGGTCAACATGGGTTCGATCGTGCAGAAGGGGCTGACCCTCAAGAGCGGCCAGACCCACGTGAAGCGCTTTCTGGAGACGCTGACCAAGCTGATCCAGGAGGGCAAGTTCGACATGACCTCCCTGATCACGCACCGATCCGAGAACCTTGCGGACGGCCCAGACCTCTACAAGACCTTCCGCGACAAGAAGGACGGCTGCGTGAAGGTGGTGTTTCACCTCTGAGGTGCGGCCGGGCGGTCGCACGCCGCCCGGCCTTGCCGAGCCCCCGGGATGTCCGAAGCCCCGACAGGCTTGTTGGCACGCCCGGGGTTTGGTTGGGCGCGGGCCGCCGACTGGCGGCTGAGCCGATCATGAAGCGACGTTGACGCTTCGGCCGTCCGCGCCGAGAACGGCATCGAAGCTTGGCGCGCGGCTGCGCCCGGATCGGCGGACGGTGCCATGTGCAACCTCTACAGCCTGCGGACCGGACCGGCGGATCTGCGCCGGGCCTTCGGGATCACAGAGGACCGCACCGGAAACCTGCCGTTGTTGCCGGCTATCTTTCCGGACCAGCTGGCACCCGTGGTGCTGAACGGCGCGTCCGGCCGGGATCTCGTCATGATGCGCTGGGGCATGCCGGGGCCGAAGGCGTTCGGCGAGCATCCGGTCACCAACGTGCGCAACGTGGCGAGCCCGCACTGGCGCCCGTGGCTCGGGGTCGCCCACCGCTGCCTCGTTCCGGTGACCGCCTTCAGCGAATACGCCGACACCAAGCCGCGCAAGACGCCGGTCTGGTTCGCCCTGGACGCGGATCGGCCGCTCTTCGCCTTCGCGGGAATCTGGCGCCCGTGGACGGGCGTGCGCGGGACGAAGCGCGAGAACCCCGACCGGGTCGCCGAGGAGCACCGCCTGTTCTCCTTCCTGACGACGGAGGCGAACGGCGTCGTCGGTCCGGTCCATCCCAAGGCGATGCCGGTGCTGCTCACGAAGCCCGAGGAGTGGGCGACCTGGCTCGAAGCCCCCACCGCCGAGGCCCTCCGCCTCCAGCGCCCGCTGCCGGATCTGGAGATGCGGGAGGTGGCCCGGGGGGCGCGGTCGGACGAACCGGAGCCGCAACCCGCGGATTGAGCCGGGCCGATCCGCGCCGTCAGCCGCCCGCGCGCTCCGTCGCCAGCGCGGCCGCGGCGCCGCTCGGCGCCCATCCGCGTGCCCGCCAGCGCGCCACGACGGCGGTGTTGAGCCGGGCGATGCGGGCCCGATGAACCTCCCAGAACGAACGCGGGGCCGCCGGAGCAGGCGCCGCCCGGCCGTGCCGCGGGTCGGCCGCAGCCCCGGCGGCGAGCCGCACCGGAACGGCCGACCGGCCGGGGCCGAGGCGCCCCTCGGAGTCGGACAGGATCGCCTGGGCGCGGGCGCAGTAGATATGCGACAGGGGCGACATCACCTCCGACCCATGGCCCGCCCGGTACTTCATCAGCGCGCGGCACAGGTCGCCGTCGGCCCGGCGCCATGCCTCCGCCAGGTAGCGCACGCCGTAGCGGACGTTGATCTCCGGCGCCGCCAGGTCCGCCACCGTGCCGCGGAATCCCAGCATCGCCGCGGTGGTGGGCCGGACCTGCATCAGCCCGACCTCGCCGACGCTGCCCACCAGCGCGGGATCGTAGCCGCTCTCGATCCGGGCGACGGCATCGGCCACGGCGACCGGAAGGCCGGTACCGGCGGCCTCGCGGGCGATGAGCGGGAGGAAGCGGGTACGCCCCTCCGGCACTGGCGCGGCGTGCGGCGGGACCGACGGCAGCGCCGCCATGCCGAGGGCATGCACCGCCAGGAAGGTCGCGGGCCGGGCCTGCGCGGGCGCGCCGGCAGCCAGCAGCACGAGGAGGACGGGAGAAGCGCGCATCGGCCGCCACGCGGGAAGGGCGGCGTCAGGGTTACGCGCGGCGTCTCAACGAAGCCTTAGCGCGCGGAGGCATCGGATCCCTCAGGATCGACCCCGGTCACTGAACCGCACCGCCATCCCGCGCCTGCAGCAGGCGCAGAGCCTCCCCCAGCACGGCGTGAAGATCCGCGACGCCCTGCGGCGAGAGGGGCAGACCCACGCGCTGGCCGTGTATCGTGTCGAGCACCACGACGGCGAGATCCTCGCCGACCAGCAGGCTGGGCCGTGGCAGGCAGAGCGGGAGGACGAAATCGCCCTCGGTCTCGCCGAGGGCATCCACCGCGTCCGTGGCGCGGAAGGGCGGCTTCGGATCGGTCATCGCACCCTGTCCTCGCGTTCGCCTCCGGGGCGGCGGCCCGGCAAGCGTGCCCTGGGGTCAATCCTGCTGCGGCGTGCGCAGCGACCGCACCGTGAGCGTGTCGATCTCCAGCGATCCGACCTTCAACGACCCGACCTCCAGGGAACCGACCCGGGCACGCGCCACCGACAGGCGGCCGATCGCGAAGGCGCCCAGCGCCACCGCGCCGATGGCCGCGACCCCGACGGCGAGCGCCCCCAGCGCCGAGGCGCCCAGGGCTCCCGCGCCGACGGCGCCCGACCCGAGCGCCGCACTCTCGCGAGTCGCCACCGACCCGAGCGGGATCGCGCCAACCGCCTCCTCGGGGATCCTGGACGCGCTCATACAAGGTCCTTCAACACCCGACTCGCATGACGATGCTATACCCGACGTTAACCGCGTTTTCACGCCGCCCGCGGACGATCCAGGCCGGCCCGGACAGGCTTCCGCGGCCCGAGAGGACGGCGCCCGTGCAGCATCTGTTTCAGGCCATCACGATCTTCGCCTGCGGCTGCGTGCTGATCCATGCCGGGCGCGCCTATGCCCGGGCGACCACGGTGCTGCTCTCGACCACCGCATTGATGCTGAGCCTGACCCTGGGCACCGTGCTCTGCCAGCGGATCGGTCTGCCCACGGGTTCCGCCGAGGCCGGCGCCCTGTTGTACGGGCCGCCGACCGGCCGGGCCGCTGAGCGGGCCGTTCAGGAGAGCCGCGTGCGGTAGGCCTCGGCGATCGTGGCCTCCGCCTCCGGGCGGGCTTCGTGCATGGGGATCCCGTGGCGGTCGCGCCTGACGGGTGCGGCGATCGCGGTCCCGTCAAGCCGGATCAGGGCCAGACGCGGATCGCCACGGGGCGGCGGACCAAGTCTCGGTCGGAGGTGATCGTGCAGCCCTCGACCCGCAGGCTCGCGTAGGTCAGGAGCGCCGTGTCGCCGACATCGTCGAAATTGCGCCCCTTGGCATCCGGATCGAGGAGCGACGGATAGGCGATCAGCGGGGCGGTCGCCGTGCAGGGATCGTCGTAGAGCGTGGCGCCCTCCACGAGCAGGCGCGGCGTGTCCCAGGCGAGGAGATCGCGGGAACTGGTCCAGTAGAACCCGGACCGCGCGAAGCCCTCGCCCGCCTTGGCCATGAACACGGCGATCCAGGCTCCCGAGCCGCGATGGCGGACCACGGCTCCGACCGGCCCCGGGAACGGCCCCACCGGCCGGCAGGTGGCCCGGTTCGGATGCGTGGCCCGATAGGGATCCGGGAAGGCTGCGGTGAAGCCGGTGCCGGTCCAGGCCCGCCAGCGCGTTGGGTCGGCGGGATCGTCGCTGCGGAACAGGCAGACGCCCGCCTCCTGATCGCTGCCGGGTCGGGTCCAGCCCGTGGTCGAGGCCAGGAAATACCGCTCTTTCCCGTCCGCGACGATGTTCGACGGGTTGAAGAAGCCCCGGTGATGCCCCTGGTCGATGTCCTGCCGGAACGGCGCGCCGGCGACCACCACGGGCGGGGATTTCCGGAGGAAGCTCCGGCCGCCGTCCAGGGAGGCGGCGGCCGTGATCGTGTTGTACCAGCAGGCCATGTAGGTCCCCGCGGGACAGCGGCCGGGATGCTCGTTGGCCTGGTACTCGTGGTGGAGGAGCGCGGCGACGCGGCGGCCGTCCTCGGTCCAAGTGGCGGTGATCCAGGAGCGGTCATCGTAGGCCGCCGGATCGGACTTCTCGCCGGAATCGAGCACGACCGTGCAGTCGAGCCTGAGATGGCCGAGATCCGGGCCGCGGAGCGCCCGGTTGCGGTAATGCATGCCGTAGAGCGCCACGGCGCCGGAGGCGTCGCGGAAGGCGCGGGCCGGCGCGTCCGGGACGTCGGCGCCGTCGCAGGCGTCGCGACCGGCCTTGAAGACGATCGCGGGCGGGCCGACCAGGGTCAGGGCCGAGAGCGGGGGATCGGACGCGGCGGGGGCCGGGACAGGGAGAAGACCGGTCAGGATTAGCAGTGCCGCGCCTGCGACACGCGACGCCCTCCCTCCCCCCTCTGCGGGGGAGGGTGGCCCCCGAAGGGGGTCGGGAGAGGGGAGCGACGGTGCGGGATGTGGCTGTGTCCGTCTTGAAGGTCGCGCCTTCTCCTGAAACCGCGCTCCCCTCTCCCGACCCCCGCTGACGCAGGGGCCACCCTCCCCCGCAGAGGGGGGAGGGAGATCCCGCGGCACTGTTCCGCCAGATCTGATGAACGACGCGACAGCGCCTCTGCAGCTCCACGCAGCAATCCTGATCGTCCAGTTCATCGCCGCCATCCGGCTGCGTCCCGGCCACGCCTGGACAAACAGGGCGAGATTCGCTTGAGAACCATTACAGAGTGCTTGCCGCCCGGCGGCACGTCGGCGGGATCCCCATGCTGCTCCTGATCCTCGGTCTCGTGCTGTTCCTCGGCACGCACGCTTTCTCGATGGCCCGCACCCGGCGCGCCGCGATCGTCGGCCGGATCGGCGAGAACCGGTACAAGCTCGGCTACACCGCCCTGTCGCTGCTGGGTCTGGTCCTCATCGGGATCGGCTTCCACGATTACCGGCTCGCCGGCTACATCCCGGTCTGGGATCCGCCGGTCTGGACGCGCCACCTCGCGCTCCTCCTCGTGTGGCTGGCCTTCATCAGCCTCGCCGCCGCCTACCTGCCGGGCCATATCCGCGCCCGGGCCAAGCACCCGATGCTGCTCGCCGTGAAGATCTGGGCGACGGCCCATCTCCTGGCGAACGGCGACCTGGGCTCGATGCTGCTGTTCGGCGGTTTTCTCGCCTGGGCGGTGGCCGCCCGGATCAGCGCCAAGCGCCGGGCCCTCGCGCCCGGGGCGGTGGCGGCCCAGCACGCGGGCCCGGCGGTCGCGCCGCACGGATGGCGCAACGACATCCTGGCCGTAGCGATCGGCACGGTCGCGTGGTTCGTCTTCGCCCGCTACCTGCATTATCCGGTGATCGGCGTGCCCGTCTGGCCGGGCGCGATGGCCTGAGACGCCGTCTGAGACACGGCCTGTCGCCAACCCGGCGCCCGTGTGTTAGGCGCGGGGCCCCATCGCGGTACTGAGGCGGCCGGCCGACAGAGGCAGGCCTGGAGACAATGGCCGAGAACAACGAGTTCCTTCGCGAGGTCGACGAGGATTACCGCCGCGACCGGATCCTCCAGATCTGGAAGCGCTACAGCGGCGTGATCATCGCGCTCGCCGTGCTCGTGGTCGCGGGCGTCGCGGGCTGGCGATACTGGCAGGCTCAGCAGCGCGCGGCGGCCGAGACCGCCTCGGTGCAGTTCGACGACGCCAACCGCCTCGCCAAGGACGGCAAGGCCGCGGAGGCCGACAAGGCCTTCGACGCCCTCGAGGCGCAGGGCCCGGCGGGCTACCGGCTCCTCGCCCGGTTCCGTGCGGCGGCCGAGACGAGCAAGCGCGATCCCGCGGCGGGAGCAGCGGAGTTCGACAAGCTCGCCGACGACAGCAGCCTCGGCGACGGGATGCGCGACCTCGCGCGCCTGCGCGCCGCCCTGCTGCGCCTCGACGGCCAGAACCCGGACGCGGCGCTGACCAATCTCCAGGGCCTGGCCGCCGGCACGCCGTTCCGCCACACCGCTCGCGAGATGCTGGGACTGGCCGCCCTGAAGAAGGGCGACTACGAGGACGCCGGCCGCTGGTTCGACCAGATCGTCGCCGATCCCGACACCCCGCGGAACCTGCGCGAGCGCATCGAGGTCTACGCGGCGATCGTCGCGGGCGGTCCCGTCACGGTGACCGAGGCCAAGCCCGAGCCGGCCGCGCCGCCCCCGCCGATCACGCGCTGATTTCTAACCGAACTTTTCGAGACCTATCATGGACATGCCGACCGTCGCGATCGTCGGGAGGCCGAACGTCGGCAAGTCGACCCTGTTCAACCGCCTCGTGGGCAAAAAGCTCGCGCTGGTCGACGACCGTCCGGGCGTCACCCGAGACCGGCGCGAGGGCGACGTCGCCTTCGGCGGCCTCCACTTCCGGGTGATCGACACCGCGGGGCTTGAGGAGGCGGACGAGCGGACCCTCACCGGCCGGATGCGGATGCAGACCGAGGCGGCGATCCTCGCCGCCGACGTGGTGCTGTTCGTGATCGACGCCCGCGCCGGCGTGCTGCCGGCCGACCAGCCCTTCGCCGAGCTGGTGCGTCGGGCCGGCTGCCCGGTCATCCTGATCGCCAACAAGGCCGAGGGCGGCACCGGCCTCGCCGGCGCCTACGAGGCCTTCACGCTGGGGCTCGGCGACCCGATCCCGTTCTCGGCCGAGCACGGCGAGGGCGTGGGCGAGTTGCACGAGGCGCTGAAGGGCGCCCTGCCCCAGCGCGAGGACGACGAGGACGCGGACGAGGATGCCCCCGGCGGCCGCGCCCTGAAGGTCGCGATTGTCGGGCGCCCGAATGCCGGCAAATCCACGCTGATCAACCGCATGCTCGGCGAGGAACGGCTGCTCGTCGGCCCCGAGGCCGGTATCACGCGCGATTCGATCTCCCTGGACTGGGAATGGCGCGGGCGCCGCATCAAGCTGCACGACACGGCCGGCATGCGCCGCCGTGCCCGGATCGACGACAAGCTCGAAAAGCTCGCGGTCTCGGATGGCTTGCGCGCCGTGCGCTTCGCCGAGGTGGTGGTGGTGCTCCTCGACGCCACGATCCCGTTCGAGAAGCAGGATCTCACCATCGTCGACCTCGTGGAGAGCGAGGGCCGCGCCCTGGTGATCGGCCTCAACAAGTGGGACCTCGTGGCCGACCAGCCCGGCCTCCTGAAGCAGCTCCGCGAGGATTGCACCCGCCTGCTGCCGCAGGTGCGCGGCGTCTCGGTGGTGCCGCTCTCCGGGCTCGCCGGCGACGGCGTCGACAAGCTGATGCAGGCGGTGGTGCAGGCCTCAGAGGTGTGGGACCGGCGCATTTCGACGTCGCGCATCAACGACTGGCTGAATGAGGCGACCTCGCGCAACCCGCCCCCGGCGGTGTCGGGCCGGCGGATCAAGATCCGCTACGCCACGCAGGTGAAAAGCCGGCCGCCGCATTTCGCGCTGTTCGGCAACCAGCTCAACGCCCTGCCGAAATCCTACACGCGCTACCTCGTGAACGGCCTGCGCGAGACCTTCGACCTGCCGGGCACGCCGATCCGGCTCTCGCTCCGGACCTCGCAGAACCCCTTCGACAAGGGCTGAGCCGGAATCCGGATCAGCCGCGCCGTCGTTGCGAGCGGAGCGAAGCAACCCAGGCAGCGCGCCATCAGCGGCCTCGCGCAAACCTGGGTCACGTCGCGGCGCTCGTGATGACGATGCGGGTCTTCCACCCGAGGGACCGCAGGACCTCAGCGGGACGCCTCGGCGATCCAGTCGACCGCCGCCGCGAGGGCCGCGCGCTCGTCCTTCCCTTCCCGGAGCGCCGCCTCGTAGGCCGAGACCTGCCGGTCCGCGCTGGTCCCCTCGCCGACGATCGCCCGGGCACGCATCACCTCGGCGGCGCAGCCGAGCGCATCCGCATCCTCGGCCACGAGGGCGAGCACGTCTTCCAACGCCTCGGCGAACGGCACGGCCTCGCCCCGGGCCTCGTCGATCAGCGTCGCCCGCACGCCGCTGTGCTGGGCGCGCCACAGGTTCTCCGAGGCCAGCGCCCGCGAGACGCCGTCGAGCCCGGCATGGAGATCCGGCCGGCGCACACACAGGCGCACGAGGCAGCGGAACAGGGAGGCGAGGCACAGGGAATCGTCGAGGCGCGTGCAGGCATCGGCGATGCGCAACTCCAGGGTCGGGAACTTGATCGAGGGGCGCAGCGACCACCACAGGAAGCTCGCGTCTGCGATGGCGCCCGAGCGGGTCATGATGTCGACGAACCGCGCGTGGGCGGCGGCATCGGAAAAGATCTCCGGCAGGCCGGTGCGGGGCAGTTCTCCGAAGACGCTGAGCCGGTAAGCCCTGAGACCCGTCGCCTCGCCCTGCCAGAACGGCGAGGAGGCCGAGAGCGCCAGCAGCAGCGGCTGGAACGGCAGCAGCCGGTTCATCAGATCGACGCGGGCCTCCGGGTCCGGCACCTCCACGTGGACGTGCATGCCGCAGATGAGCGCCCGCCGGGCCGCGATCCCGACATCGGAGAGGATGCCCTTGTAGCGCTCGCCGTCGGTGGCGGTCTGTCGGGCCCAGCGCGCGAGGGGATGGGTGCCGCAGGCCAGCAGGCTCAGGCCGTTCTCCGCCGCAATCCCGGCGAGCTGCGCCCGCTGGCCGCCGAGGTTGTTCCGGGCGACCCGCGCGTCGCTGAGCGGCGGCGTGCAGACCTCGACCTGCGCGGCGACGAGTTCGCGCCCGGTCTCGGGCAGCTCCGCCTTCACCCGCGCATGGAAGGCCGCGAGGTCGCCGCGCGGCGTCCCGCGGGTCTCGGCATCGGCGAGGAAATACTCCTCCTCGATGCCGAAGCGGTAGCTATGGGCGCTCATCGTGGTCTCCGGAAACGCGACGCGTGCGCGCCAACGCGCCGGCCCACAGGAAGGTGCCGCTCAGGCCGCGCGCAAGGGGCCGCCCACCAGCCAGGCCGGGTCGAACCACCGGTCCGCCTCGCCGTCATAGGGCAGGCGCGTGATGTCCCAGTTCTGGATGTACTTCGCGTAGACGTTCCACACCGCGATCCCGCCGCCCACGAAGATCCGCCGGCCCGGATAGCGCCTGAGCACCGCTTCCGGATCCTCGTGGCTGCGGATCACGTCGATGGTACGATCCTTGAAGGCGAAGTCCGGCACCGAAGCCACCGTCTTCGGGCCGGCGATCAGCACGTGGCCCATGGTCAGCGCGAAGAAGCGCGTCACATCCTCCACGAAGAGCGGGTCGGTGTTGCCCTCCCAGGGCAGGTGGCCGTTGAGGCCGAGCTGGCCGCGAAGGCCGATCGCACAGATGCAGCGGACGTCGATCATCGTGAACAACTCAGAAGAACAGACCGGTCGGATCTTTCACCCGCCACCTCAGGATGAGGGGGTTGGTTGGCAGAACCCGAACCGATAACGGCCGGTCGGCTCATTCGGGTGCGCGGAAACCCAGCACCCGGTCGGTGGGAAAGTCGTAGAGCTTGCCGGTCTCGGTCCAGTCCGGCGCGGCGAGGCGCACGAAATGGGGGGCCAGCTCTTCGGGCGTCCGAAGCGTCTCCGGATCCTCGCCGGGCATGGCCGAGCGGCGCATGCCGGTGCGGAGGGGGCCCGGGTTGAGCAGCATGGCCCGGATCGCGGTGCTCTCGGTCTCGGCCGCGTAGGTGCGCACCAGGGCCTCCAGCGCCGCCTTCGAGACCGAGTAGGGACCCCAATAGGGACGGCACTTGGAGGCCGCGCCCGAGGAGACGAAGATCGCGCGTCCCGCATCCGACATCCGCAGCAGCGGGTCGAGGGACCGGATGAGGCGCCAGTTGGCGGTGACGTTCACGTCCATCACCTGCCCCCAGATCTTCGGGGTGATGTGGCCGATCGGCATGAGCGCGCCGAGGATGCCGGCATTGGCGACCAGGATGTCCAGGCGCTTCCAGCGCTCGTTGATCGCTGCGCCGAGCCGGTCGATCGCCTCGTAATCCGACAGGTCGAAGGGTACGAGGGTGGCGCTCGAACCGGCGGCTCGGATCGCGTCGTCCAGTTCCTCCAGGGCGCCGACCGTGCGCGCCACCGCGATCACGTGCGCGCCCGCGCCGGCAAGCGCCAGGGCGGCGGCCCGCCCGATGCCGCGGGATGCGCCGGTGACGACCGCGACGCGGCCTTCCAGGGGTCTCTGAGACTCAGCCATGCGCCGGACCTAGCGCATTTCCGCGCGACGGGTCGAGGAATCGGTTTCAAAAGGTCTGTGACCCAGCCCCTTTTAAGGTGTTTAAGCTGGGCCTAGGGACCACCACCCGTTGCTCGACCCGAGTGACAGGAAAAGCACTTCTCCCCTCCCCCTTGCGGGGAGGGGTCAGGGGGTGGGGGTGGTGCAGAAGGTACCGTTGCGCGCGATCCTGCACCACCCCCACCTCCAGCTCCTCCCCGCAAGGGAGAGGAGAGCGCGCTCCGCCAGTGTCCCAGCGCTTCCGCAAACAGCTAAAAGGCCTGGGCTAAAGCCGTTTGGGTTCCCGAAACCTCAGTCCGCCTCGGCCAGCATGGCGAAGCGCTTCGGGCCGGCGATGGAGAGATCCGTCAGGCCGGTCGGGTAATCGCCCGTGAAGCAGTGGTCGGTGTATTGCGGGCAGGCGGTGTCCCGCGCCTCCTCGCCCATCGCCCGGTACAGGCCGGGGATCGACAGGAAGGCCAGCGAGTCCGCGCCGATGTACTTGCGCATCCCCTCGAGGTCGTGGGTCGCGGCGAGCAGCTTCTCCCGCTCGGGCGTGTCGATCCCGTAGAAGTCCGGATAGGTGATCGGCGGCGAGGCGATCCGGAAATGGACCTCCGCGGCGCCGGCCTCCCGCATCATCCGGACGATCTTCACCGAGGTCGTGCCGCGCACGAGGCTGTCGTCCACGAGGACGATGCTCTTGCCCTCGATCGCCGCCCGGTTGGCCGAATGCTTCATCCGCACGCCGAGCTCGCGCACCGACTGGGTCGGCTGGATGAAGGTCCGCCCGACGTAGTGGTTGCGAATGATCCCCATCTCGAACGGGATGCCGGTCTCCTGCGCGAAGCCGAGCGCCGCCGGCACGCCGGAATCCGGCACCGGCACGACGACGTCGGCGGCCACCGCGGCCTCGCGGGCCAGCTCCCGGCCGATCGCCTTGCGCACGCCGTAGACGCTCTTGCCGTTTACCACGGAGTCCGGCCGGGCGAAGTAGATGTACTCGAAGATGCAGGGCCGCATCGGCACGGCGTCGGCGAAGCGGATCGACTCGATCCCCTCCTCGGAGATCACCACGATCTCGCCGTTCTCGATGTCCCGCACGAAGCGGGCGCCGATGATGTCGAGGGCGCAGGTCTCGGAGGCCAGCATGTAACGGCCGTCGAGCTCCCCCAGCACCAGCGGGCGGATGCCCAGCGGGTCGCGGGCGCCGATCAGCTTCTTGTTGGTCAGCGCCACGATCGCGTAGGCGCCCTGGATCGCCTGCAGGGCGTCGATGAAGCGCTCGATGATCCGCGGCTTCCGGGACCGGGCCGCGAGGTGCAGGATCACCTCGGTGTCGGAGGTCGACTGGGTGATCGCGCCGTCGCGCACGAGGTCGCGGCGGATCGACAGGGCGTTGGTGAGGTTGCCGTTGTGGGCGACCGCCAGCCCGCCGCTGGCGAGCTCGGCGAAGAGCGGCTGGACGTTGCGCAGGATCGTCCCGCCCGTGGTCGAGTAGCGCACGTGGCCGATGGCGGCGCGGCCCTTGAGGCGGGCGATGGTCTCGCCGTCCGAGAAGGAATCGCCCACGAGGCCGGGGCGGCGCTCGGAGTGGAACACCGCGCCGTCGAAGGAGACGATGCCGGCCGCCTCCTGACCGCGGTGCTGCAGGGCGTGCAGGCCGAGCGCCACGATGGCGGAGGCTTCCGGGTGCCCGAAGATGCCGAAGACGCCGCACTCCTCGCGGAGCGTGTCGCCGTCGAGATCGAAATCGGCGGTGGGATTGGCGGCGTGTGACATGAGGCGGTCGATCACTCACGGGTCCCGGCGGCGACGGGCCGGCGCGCCGGCTGTCGCGGATGCAATCCGTTCGTTACCGGACCCGCTATCTAGGCGTTCCCGGCGAGGCGACCTACGGCGAATACCGCAGATCAGCGTCGCGTCGGGGTCGGCGCGGTCTCGGTCCGGCGCTGGGGCGCCGGGTCGGTCTCGGCGGGGGCGTCGGCGGCCTCGTTGGGCGGCGCGACGGCCTTCGGCTTCTTGAACTGCTTCAGGAAGCCCTCGGGATTCTCAGGGAGCTGCGCCACCAGGGCGTCGCCGGACTTCTCCAGCATCGGACGCGTGCGCGCCTGCGCGGCCCAGTCAGGCACCTTGCCCTGAACCAGCCAGGACAGGAACACCCACCCGATCACGCAGATCAGGAAGCCGCGCGCCGCCCCGAACAGGAATCCGAGCGACCGGTCGACGGCGCCGATCCGCGAATCGAGGACCACGTCCGAGATCTTCACCGTGATGATCGACACAATGATCAGGGTGCCGAGGAAGATCGCCGCGATGGAGGCGACCAGCGCCACGGTGTCGCTGTTCACGTGCTGCTTCACGGTGGGAAGGAGCATCGGGTAGAGCGTCCAGGCGACCGCGGCGGCGGCCACCCAGGCGACGATCGCCAGCACCTCGCGGGTGACGCCACGCACGGCCGCGAGCAGCGCGGAGACCGCGACAATGCCGAGCACGACGAGATCCAGGACGGTAAACGGCATCGTTGAGCTTTTTGGTACCCGAGGGGATGGCGCGTCGGCCGTGCGGCTCCCCCGGACCGCGGTGGATTTATACCAAGCCGGACCTCGGCCGTCACCCTGGCGTACGCGCCTCGGCCCGGGCCTGTGCCGTCGATGCATCAGCCCCGCCCGGCCATGACGCCGGACCGACCCGCCGAGGGCTCTGTTTACCTCGTTCCGATCGCCGGCCTGTTCGGCGCGGTGCTGATGATCTCGCTGGTGCTGGCGGGCAAGATCGTCGCGGTCGGCGGCCTGACCTTCACGGCGGCGGTGATCGTGTTCCCCGCCTCCTACCTGTTCGGCGACGTGCTGACCGAGGTCTACGGCTATGCCAGCACCCGCGCCGTCGTCTGGACCGGGTTCCTCGCCCAGGCGCTCTGGATCCTGGCCTACTGGACGGCCGCGGCCTTGCCGCCGGCGCCGTTCTGGCCCCACCAGGAGGCGTTCGAGGCGGTGCTCGGCGCGACCCCGCGGCTCGCCCTCGCCGGCCTCACCGCCTATCTCGCCGGCGAGTTCCTGAACGCCTACGCTCTGGCCAAGCTCAAGCTGCGCCTCCGCGGCCGCTGGCTCGCGGTGCGTCTCGTCGCCTCGACGCTGATCGGTCAGGGGGTCGATTCGGTGCTATTCATCGGGCTCGCCTTCGGAGGCCTCTATCCGGCCGCCGACCTGCTGGCCCTGATCCTGTCGGTCTGGATGCTGAAGGTCGCCTGGGAGATCCTCGCCCTCCCGCTGAGTTTGCCATTGATCGGCTTCCTGAAACGGGCCGAGGGACGCGACGCCTTCGATGCGGATACGGACTTCAACCCCTTCCGCCTGCGCGGGTGAGCCGCCCGCGTGAGTCGGGACGGCCGGGCTCCACCCGGGCGCCGTCCCGGTGCTATGGGTCCGGCTTGTGCTTCCGGGAGTCCCGACGTGAGCGGAAGGAGGCGGCCTGCGTGACCGAGGCCGGAACCGTGATGGATATCGGCGCGCACGGCGCCCGGCTGACGATCGACCTCGGGGCGATCGTGGCCAACTGGCGGACCTTGGCGGCGCGGGGCGCGGGCGCCGCCTGCGCCGCCGTGGTGAAGGCCGATGCCTATGGCTGCGGGATCGGCCGGGTCGGGCCGGCCCTGTGGACCGCCGGCTGCCGGACCTTCTTCGTCGCGCACCTGTCCGAGGGCGTCGCCGCCCGGGCCGCCCTGCCGGAGGCCGCCATCTACGTGCTGAACGGTCTGCCTCCGGGCGCCGCCGCCGCCTTCGCGGCGCACGGATTGCGTCCCGTCCTCGGCAGCGTCGAGGAGCTGTCGGACTGGGCGGCGTTCTCGCCCGTCCGCCGGCCGGCGGCGCTCCACGTCGACACCGGCATGAACCGCCTGGGCCTGTCCGTGTCGGAGGCCCTGGACCTCGCGGGCGATCCGCTGATCGCGGCCTCCGGAATCGATCTGCTCCTCAGCCACTTCGTCAGCGCCGAGAAGCCGGACGACCCCGTCAACGGCCGGCAGATCGCCGATTTCGGCCGCGTCCGGGCGGCCTATCCCGACATGCCCGCTTCCCTGGCGAATTCGTCGGGCGTCTTCCTCGCGGGTGCGCAGCACGACCTGCTGCGGCCGGGCTACGCCCTGTTCGGCGGCAACCCCACGCCGGGCGCCGCGAACCCGATGCGGCCGGTGGTCCGGCTGGAGGCGATGATCGCGCAGGTGCGGGACGTCGAGCCCGGCGCCAGCGCGGGCTATAATGGACGCTGGACCGCCCGCGCCCCGAGCCGGCTGGCGACCCTGTCGCTGGGCTACGCGGACGGCTTTCCCCGGGCGATCAGCGGACGCGGTCAGGCGCTCGTCGGCGGCGTTTCCTGCCCGGTCCTCGGCCTCATCTCGATGGACCTGATCATCCTCGACGTCACGGCAGCGCCCGCGGCGCGACGCGGCGCGACCGCGGTGCTGATCGGCGACGGCCTCGACCTCGATACGGTCGGCCGCGCCGCCGGCACGATCGGGTACGAGATCCTGACGGGCCTGGGTTCTCGTTATGTTCGAACTTATGTAGAGTCGCGCTGAGCCTTCCGTCGCGCATGACGGCCGCCCGACGATCCGGGGCGCCGCAGGCGAGCCCGGAATGCAGAACCGCCGCCGGTACCAAGTCCTGGCAGGTCGGCGGCTCTGGATCCCGGGCTCCGCGCTGCGGCCCCGGGAGACGCGATCCTATCGACGGCGCGACGCACGCATCGCGGACCTGACCGAGCCATGGCCAAGATCCACCAGACCTTCGTCTGCCAGTCCTGCGGGGCAGTCTACAACCGCTGGCGCGGGCGCTGCGAGGCCTGCAACGGCTGGAACACGATCGTCGAGGAGGCACCGTCGGCACCCGGCCAGTCCGGGCCCGCCGCCACCCGGCCGTCGCGCAACCGCGGCCGTGTCTTCCCGCTGGAAGGCCTGACCGGCGAGGCCAAGGAGGCGCCGCGCATGCCGTCGGGGATCGGCGAGCTCGACCGGGTCACCGGCGGCGGCTTCGTGCGCGGCTCGGTGATCCTGCTCGGCGGCGACCCCGGCATCGGCAAGTCGACCCTGCTGATGCAGGCCTCCGCGGCCATGGCCGGGACGGGCGAGCGGGTCGCCTACATCTCGGGCGAAGAGGCGGTGGGGCAGGTTCGCCTGCGGGCCGAGCGGCTGGGCCTGAGCGACCGGCCGGTGCAGCTCGCCGCCGAGACCAACGTCGAGGACATCGTCGAGACCCTGAGCCAGGGCCGGCCGCCCGCGCTGGCGATCATCGACTCGATCCAGACCATGTGGACCGAGACGGTGGATTCGGCCCCCGGCACGGTCACGCAGGTGCGCTCCTCCGCGCAGGCGCTGATCCGCTTCGCCAAGACCACCGGCACGGCGGTGATCCTGGTCGGCCACGTCACCAAGGACGGGCAGATCGCCGGCCCCCGGGTGGTGGAGCACATGGTCGACGCGGTCGCCTCCTTCGAGGGCGACCAGGGCCACCATTTCCGCATCCTGCGCGCGGTGAAGAACCGGTTCGGGCCCACCGACGAGATCGGCGTGTTCGAGATGACCGACGCCGGCCTGAGCGAGGTGCCGAACCCCTCGGCGCTGTTCCTGGCGGGCCGCGACCATCAGGCCGCCGGCACCGCGGTCTTCGCCGGCATGGAGGGCACGCGGCCCCTGCTGGTCGAGATCCAGGCGCTCGTAGCCCCCTCCTCCCTCGGCATGCCGCGCCGCGCCGTGGTCGGCTGGGACCCGAACCGTCTGTCGATGGTGCTCGCCGTGCTGGAGGCCCATGGCGGCATCCGCCTCGGAAGCCACGACGTCTACCTCAACGTCGCGGGGGGCCTGCGCATCACCGAGCCGGCGGCGGATCTGGCGGTGGCCGCCGCCCTCGTCTCGTCGCTGTCGGGGGCGGTGCTGCCGCCCGAGACGGTCTATTTCGGCGAGATCGGGCTGTCGGGGGCGATCCGGCCCGTGGCGCAGGCCGGCTCCCGGCTGAAGGAAGCGCAAAAACTCGGCTTCGCCAAGGCGCTGATCCCGCAGGGGCGGGGCGAAGGCGAGAAGGCGCTCGCGGTGGAAACGCTGCGCCACATCGCCGATCTGGTGGCGGGGATCAGTGCCGGGGCGCCGCGAAAGGGATCCGGCCAGCGCGGCCGGCAACAATCGCGCTACGCCGACGAGGAGATGTGAGCGCTACCCCCCGGTCACGCTCATGTGCCGCGGCACGGCCGCCGGGCGCTGGCGCTCGATGACGAAGTCGTGGCCCTTGGGCTTGCGGGTGATCGCCTCGACCACCGCCGCCGCCAGCACGGCATCGTCCTGAGAGGCGCGCAGCACCGCCCGCAGGTCGGCCGAGTCCTCCTGACCCAGGCACATGTAGAGCTGGCCCGTGCAGGTCAGGCGGACCCGGTTGCAGCTCTCGCAGAAATTGTGGGTGAGCGGCGTGATGAAGCCGAGCTTCCCGCCGGTCTCCTCGACGCGGTCGTAGCGCGCCGGGCCGCCGGTGCGGTCGGGTAGCGGCGTGAGGGTGTAGCGGGTCTCCAGGCGCTGCCGGGCGACCGAGAGGGGCAGGAACTGGTCGGTCCGGTCGGCCTCGATCTCGCCCAGCGGCATCACCTCGATCAGCGTCATGTCCATGCCGAGGCCGTGCGCCCAGGCGATCATGTCGGGGATCTCGTCGGCGTTGACGTCGCGCAGTGCCACGGCGTTGATCTTGACCTTCATCCCGGCGGCCCGCGCCGCCGCGATGCCGTCGAGCACCACCTTCAGGTCGCCGCGGCGGGTGATTGCCCGGAACTTGTCCGGGTCGAGCGTGTCGAGCGAGACGTTGATCCGGCGCACGCCGAGGCTCGCCAGCTCGTCGGCGTAGCGGGTGAGCTGGGTACCGTTGGTGGTCAGCGTCAGCTCTTCCAGCGCCCCCGAATCGAGGTGGCGCGAGAGCCGGCGGAACAGGTGCATGATGTCGCGGCGCACCAGCGGCTCGCCGCCGGTGATCCGGAGCTTGCGCACGCCCCGGGCGATGAACACGCCGCAGAGCCGGTCCAGCTCCTCCAGGGTCAGCAGGTCGCGCTTGGGCAGGAACTCCATGTGCTCGGACATGCAGTAGGCGCAGCGCAGGTCGCAGCGGTCCGTCACGGAGATGCGCAGGTACGAGATCGCCCGCTGGAACGGGTCGATCAGCGGCGCAGGCCAGGCGGGCGCATCGGCCGCGAACATCCGCGGCGTCGGGGAGCTGTCATCGCGCATCGTCCGGCATATGATGCCCTAAACGGTCGTGGGCAAGCAGGTCCCGGGCCGCAGCCCCAGATTGCGTGAGGAGTGTGACCCGTGACCGAGGATCTGTGGCCGACCGAGATCCGCCTGTCGGCCGACCGGCGCGTGCTCAACGTCGCCTTCGAGGACGGCGCCCGCTACGCCCTTCCGGCCGAGTACCTGCGGGTCTCGAGTCCCTCCGCCGAGGTGCAGGGCCACTCGCCCCTGGAGCGCAAGGTGATCGGCGGCAAGCGGTCCGTGGCGATCCTGGCGGTGGAGCCGGTGGGCAACTACGCGGTGAAGCTCGGCTTCGACGACATGCACGACACCGGCATCTACGGCTGGGGCTACCTGCACGCGCTGGGCCGCGAGTACGAGGATCGCTGGCAGACCTATCTCGGCGAACTCGCCGAGCGCGGCCTCGACCGCGACACGGCGCGGCAGGTGCCGGTCAAGTCCGGCGGGGGCTGCGGCTCCGGCTCGTGCGGGTGCCATTGAGGGCGGCGCGCAATATACCTCGGACCCGGCGCCGTCTTTGCGAGCGAGAGCGAAGCAATCCAGCAGCGCCACGCCTGTCGAGGACGCGCTGCCCTCGGTCGCTTCGCTCGCGATGACTGCGGGCCGAGCAGAGCCGCGGAAGATAGGCCGGCGGCTTGCATCGCACGACCGTCAGCCTGTCGCTCGGAGCCACCATGGCCTTCACCTGCACCATCCCCGCCACGCCGACGATCCAGCAGGATGACGCTACGGTGCGCATCACCCGCTGGGACTTCCCGCCCGGCGCGGTGACCGGCTGGCACGAGCATGGCTGGCCGTATTTCGTGGTGATGCTGGTGGACGGGGTCCTGCGCGTCCACGACGGCGCGGCGGTCAGCGAGACGGCGCTGGCGGCCGGGCAATCCTACACGCGCCCGGCCGGCATCCGGCACGACGTCATGAACGGCTCCGACCACCCGATCGCGTTCATCGAGATCGAGGTGAAGCGTCCGGACGCGCTGGTCACCCTGCCGGAGACCTGAACGCAGAAGGGCCAGCCTCGCGGCCGGCCCTTCCCCGAAAGTCCCGAAACAATCAGCGCTGGACGACGACCTTCGTGCCGACCTTGGCGCGGGTATAGAGGTCCGTCACGTCGTCGTTGGTCATGCGGATGCAGCCCGACGAGACGGCGGTGCCGATGGTCTCCGGCTCGTTGGAGCCGTGGATCCGGTAGATCGAGCCGCCGAGATACATCGCGCGGGCGCCCAGCGGGTTCTCGAGGCCGCCCTTCATGTAGCGCGGCAGGTCGGGCCGGCGCTTGAGCATGGTCGACGGCGGACGCCAATCCGGCCACTCGCGCTTCATCGTGATGGTCTGCACGCCGCCCCAGGTGAAGCCCGGGCGGCCGACGCCGACGCCGTAGCGCAGGGCCTGCCCGCCGCCCATCACGTAGTAGAGGCGCCGCTCGGCCGTGGAGACGACGATCGTGCCGGCGCCGTAGGGGCCGTTATACGCCACGACTTCCCGCGGGATGGCCGACATCTGCGGCACCGCCGCATCCTGGTCCATCGGGTCGGCGGTGTTGAGCGCGGCGTTGGCCACCGGCACCGCGACGGTCTCGACGGCCTGCGGGCGCACGCGCACGGTCAGCGCGTCGTTCAGCGGCTGGCGGGTCAGCGGATCGATCTCGTAGGCGAGAGCCGGCGCGGCGCAGGCGGCCACGCCGAAAAGCCCGATCAGGGCGGGGAGAATACGACGCATCAAAGCCTCTCGGGGCAGGCGCAGACTATGGTGGGAACGCGGCGAATACCGGGGCACGATGCCGTGCCGATCCTCGCCAAGGGGTAAACGCTCCCATCCCAAAGCCAAGCCTGAAACCGCCCCGATGGGGCGGTTCCGGAAACCCGTGACTCGATGGCAACACTGTGGCAGCTTGGCCGTAAGACGAGGGACGATTTCCGATCGTCTCGGGTATCAATGCCCTCGATTTGCAGGCGAATTCCCGGCCTCAGGCCTCGTCGGCGGCGAGCCAGATGGCCGTCTCCCGGGCGACCGGGCGGAGCGCCGTCGGCGCGGCCGGCAGGCCGCGGATCTGGGCGAGCTCGGCGAGTTCCGGCGCCTGGCGGGTGTCGTCGGCGTTGAGGAACAGGCCCCGGGCCCGGGCGAAGCGGCCGAGATCGGCCCGGCTCGTCCAGACGCTCTGGGCGGGGCTGGTGAGGAGCGCCAGGGCCAGCGGCGCCATCCACAGGGTGAGCCACAGGTTGCCGGCCATCGCCAGGGCGAAGCAGATCAGGCTGCCGACCACGACCGCGTCGGCCTGGAGCCGGAAGGCCTCGGACCAGGAGACCTGCCGGTCGTCTCGGTCCTGCGTCTCCCAGCGCACCACCCGGCCCAGGAAGGTCGAGACCACGGCCCCGGCGGTGAACAGGGTCAGGACCGGCCACAGGACCACCCACACGGCCTGCTCCAGGGCGGCGCTCGCGAGCAGCGCCCGGGTGCCGCCGAAATCCGCGCGCCGCTCCGGGGACGCGAGGACGTGGCCGAGGCTCAGAAGCTTCGGCAGCGCCAGCACGGCGACGCTGAGGGCGGCCAACGCGTGGGCGGCGGCGCCCTGTCCGGTCAATCCGTAGGCGAGGAGGCCGAGATCCCCGGTCCGCGCGGCCTGCCAGGCGGCGAGGCCGAGGAAGGCGATCCAGAGAGGCAGCACGCCGTAGGAGAGGATGCCGACCAGCAGATGCCAGCGGCTCGCGCCGTGCAGGCCGGCCCAGGGCAGGACCCGGAGGTGCTGGAGGTTGCCCTGGCACCAGCGGCGCTCCCGGCCGAGGAGGTCGATGAGGTTGGTGGGCATCTCCTCCCAGGTGCCGCCCATCTCGGGCAGCAGCCGCACCTCCCAGCCGGCGCGCACCATCAGCGCGCCCTCGACGATGTCGTGGCACAGGATCTCGCCGCCCAGCGGCTCCCGGCCCGGCAGCCGGGGGAGCTGCGCGTTCTCCGCGAAGGCCTGGATCCGCAGGATCGCGTTGTGGCCCCAGTAGCTGCCCTCCGGCCCCTGCCAGGTCTCCAGGCAGCGCAAAGCCAAGGGCGCGTAGAGGCGCACGGCGAATTGCTGGATGCGGGCGAACAGGGTGTCCCGGCCCGCCGCGTACGAGACGGTCTGGATCAGGCCGGTGCGGGGGCTCGCCTGCATCAGCCCGACCAGCCGGGTCATGGCCGCGCCGGTCATGAGGCTGTCGGCGTCCAGCACGATCATGAAGGCGTATTCGGCACCGTAGCTGCGGCAGAACTCGCCGATGTTGCCGGCCTTGCGGCCGAGATTCTCGGTCCGCCGCCGGTAGCGGATCCGCGGCAGCGCCGGGTCGGCCGCCGCCCAGGCCTGGATGCGGGCGAATTCGTGCTCCTCGACCGCGGCGATCGCGCCGTCGCGCGTGTCGGACAGGACGAAGATGTCGATGGCCTCGGCGTTCGCGCGGGCGAGCGACCGCGCCATCACCCGCAGGCGGGCGAAGACCGCCACCGCATCCTCGGCGTGGATCGCCACCACGGCGGCGGTGCGTCCTTCGCCGGTCGCTACGATCTCCGCATCCTCGGAGCGGCGCTCCAGCGCCGACTTCGCCCGGGCTGCCAGCAGGTCGGCCACGAGGCCGTAGGCGTACTGGCAGGCGACGAAGGCCTGCCAGCCCATGACGAGGCTGAACAGGATGAGCACCGCCCATCCCAGAGGGCTGACCCCGGCCGGGTAGGCCAGCGCCGCGAGCCACGCGAGGCCGCCTCCGGTGATGAGGCTAGGCACCGCCAGGGCGAGGCGCCGGGCGCGCAGGACCCGTCCCGCCCGCAGGCCGGTCCAGATCTCCCGAAGCGTCACCGGCGCCGACGGATCGGATAGGGACGGACCCGCGTTCCGGTGCGACGGCTCGGCGGAGGAAGTGACGCGTGAGGACATGGGGCGCGAAGAGATGGGACGAGGGGGCATGGCGCGAGGAACTCGACCGTGGAAGGCTGCCGGCCGCCCCGCCGCCTGAGGCCGGGAACCGATGACCGTGGATACCGATGTGCGGGGTGAGGACACGGAGCCGAGCCGGCCGCACGCGCAGCCGGAAGCCGAACGGATCGATCCCCCCTCCCGACGCCGCGTTCTTCGAAACGCCCTGACCGCGGCTGCCGGCACGCTCCTACCTAGCGCGGCCGATCTGAATGGGTCCAGAACGTGGGCCGGGTCGGCGCTTCAGCCGCAGGCGGGCGCGATGACCTTCGAAGTCCTGTCGGCCGAGGCGGCGCGCCGCGCCGCCGCGCCCTACGCGGCGCCGGCCGAGGACCTGCCGCCCGCGCTCGCCGCCCTCGACTATGACGGCTACCGGGCGATCACCTTCCGCCCGGACGAGGGCATCCGGCTCGGCGAGACCTTCAGCGCGCAGCTGTTCCACCGCGGCTTCCTGCAGCGCAAGCGGGTGGCCCTCTACCTTCAGCCCCGCAGCGGAGCCGCGCGCCCGATCCCCTACGCGAGTCGGCTGTTCGATCTGGGCGCGGGACTCGCCGGGCAAAGCTTTGCACCGGATCTCGGCTTCGCAGGCTTCCGCCTGCACTACGCCTTCCCGGAGACGCCGTCCTGGCGGCCGAAAGGATTTCAGGAGGAATTCCTGGTTTTCCTCGGCGCCTCCTACTTCCGTCTGCGGGCCGCGAACCAGGAATACGGTCTCTCGGCCCGCGGCCTCGCCATCGGAACCGGCGCGCCGGAGGGGGAGGAATTCCCCGATTTCGTCGCCCACTGGATCTGCGAGCCGGAGCCCGAAGCCCGCAGCCTGACGGTGCTGTCGCTCCTCGACAGTCCCAGCGTCGCCGGTGCCTACCGGTTCGCCATCACCCCCGGCGACCCGGCCCGCATCGCGGTCACGGCGGAGCTGCATCCGCGCCAGACGGTCGCGAAGCTCGGGCTGGCGCCGCTCACCAGCATGTTCCTGTATGGCGAGAACGGGCCCGGTGCCCGGGACGCCAAGCCGGTCGACGATTTCCGGCCGCAGGTGCACGACTCGGACGGGCTGTGCGTCGCTTCCGGTGCCGGTGCCGGTGTCGATCCGGCGCGGATCGACCGGATCTGGCGGCCGCTCGTCAACGGGCGCGCGCAGCCGCAGATCTCGGCCTTCGCGGCTGCGCCGCTCGCGGGCTTCGGCCTGCTCCAGCGGCAGCGGAATTTTGCCGCCTATCTGGATGTCGAGGCGCGCCAGGAAGCGCGGCCCGGCCTGTGGGTGTCGCCGGAGGCCGGCGGCTCTGCCTTCGCGGCGGGCGCCGTGCAACTCTACGAGATCCCCTCGGTCGAGGAGTACATGGACAACATCGTGGCGGCCTTCGTGCCGGCGGCCGCGGCTCAGCCGGGCGCGCCCCTGCGGCTCGCCTACGGCCTGACCACCGTCGGAGCGGAGCCCGTCGCGGCGATTCCCGAGGCGGCCCTCGCGCGGGTCACCTCGACCCGGTTCGGCTCGGCGGAGCGGCTGCGTCCCACGAAGCCGCCAAGTCCGCAGCGGCGGCTCTGCGTGATCGACTTCGAGGGGCCGAGCCTGCCGCACGGCCCTGACGATGCGATCTCGGTGGATGTCTCGGCCAGTGCGGGCACGATGCACGAGCCGGTGGCCAATTTCGTGCCGCAGACCGGCGGATGGCGCATCTACGTCGAGTGGCGGCCGCCGGAGCCGCTTCCGGCGGGCGACGTGGTGCTGCGCGCCCGGCTGATTCGCGGAACTATGCCGCTCAGCGAGACCTGGGACGCCGTGGTCTAGATGCCGTCATCGCGAGCGCAGCGAAGCGACGCAGGGTAGCGTGACCACGGTGAGCGCGGCGCTTCCGGATGGCTTCGCTCAGCGCAGAGACGAGGCGACTCAAGCCGTGCGGCGCTCCTGCTCCAGGCGGCGCGCCAAGCGGGTCTCACCATAGACCTCGCTCAACCGGCGCCGGGCAGCGGAGACGGGGGGTGCCTGCCGCTCGTCGTGAGCAGCGGCGATGACGCGCAGGGCGGCGGCGACCGACCGCTCCATGCGGCGCTCGGCCTGGACGGCCGCGTCCCGGTTTGGGTCGAGCATCTGATGGTCCCTTGTGGTGAGCCGGACCCAGCCCTCTGGCGGGGCGGTGATCGGCGGCGCAGGCAGGGTCCACCTCGGGCTTGACGGTATCAAGGCAGCTTGGCCGTAAGCTGTGGACAGCTTCACCGCAGCTCCTCGTGCCACGTCCGGCCGTCGCGCTCGATCAGCGCGATGGCGGCCGTCGGCCCCCAGCTCCCGGCGGGATAGGGCCGCGGTGCCTCCGGCCGGTCGGCCCAGGCCTTGAGCACGCCGTCCGCCCAGGCCCAGGCGGCCTCGACCTCGTCGCGGCGCATGAACAGGGTGGCGTTGCCCCGCACCACATCCATCAGCAGCCGCTCATAGGCGTCCGGGTAGCGCTGCTTGAAGGTCTCCTCGAACGAGATGTCGAGGTCGGTCGGGCGCAGGCGCAGGCCGCCGGGCCCCGGATCCTTGGTCATCACCTCGAGCTTCATGCCCTCCTGCGGCTGCAGGCGGATGACGAGGCGATTCGGCTCGCGGCCGAAAGCCTCCTCGGGGAAGATCGAGAACGGCGAGGCGCGGAACTGCACCACGATCTCCGAGAGCTTCCGCGGCAGGCGCTTGCCGGTGCGGAGATAGAACGGCACGCCGGCCCAGCGCCCCGACTGGATCTCGACCTTCATGGCCACGAAGGTCTCGGTCCGGCTCTCGTGGCCGAGTTCGGCGAGGTAGCCCTCCACGGGTTGCCCGTCGACCGCGCCGGCCACGTACTGGCCGCGGACCGTGGCAGACTGGATGTCGTGGGCGGTGATCGGCTTCAGGGCGCGCAGCACCTTCAGCTTCTCGTCGCGGACGGAGTTCGCCTCGAGATTGAGCGGACTTTCCATGGCGGTGAGGCAGAGCAACTGCAGGATGTGGTTCTGCAGCATGTCGCGCATGGCGCCCGACGTGTCGTAGTAGCCGGCGCGGCCCTCGACGCCGACCGTCTCGGCCACGGTGATCTGGACATGGTCGATCACGTCCGAGGTCCAGAGCCGCTCGAAGATGGTGTTGGCGAAGCGCAAGCTGAGCAGGTTCTGGACCGTCTCCTTGCCGAGATAGTGGTCGATCCGGAAGATCTGCGACTCGGGGAAGACTTCGCCCACGGCGTCGTTGATGGCCTTGGCGGATTTGAGATCCTTGCCGATCGGCTTCTCCAGCACGACGCGGGATTTCGCGCCGACCAGCCCGTGGGCAGCGAGGTTGCGGCAGATCGAGCCGTAGAGGTCGGGCGAGGTGGCGAGATAGTAGGGTCGCACTTGATCGGGCCGCTCATCGAGCTTGGCCACGAGGTCCCCCCACCCGCTCTCGCCGGCGCCGTCCACCGCCACGTAGTCCACGTGGGCGAGGAACCGGGCGAGGGCGTCCTCGGTCAGGTCGGCGGCGGGCACGAAGCGCTTGAGGGCGTCGCGCGCGTGTTCGCGAAAGGCGTCGACGGACAGCTCGGAGCGCGAGGCGCCGATGATCCGGCTGGTGTCCGGGATCTGACCGTCCCGGAAGCGGTAGAACAGGGCGGGCAGAAGCTTTCGCGCGGTCAGATCGCCGGTCGCGCCGAACACGACGCAGTCGAAGGAGGCGACGGGGATGATCGTGGCCAAGGGCGGCTCCCGGTTGGCGTGCGCTGACTCGTGCGGTTGCTGCGTCGCACTCACGTAACCTGGGTGCAAGGGTCTCGCCAGAGGAGAGGTAAGGCCGGGGGCAATCGAGAGGTCCCAGGTTCGCGGACCGCTCCGTCTTTGCGAGCGCCGCGAAGCAACCCAGTGCTCCGCGCCAGCGACGAGGGAGCACGATGCGTGAGCCGGCGGTCTCCATCATGGCCAGTCGCCGAAATGGTACGCTCTACACGGGCGTGTCCGCGAACCTCGCAAGACGAGTCTACGAGCACCGCGAAGCGCTCCTTCCGGGCTTCACCAGCCGGTACGCCTGCAAGCGCCCGGTCTGGTACGAAGGTCACCCGACGATGGCCGAGGCGATCACGCGCGAGAAGCAGATCAAGGCGGGATCCCGGAAGAACAAGCTCGCGCTGATCGAGGCGATGGATCCGGACTGGCGCGACCTGTATCTCGATCTCGCGTGAACACACTGAGCGTCGCGCTACCCTGGATTGCTTCGCTGGGCTCGCAAAGACGGTGGGTGCAGCGGCGCCTATCCCGCCATGAACCGCTTGAACGCCTCGGCATGATCCGGATGCCAGCGCGACAGGGCGGGCCGGTTCTCGATGATGTCGCCGGCCGCCCAGGCGATCCGCTTCTCGTCCTGCCCGCGGGTGGTCTCGTTGTCGGGACAGAGGATGTAGAAGTCGCCCGCCGCCAGACGCTCCAGCATGAAGGTGACCGTCTCCTCCGGCGTCCACGCCCCCGCGGGCTTCTCGGCGACGCCGCGGGCCTTGGTCAGCCCGGTATAGACGAAGCCCGGGATCAGAAGATGCGCGGTGGTCTGGCAGCCCTCCCGGCTGCGCAGCTCGTGGGCGAGCGCCTCGGTGACCGCCTTCACCCCCGCCTTCGAGACGTTGTAGGGCGCGTTGCCCGGGGGCGTGGTGATGCCCTGCTTCGAGCCGGTCACAATGATCGCGCCGGGCTTGCCCCCGTCGATCATGCCGGGCGCGAAGGCGTGGATGCCGTTGACCACGCCGCCGAGGTTGGTGCCCAGGATCCGCGCCCAGGTGTCCGCGTCGGAGAACAGCTTCCCGCCGGCCTCGATCCCGGCGTTCAGCATCACGACGGCGGGCGGGCCGGCCTTCGCGACACCGGCGGCCAGGGCTTCCACGGCCTCCCGGTCCGAGACGTCGGCGGGGACCGCGCGGATTTCCACGGCGGCGAGTTCGGCCACCGCGGCCCGGGCCGCCTCCAGCGCCGGCCCTGGCCGGTCGACGAGCCAGACGTTCATGCCGGCCCGCGCGAAGGCCTGCGCCGCGGCGAGCCCGATGCCGCTCGCCCCCCCGGTGACGACCGCGCTGCGGCCGGGGCTGATGGCGGGGTGCTGACTCATGACACGGTCCTCGGCTGGATGGCGCCCTTCAGATGGGGCAAACCGTGATGAAGGCGAGTTGGGGATGCCGCCGGCTCCGGCAGACGGCGCGGATCGCATCCGGCGCCGGCCCGTGCTCTGGTGGCCGGTGATCGCGCCACGAACGCCCCGCCGAAGGCCAGCCCCAACCGCAGGACCCGGCATGCCGACCTTTCCGAGCCGCCGGTCCCTGCTCGCCGGCACCGCCTGCGCCGGGCTCGCCTCGGCGGCGCGGGCCGCGAGCCCGACCGGATTCGGGCCGCTCGGCCGTCCGTCCTGGTCGGGCGACAGCCTCCAGGCGGCCGCGACCGCCAAGGGGCTGATGTACGGCTGCGAGGTGCCGTTTCACCGCTTCGAGGCCACGCCGGCCTATCGGCAGGCGGTGGCGCGGGAATGCGGCCTCCTCGTCTGCGGTACCGAGATGAAGATGGAGGAGGTGCTGCCCGCGCCGGGCCAGACCGATTTCGCCCGCGGCGACGCCATCCTGCGCTTCGCCCGCGCCAACGGCCAGCGCATGCGGGGCCACACCCTGGTCTGGCACGCCGCGCTGCCGCCCTGGGTCGCCCCGCTCCTTGGCCGGGCCACCCCGACCCAGGCCGAGGACTTCCTGCGGCGCTGGATCGAGACCGTGGCGGGGCATTACCGCGGCCAGATCGTCGCCTGGGACGTGGTCAACGAGATCCTCGGCAACGAGGCCGATCCGGACCGGGGCGGAGGCCTGCGCGACTCGCCCTGGCTCGCCTCGATCGGGCCCGGCTACGTGGACCTCGCCTTCCGGATCCTGCACGAGACCGACCCGGCCGCCGCCGGGACCTGGAACGAGGACGCGGTGGAGCAGGGCGTGCCCTGGATGGAGGCCAAGCGCACCAAGGTCCTGCGCCGGCTGGAAGCGATGCGGTCGCGCAACGTGCCGATCCGGCGCTTCGGCCTGCAGTCGCACCTCACCAGCACGATCCCGATCGACCAGGGCCAGCTCCGGCGCTTCCTGCGGGAGATCAGCCAGATGGGTCTCGGTATCGCGATCACCGAACTCGACATCGACGACCGCGCCTTCCCGTCCGACGTGGCGACCCGCGACCGGATGGTGGCCGACTTCGCCCGGCGCTTCCTCGACGTGGTGCTGGACGAGCCCGCCACGCTCGACGTCGTCACCTGGGACATCTACGACCCGGACACGTGGCTGAACGACCACCCCTACCGCAAGCGGCCCGACGGCCTGCCGCAGCGGGCGCTGCCGCTCGATGCTGCGTTCCGGCGCAAGCCCCTCTGGCACGCGATGAAGGCGGCCTTCGAGGCCGCGCCGGACCACAGGGCGGCGCGGGACACGCTCAGGCGGGCGTGACGCCGGCGCGGCGGGCGCCGTCCGCCAGAACCGGCTCGGGCGGACGGTCCGCCAGGAGCCGACGCCGCAGCCGCGCGCAGGGGCGCTCGACGAGGCCGTACATGGCCCGGCACCAGAGCAGCGTGACGGGGAAGGCGGCCAGCATGAGCGGGAGCCTATGCAGCCCGGGGCTCAGGTGCAGCACGAGCGCCACCACGGTCATGTGCGCGAGGTAGAAGCTGTAGGACCAGAGCCCGAGCTGGCGCATCGGCCGGCTGGCGAGCAGTCGCACCACCGGCCCCTCCCCGTGCAGCAGGTAGGCGAAGGGCATGCACAGGGCCGCGCTCTGGAGCGTGTAGCGCAGGCTCTCGCGGAAGGCGGGATCGCGCACCGCGAGCGTGCCGAGGATGACCGCGAGGCTCAGCGCCACGTGCCACGCCCTGGGCCGCCACGCCCGGTCGGCCGGGATCACCGGGTTGTTCCACAGGCCCAGGCAGCAGCCGAACAGGATCGCGTCGATGCGGGTGTGGGTCCAGCTGTAGTTCAAGCTGTAGTCCGGCAGCCGCCAGACGTTGAGGCACCGGATCGCCAGCACCGCCGCGCAGACGCCCAGGCAGGCGAGCGCGGCCCGGCGCGGTCGCAGGCGGCCGAGCCACAGGACGTAGGCCAGAGGGAAGACGAGGTAGAAGTGCTCCTCGATGGCGAGGCTCCACAGGGGCACCGGCAGCACCGCCTCGGTGCCGAACAGGCCGGGATAGTTGGTCAGGAACGTCGCCTGCCCCAGCACCGCCGCCGGCGCGACTTCCATCCAGTCGAGGAGACCCGCCGCGTAGAGCAACCCGGAGACCAGCAGGGTCAAGTACATCGGCGGCAGGATGCGCAGGGTCCGCCGCAGGTAGAAGGCGGGGAGCGACACGCCGCCGGCCCGCACCCGCTCGATCCGCAGCAGCGTGGTGATCAGGTAGCCGCTGAGAAAGAAGAACACCGTGACGCCGAAGCCGCCCGGCACCACGTGGCTGTAGCCGCAATGGGCCGCGAACACGATCAGGATGGCGAGCGCGCGCACCCCGTCGAGCTGCGGCAGGTAGGGCATGGCCGCGGGACGCGGGTCTTCGGGATCCTGCATGGCGGGGGCCGATCTCCTGTTGGGGCCTGTCTGGCCGTGTCGGGTCCGCCCTACGGTTTGCGCGTGGCGGCCTCGGTCGAAGCAGCCCCGCCGTCATCACGTTCGCAGCGTAGGATCCAGGGCAGTGCGCCGCCTGGACCGCTCCGTTCCGCGCGCAACGACGGCGGTACCGAGGCCAGCACATCATGAAAAGTATAAGCGCCCTTTTCGCGCCGGCCGACATCCACACGAAGTCTCAGGCGGATGAACCAATCGCAGGATGGTGAATCCGGGCCGGCAACCACCATTTCGAGCGGAGGAGATTGGTAACCACGGCAGCCCATCATCCCGGCCGACCGCGCCGACCCGGGCGCCGTCGGGAGTGTCGCGTATGGTCCCGGTCCAATCCCGCCGTCATCTTCGCCCGCGCGCCGCGTTCGGCGCGGGCCTGTCGCTGCTGACGCTGCTCGCCGCCGTGGATGCACGGGCCCAGGCGGTGGGCGCAGGCGCGCCGACGGGTGGCCCGAACGCAGCGCCGTCGCCGGCGCCGTCGCTGTCCGCCCCAGCCGCCCCGCCGCCCGTGCTTCCAGCTCCTGCACCGGAGGCCGCGGTCGCCAAGGGTCAGGAGGCCAAGGGGCAAGAGGCGAAGGGGCAGGAGGCGAAGCCGCAGGAGATCGTGAAGCCGCAGGAGGCGAAGCGACCGGAGGCGCCCCCCGCCGAGCCCAGATCCGCGGAGGTGCCTGAGGCGCGGCCTGCCCTCGGCAAGCCGCAGGAAGCCGCCAAGGAAGCCGTCAAGAAGACGCGCGAGCCGGCGCCCCTGGTCTACGCCAAGGTCTCCGCCGATCCGAACCCGACGCTCACCGCGCGCACGTTCCTCGACACCCTCCGGGCTGCCGAGCGCTACGCGGCTTTCGCGGAAGCCGGCGGATGGGAGCGGTTGCCGGAGGATCTCGCGCGCCTGAAGCCGGGCGAGCGCAGCCCGGCCATTCCGGCGCTGCGCCACCACCTGACCCTCACCGGCGACCTGCCCGCGGACGCACCGCCGAGCGATCGCCTCGACCCGCCGCTGGTGGCGGCGATCTCGGCCTTCCAGGCCCGCCACGGCCTGCCCGACAGCGGTATCCTTGGCCGGCTCACCATCAACGCGCTGAACGTGCCGGCCGAGACACGCCAGCGCCAGCTCTCCGCCTCCGCGGCGCGGCTGATGGGCTCGAAGTTCCCGTTCGGCGAGCGCTACGTCGTCGTCAACATCCCGTCGGCCGCCGTCGAGGCCGTGGAGAACGGCGCGGTGGCGCGCCGCTACGTGGCGGTGGTCGGCTCCCCCGACAAGGCGACGCCTGCCGTCGAGACCCGGATCACCGACATCAACTTCAATCCGACCTGGACCGTCCCGGCCTCGGTGGTGAAGAACGAGATCATCCCGCAGATGCGCAAGAACCCGGGCTACCTCGCCCGGAACCACATCCGCATCCTGGGCCCGACCGGCGAGGTGGACCCGACTCATATCGACTGGGCCGGCGACAAGGCCGTCAACTACATGCTGCGCCAGGATTCCGGCTTCGACAATTCGCTCGGCCAGGTACGGATCGACATGCCGAACCGCTTTGCCGTCTACATGCATGACACCCCGGCGAAGTCGCTGTTCGCCGCGAGCGTGCGCTTCCACAGCCACGGCTGCGTCCGGGTCGGCCAGGTCAAGGAGCTGGTCGGCTGGCTCCTGCAGGGCACGGACGGGCCGAACGGTCCCGGCACGACCTGGGGACCGATCGAGATCGAGACCGGCATCGCCGACGGGGAGCGGCGCGACATCAAGCTGATCAAGCCGGTGCCGGTGACCTTCGTGTACCTCACGGGCTACGCCACGCCCGACGGCAAGGCGCATTTCCGCGACGACATCTACAAGCTCGATGTGCCGGCCGGCGAGCCCGCGGCGACGGGGGCCATCCCGCCCGCGGCCTCCGGCCCCGCCGCCTCGCCCGTCGCGAAGGCGTCCCTGGGCGCTCCGTTGGTGAAGCCGACCGCTGTTACCAGGCCTGCGCCGAAGCCTTCGAAGCCCCGGTCCTCGGCGGCATCCGGTAGTTTGGAATCAATCGAACCCATCCGCTAAACCCAACCCAGCCATGTGTTTCCTGACCCGGAGGAACAACGGATCCGGCCGTTCATTGGCGGGATGAGAGCGCGGCCGCACGTCCCCGGGACATCTGGAGAGGCTCCCCGGCGCGCAGCTCCGCACCAGCCGATTGGAGACGACCATGGCCAAGGCCAAGCCGAGCAGCCGCTTCGAGAGCGCACGGCTCAACACCCCGACGGATCTCGATCCGAACGACGTTAAGAAGATCGCCGAGGGTCTGACGATCCTCAGCTCCGACCTGTTCGCCCTCTACATCAAGACCAAGAACTTCCACTGGCACATGAGCGGCCCGCATTTCCGCGACTATCACCTGCTGTTGGACGAGCAGTCGGAGCAGATCTTCGGGATCATCGATGCCGTCAACGAGCGGGCCCGGAAGATCGGCGGCACGGTGCTGCGGTCGCTCGGCCAGGCCAAGAGCCTGACGCGCGTGCCCGACAACGATGCCGAGTACGTCTCGCCCCTCGAGATGCTCAAGGAGCTGCGCGACGACAACAAGGCGCTGACCGCCCACATGCGCGAGCTTCACGGGGTGACCGACGAGGCCGACGACGTGGCGACCACCTCGCAGCTCGAGGAGTGGATCGACCAGTCCGAGGAGCGCACGTGGTTCCTCTACGAGACCACCCGCGACGCGACCGACAGCGGCCACTGAGCTGCTTCATGCGGGCAGAGCTTCGGGACGGCAATCTGGGACGCCTCCCGTCCTCGGATGCCACGCTCACCGTCGTTCCGGGCGCCGCGGGTGAGCCCGGAACCCGGAAACACCGCCTTGGCGAGAGACTGACGTGTCGGCGGGTCTGGATCCCGTGTTCCGCTCCGCGGCCCCGGGATGACGACGGGGCCTTGGCGACTGGAACACATCACACCCCCGCCAGATCCAGCCGCACTTTCACCAAGCCCGGATCCTCCGGGTCCCGCCCCTGCGCGAAGCCGAGACGCCGGCAGACGGCCAGCATCGGCCGGTTCTCGGAGAGAACCGTACCCTCGACCCGGCCGATGCCCTCGGAGCGCGCCCAGTCGATCATCAGGCGCATGAGGGCGAAGGCGAGGCCCGTGCCGCGGACATCGCGGCCGACGGCGATGGCGTACTCGCCGCTCTCGTGATTGGCGTCGGCGTGCAGCCGCACCGCGCCCAGCATCCGTTCGCCTCCCTGCGGCTCCTTCTCGGTGGCCACGAACGCGATGGCGCGGGCGTAGTCGAGCTGTGTCAGCCGCGCCAGGAATGCGTGGCTGAACGCGCGCACCGGCCCGAAGAAGCGCAGCCGCAGATCCTCCGGATCGAGTCCCTGGAAGAAGGTCAGGAACAGCCCCTCGTCCTCCGGCCGCACGGGCCGCACGCAGACGGTGCGGTCCTTGAGGTTGAGGGTCCGCACCCACTCCACCGGATAGGGTCGGATGGCGAAATGCGGGTGCCCACGGCCGTGCCGCCCCCGCTCGGCGCGCGCGATCCGCACCCGGGCGTCGAGCGCGACCACGCCGGTCTCGTCGGCCAGCAGCGGGTTGATGTCGAGTTCGCGCACCTGCGGGAGGTCGGCGGCGAGCTGGGACAGCTTCACCAGCGTCAGCGCGATGGCCGGCAGATCGGCCGCCGGCACGTCGCGGTAGGCTTCGAGCCGCCGCGCCACCCGGGTGCGGCCGATGAGGTCGCGGGCGAGGGTGAGGTCCAGCGGCGGCAGGCCGAGCGCCCGGTCGTCGATCACCTCCACCGCCGTGCCGCCGCGCCCGAACACCACCACGGGACCGAAAACCGGATCCTCGGCGAGCCCCGCGATGAGTTCGCGGCGCTGGCCCCGGCGGACCATGGGCTGCACGGCGAAACCGGTCACCCGGGCATCCGGCCGCTCCCGGCGCGCCCGGGCCAGGATGCGGCGCGCCGCCTCGCGGACGTCGGCCTCGCTGGTCAGGTCGAGATGGACGCCGCCGATGTCGGACTTGTGCACGATATCGGGGGAGACGACCTTGAGCGCCACGGTGCCGCCCGCCGCGATGATCGGCCAGGCCGCGGCCGCGGCGGCCTCCTTGTCGGGGGCGAGGGTGATCGGCACGGTGGGGATCCCGTAGGCCTCCAGCAGGCCGTTCACCGCGATCGGGTCGAGCCATGCCGCCCCCTGCCGCAGGGCACCCGCGACGATCGTGCGGGCGCGGGCCGTGTCGGGGGAGAAGTCCCGCGGCAGCGAGTCCGGCGTGCGCATCAGGTCGTCCTGCGCCTCGCGATAGCGCACGAGGTGCAGGAAGCCCTCGATCGCCTCGGAATCGGTGGTGAAATGCGGGATCCCGGCCTCGGCGAAGGCGTCGCGCGCCGCCTCGGCATCGCCCAGGCAGACCGCGAAGACCGGCTTCTTGCGCGTCTGTCCGGCGCGGGCGGCCTTGACCGTCCCGGCAATGGCGCTGGCCACGGCGCCGGCCTCAGAGCGGGCGGTGGGGACGTGGATCGCCAGGACCGCGTCGCTGACCCGGTCGGTCAGCAGGGGCTCCAACGCCGCCGCGAAGGCCGGTCCCGCCGCGTCGATGCCGAGATCGAGGGGATTGCCCGCCGGCCGGCCCTCCGCCGCGGCGATCCCCGCCAGGGTGCCGGACCGCTCGATCAGACGGTCGGCGGCGAGGAGTCCGATGCCACGGCCGTTCGACACGATCGCAAGCCGGTCACCGGGGAACGGGCGCTGCCGCCCCAAGGTCTCCACGGCGGAGAACATCTCGTCGAGGTCCTGCACGGCGAGCAGGCCGGCCCGCCGGAAGGCGGCGGCGTAGACCGCGTCCGGCCGCGCCAGCGCGCCCGTGTGGGTGACGGCCGCGCGCGTGTCGGGCCGGTGGCGGCCGGCGCGCAGGACCACCACGGGCTTGGCGCGGGCGGCGGCGCGGGCGGCCGACATGAAGCGCCGGGCATCCGCGACTCGGTCGAGGCAGAGCAGGATCGCGCGGGTGCGGTGGTCGGCGGCGAAGTGATCGAGGCAATCGGCCACGCCGATGTCGAGGACGCTGCCCAAGGACAGGACGGCGGAGAAGCCCGTGCCGTGGCGCGCGCCCCACTCCACGATGGCGGCCGCCACCGTGCCGGATTGCGACACCAGTGCCAGATCGCCCGCGTTGGGGGCGTGGGCGAATAGGCTGGCGTTGAGCCGGGCGCCGGGCACCGCGAGGCCGGCGCTGTCGGGACCGAGGAGGCGCAAGCCCTGCGCGCGGGCGATCCGGTGGGCGGCCGGCCCGGGATCGTCCGGCCCTGAGCCGAGTCGCGCCGTGAGGATCACCGCGGCACCAGCCCCGGCAGCCGCCGCCTGGGCGACCACCTCGGGCACGTTCGGAGGCGGCACCGCGATCAGGACGAGATCCGGCACGGCAGGCAGGTCGGCGATCTGCGGCACGCAGGCGAGGCCGTCGACGTGCGCGTGGCCGGGCTGGATCGGCAGGATCGCGCCCGGAAAGCCGGCGCCGCGCAGGGAGTCCAGCACGCTGCGGCCCAGGGAGCCCTCGCGCGCCACCGCCCCGACCAGCGCGATGGAGCGCGGCGCGAGCAGCTTGTCGAACCGGTAGGTGCTCACGGCCGGCCACTCATGGGGCCGCCGTCACGGGGTAGAGCCCCGCAAACCGCGCGTGCCGACGTGCATGTGGTGGTCCTTCGCTGTCGGCGAGATCGCACGGGATCACGCGGGATCCCTCGAGCCGCTCACCGGCATACAAGATGGCGCGCGCCGTCGCGTCCGCAATGTCCGAGCGCCTCGCATCTGCGGGCGCCACACAGGCCCGGGTCGGGATCACCGGCGGTACGCATTGTGGGTAATATCCAGCCGCCTTTATCCTCCGCAAAACGGCACTTGTGGGTCGATGTAAATTGGTCTTGCCATTAAATTCGCAGGACCATAGTAACTGCGCGTTAACCCCCCTGTATCGGGCTGACCAGAAACAGATTCCGGCGTTCCGCCCGATCCGCGGCGGAACAGCCGGGGTCGCGAGGAGGATCGAGGATGGATGCCACGGTTGAAGGGCAACCGGACTATCTCACGTTGTCGGTCGATATCGTGTCGGCCTTCGTGAGCAACAATCCGGTGCCCGCGCCGGAGTTGCCGGGACTGATCGCGGCGGTCCACGCGACGCTGCACGGTCTCAGCCAGCCCCAGGCGGCGCCGACGGAGGAGTTGCGGCCCGCCATCTCGGTCCGGCGCTCGGTCCAGCCCGACTACATCGTGTGCCTGGAGGACGGGAAGAAGTTCAAGTCGCTCAAGCGCCATCTGCGCACGCACTACAACCTGACCCCCGACGAGTACCGGCAGAAGTGGGGCCTCGCCCCGGACTACCCGATGGTGGCGCCCAACTACGCCGCCGCCCGGTCGGATCTCGCCAAGAGCATGGGGCTCGGCCACCAGCGACGGAAGGGCTGAGACCGGCACCTGCGTCCACAGATTTCCGGCTGCGGTTAGGCATCGGGCAAGCGGATCCTGCGAGGGTTCAGCGATCGTCCACGCCAACGCTCCCCGATGCCCGGCAAGCCCAATCTCGTCGCCCGCCTGTTCTGGACGGCCGTGATCGGCTGCCCGTTCGCGCTCTGGTACGGCCGGCCCGCTCTGGCGGCGACCGGGTTCGCCCTGGTCTTGGTGGTGCTGCGCCATCTCGGGCGCCCGCGCCGCTTCCGGGCCCGGGTACGCCGGATCGCGCGGGCGCATCGGGAGACGCTGGCGCTGCGGCGTCGGCAGGAGAGCTTCAGCGACGCCTACGGCAACTGGATCGAGGATGGCTGGCTGCGCGAGCGGGACTATTTCATCGACCGCACGGTCCTGCCGCAGATCGGGTCTCGCTACGCCGATCTCGCCGACGCGGAACGCGCGCGGATGCTGGCGATCGTCGAGGCGGAAGCGGCCGCCGTGGCCCTGCCCGAGGAGGAGGACGCGCCGGAGGACGGCCTCGATTACGAGCGGTTCTGCGCGGCGCGCCTCGTGCAGGCCGGATGGCGGGCCCACCGGACGCCGGCGAGCGGCGATCAGGGCGCCGACATCGTCGCGGTGCGCGACGGACTGCGCCTCGTGGTCCAGTGCAAGCGGTTGAGCAAGCCGGTCGGCAACGCCGCCGTGCAGGAAGCGGCCGCCGCGCAGCGCTACTGGTCGGGCGACCGGGCCGCGGTGGTCTCGAATGCCGGCTTCACGCCGGCCGCCCGCCGGCTCGCCGCAGCGACCGGCGTTCTCCTCATCCACCACGACGCGCTGGACGCGATCGACCTCGCGGCCGCGTGAGGCGGTTCAGGCGAGGGGGCCGGGGATCGCGAGTTCCGCCTCGTTGAGCAGGCGCGCCTCGTGCCGGCGCACGAACAGCCACAGGGCCAGTCCGCCGAACACGACGAGCGCCAGCAGCGTCAGCCCGACCGGTCCGACGATGTGCTCGATCTGGCGCCCGCAATAGTAGGAGCCGATGCCCATACCGGCCGCCCAGACGATACCGCCCAGCGCGTTGAAGGCGAAGAAGCGGCGCGCATCGAGGCGGTTCACGCCGGCCAGCAGCGCCGCGTAGGCGCGCAGCATCGCGGTGAACCGGCCGAAGAACACGATCTTCCCGCCGTGCTGGCGGAACAGGTACTGGCCGAGCTTGAGCCGCCCGTGATCGAGGGCGATGAGGTGACCGTAACGCAGGAGCAGGGGCATGCCCCAGCGCCGCCCGGCCCAGTAGCCGACATTGTCGCCCAGGATCGCGGCCCCCGCGGCGGCGGCGATCACGAGGCCGATGTTCAGGTTGCCGGTGCTGCCGGCATAGACGGCGGCCGAGATCAGCACCGTCTCGCCCGGGCACGGCACCCCCGCGCTCTCCAGGGTGATGATCACGAAGATGGCGATGTAGCCGTAATTCGCGATCAACTCTGCGATAGGAAGGTCGTGCAGGAAGGCCATACGATCCTCGAGGCCGGTCTTCGGGCGAAACGCGGCGACTGAAGCCGGCGGAACGTGGCCTTAAGAGGGCCGAGCTGCGGCGCGGGCCGGCTCAGAGGACCTTCAGCAGCGCCTCGGCCCCGGAAGCCTCGGCCTTCGACGGGGTCTCCTCGACGTTGAGGTTCCGGACCACGCCGTCCTCGACCACCATCGAGTAGCGCTTCGAGCGGATGCCGAGGCCGAAGCCCGTGCCGTCCATCTCCAGGCCGAGGGCCTTGGCGAAGTCGGCATTGCCGTCGGCCAGGAACTCCAGGCCCTCCGCGCCGCTGGCCTTGGACCACGCGTCGAGGACGAACACGTCGTTGACGCTCGTCACCGCGATGGCGTCGATGCCGCGGCCGAGGATCTCGTCCTTGTGGGTGACGAAGCCCGGCAGGTGGTTGCGGTGGCAGCTCGGGGTGAAGGCGCCCGGCACGCCGATCAGCACCACGCGCCGGCCCTTAAACACGTCGTCGGTGGTGCGGGCGATGGGGCCATCCGGGCCGATCACCCGGAAGGTGGCCTGGGGCAGATGGTCGCCGACCTGGATCATCGCGAGGTCCCTCGTTGCCGCGCGCTGGGATCGCACGCGTGAGCAGCGCGCCTGACCTAGCGTGGCGGCGTGGGCCTGTCGAGGATCGCGGGCTGACGCAGCTTCACGGCCCGACGAGCTTGATGAAGGCGGCTCCCGTACCGACCAGGGCGCCCCGGCCGTCATGCCGGACAGTGCGCCTTGGCAGGGCGCGAGGCTCCGGTCGCGCCCGAGCTTGGCGGTCTCAACCGCGAGCTTGGTCTTCTCGGCGGCGAGCTTCGACTGCTCCGCGATCAGCTTGTGATGCCCGGCGACGAAGCTCCGCGTCTCCTGATGGACGCGCTCGATGGGCGCGCTCGATCCGCGCGCGCTGCGCCTCAAGATCGAAGGTGGTCGGAGAGGCGGAACCCGCCCCGATCATCGCGCCCCGAAAAGTCACCGGGCCGCGCGCGACTCGCGCCGGCCGCCCATCCTTCCGCACGGGATCGGACCGCGCAGAACTTGCAGCACGCTTGCCGCGTCCCTTTTGCCCGCTGGACAACCGGAGGACGCGGCGTAGCATAGTGTCATGGCGCCTCCTCTGCACCGCAAACCGGATTCCGCACCTCCGGCTCCTGCACGGGCCGGAAAGGGCGCCGGCCCGCAGCAGACATCCCTGTCGGGACCGGACTTCCTGGACGGTCAGTTCCTCGTCGCGATGCCCGGGATGGCCGACGAGCGCTTCGCCCGCTCGCTGATCTATGTCTGCGCCCACTCGGCTGACGGCGCGATGGGCATCATCGTCAACAAGGCGGCCACCGACATCAGCATGCCGGACCTCCTCGTCCAGCTGGACGTGGCGCCCGAGGCGGACGCGATTCGCCTGCGCGAGCGGGTCGGGCACATGCCGGTCCTGATGGGGGGGCCCGTGGAGGGGCGGCGGGGCTTCGTGCTCCACACCGACGATTTCCACATCCAGCAATCGACGCTGATCATCGACGACGGCATCTGCCTCACGGCCACCGTCGAGATCCTCCGGGCCATCGCCAGCGGCGAGGGACCCGCGAGCGCGGTCCTGGCACTGGGCTATGCCGGCTGGCAGGCGGGCCAGCTCGAGAGCGAGATCATGGCCAACGGCTGGCTCAACTGCCCGGCCGACCCGGCACTGATCTTCAACGCCGACTTGGACGCCAAGTACGATCTGGTCCTGCGCGCCAACGGCATCGATCCCGCCATGCTGTCGATGACCGCCGGCCGCGCCTGAGCCCGCCTGAGGTTTGGCGGGGCGGCACCCCGTCCTTGCGAGCGGAGCGAAGCAACCCAGAACCGCCGGGCAGCGGCGAGGCCCCGATCGGCTCGGCCGCCTATTCCGGAGCGACGTCGGCGCCGACGCCCGCATCCGGGTTCATGCCCTCCACGGCGGGCTTCGGCCGCGGCCTGCGCGGGGCGACCGCGGCCGTGGGCACCGCCGTGTTGGCGCCGAGGCGCGTCGCCAGCGCCAGCGCCCGGTTCTCGGTGACCCGCAGGTGGCAGAACCCGTGCGCCCCTTCTCGCGCGTAGGTCCGGCAGAGCTGCTCGCGATCCGACGAGAAGGCCGCCTGCTCACTCACGATCGGCCGCACGTCCTCGCGCCGGGCGCGCTGGGTCATGAGCTTGTAGTTGTCGCGCACCGCCTTGTCGGCGACGCCCCGCGCCGTGTCGAACTCGCCCGCCCGCGGGATCAGGGTCGCGGCGGGCGGGCCCCACAGGCCCGTGGGCGTCGTGGCGCAATCCGCGGCCGAGAAGGTGCAGACCGGACCGGAGGCGAGCGTCGAGACCAGCACTCCGCCCTCTGTCACGTCGAAGCGCAGCGGGCACTCCGCCCCGGCCGCCTCGAAGCGCGGCACGCCCTCGGGCTTGCCCTCGGTGCTCAACGCGATGGGGTTGCCGCCGCCGAGCGGCACCGTGCAGGACTCCGCCGGCTGGGAGATCTTGGTGCCCGGCAGCTTGATCCGCGCCGTCACGGCGGTCCCGGACCGCTCCAGCTTCAGGTTGCCCGACAGGCCGTTCAACTGAAGGTCCTGCCCGAGCACGCCGTCTTCCGACGGAGTCTTGAGCACCACGGGCCGGGCGGGCTGGGGCGCGGGCCGCGGCGCCTCGGCGGCCGGAGGCTGACCCGGCTCGCCGGGTGCCGCCGGGGCGGGCGCGGGGGTTGGGGCTTCGGGCACGCCGCGGGGCGGCACCGGCGGCCGCTCCGGCTTGATGCCGAACAGACGCTCGAAGAAATTCTGCGCCTGAGCCGGCGGCGCGACGAGCATCGCCGGCGCCGCGACCGCGGCAGCCAGGAACGGGAGCAAGAGGCTGCGGTTCAGACGCATCGTTCTCTACAGGGACACGAAGTGGCGGGGCCACATGCAACCCCTTGTCGAAACGTTAACATGCTCTCGATGGCGCGGACGTGGCAACGAAGCAACAAAATGCGATCACGCCATCCGGCGCGGCCGTGGCCTCCAGCGGCATTACTGTTTAACCACAACGGGATAGCGCCGGCACCTACCTCCGGTCGCAATGCGCAGGCTTCGCCTTGCGAGCCCGGAAGGCGCTTCTTATATCGCCCTCGACGCGGGATTGCGCGCTGGGTTTCAGCCGTTCACGGCCCTTGATCCGGCCCGGGTCCCATACTCACATCACCCCTGACACCGCCATGGGCCGAGCTGCTTCGGGGCTCGGCGGTCTGCTTGAACGCGACAGAAGAGGGATCCCACCATGGGTAAAGTTATCGGCATCGACCTGGGCACCACCAATTCCTGCGTGGCCGTGATGGAAGGCACGCAGCCCAAGGTCATCGAGAATTCGGAAGGCGCGCGCACCACCCCGTCGATCGTCGCCTTCACGGACGACGGCGAGCGGCTCGTCGGCCAGCCGGCCAAGCGCCAGGCGGTCACGAACCCCGAGCGCACGTTCTTCGCCATCAAGCGGCTCATCGGCCGGACCTACGACGATCCGATGACCCAGAAGGACAAGGGCCTCGTGCCCTACAAGATCGCCCGCGGCGACAACGGTGACGCCTGGGTCGAGGCGGACGGCAAGAAGTACTCGCCCTCGCAGATCTCCGCCTTCACGCTGCAGAAGATGAAGGAGACGGCGGAGTCGCATCTCGGCCAGCCGGTCACGCAGGCGGTCATCACGGTCCCGGCCTACTTCAACGACGCCCAGCGTCAGGCCACCAAGGATGCCGGCAAGATCGCGGGCCTCGAGGTGCTGCGCATCATCAACGAGCCGACCGCGGCGGCGCTCGCCTACGGCCTCGACAAGAAGAAGTCCGGCACGATTGCGGTCTACGACCTCGGCGGCGGCACCTTCGACGTCTCGATCCTGGAGATCGGCGACGGCGTGTTCGAGGTGAAGTCGACGAACGGCGACACCTTCCTGGGCGGCGAGGACTTCGACAACCGCATCGTCGAGTACCTGACGGCCGAGTTCAAGAAGGAGCAGGGCATCGACCTGACCAAGGACAAGCTCGCCCTCCAGCGCCTCAAGGAGGCCGCCGAGAAGGCGAAGATCGAGCTGTCCTCGGCCACCCAGACCGAGATCAACCTGCCCTACATCACCGCCGACAACACCGGTCCGAAGCACCTCGCGCTGAAGCTCTCGCGCGCGAAGTTCGAGTCGTTGGTCGACGACCTGGTGCAGCGGACGATCGAGCCCTGCCGCAAGGCGCTCAAGGATGCTGGCGTCTCTCCTGCCGAGATCGATGAGGTGGTGCTGGTCGGTGGCATGATCCGCATGCCGAAGATCCAGGAGGTGGTGAAGGCCTTCTTCGGCAAGGAGCCCCACAAGGGCGTCAACCCGGATGAGGTCGTGGCCATCGGCGCCGCCGTGCAGGCGGGCGTGCTCCAGGGCGACGTCAAGGACGTGCTGCTGCTGGACGTGACCCCGCTGTCGCTGGGCATCGAGACGCTGGGCGGCGTGTTCACCCGGCTCATCGACCGCAACACCACGATCCCGACCAAGAAGTCCCAGACCTTCTCGACCGCCGAGGACAACCAGAACGCGGTCACGATCCGGGTCTTCCAGGGCGAGCGCGAGATGGCGGCCGACAACAAGCTGCTCGGCCAGTTCGATCTCGTCGGCATCCCGCCGGCGCCCCGCGGCATGCCGCAGATCGAGGTGACCTTCGACATCGACGCCAACGGCATCGTCAACGTGACGGCCAAGGACAAGGCGACCAACAAGGAGCACCAGATCCGCATCCAGGCCTCGGGCGGCCTCTCGGACGCCGATATCGAGCGCATGGTCAAGGACGCCGAGGCGAATGCCGAGGCCGACAAGAAGCGGCGCGAACTGGTCGAGGTGAAGAACCAGGGCGAGAGCCTGATCCACGCCACCGAGAAGTCGGTGACCGAGTACGGCGACAAGGTCCCGGCGGCCGACAAGGGCGCGATCGAGACCGCGATGACCGCGCTCAAGACCGCGCTTGAGGGTGAGGACGTCGAGGCGATCAAGGCCCGCACCACGGACCTGATGCAGGCCTCGATGAAGCTCGGCGAGGCGATGTACGCCGCTAACCAGGCGGCCGGCCCGGATGCCGGTGCCGAGGCGGCGGCCGCCGAGAAGAAGGACGACGTCATCGACGCCGACTTCCAGGAGGTCGACGAGAAGGACCAGAAGAAGCGCGCCTGAGGCGCGCGAGTCTGATACGACCGCGCGGGGCCGGAGCGATCCGGCCCCGCGTTTGCGTGCGCTGCTCATCTGAAGGCTCCGCCGTTCCGGGGACGCGAAGCGGAGTCCGGGATGACGGTGCGATGGTAGATACGTCGCGATCCGGAGGCCGGACCGGGACGGGAAGGCACCTGAGGGCGGGATGTCGAAGCAGGACTATTACGAGATCCTGGGGGTCACCAAGACCGCCACGGACGGCGAGATGAAGGTCGCCTTCCGCAAGCTCGCGATGACCTATCATCCGGACCGCAATCCCGGCGACAAGGACGCCGAGATCAAGTTCAAGGAGATCAACGAGGCCTATCAGTGCCTCTCCGACGGCCAGAAGCGCGCCGCCTACGACCGGTTCGGCCACGCGGCCTTCAGCCAGGGCGGGGGCGGACCCGGATTCGGCAACGAGTTCGGCGACTTCATGTCGGACATCTTCGACAACTTCTTCGGCGACGGCCGCGGCGGGGGCGGCGGTGCGCGCGGGCGCGGCGGCGCGCCGGGGCGCGAGCGCGGGGCCGACCTGCGCTACAACCTCGAGATCACCCTGGAGGAGGCCTTCGCCGGCAAGGCCGAGACGATCAAGATCCCGACGTCGGTGACCTGCGAAGCCTGCGACGGCTCCGGCGCCAAGCCGGGCTCGAAGCCGCGGACCTGCCCGACCTGCGCGGGCTACGGACGGGTGCGGGCGGCGCAGGGCTTCTTCGCCATCGAGCGCACCTGCCCGAACTGCCACGGCCGTGGCGAGATCGTGGACGATCCCTGCACCGCCTGTCAGGGCGCCGGCCGGGTCAACCGCGAGCGCACTCTCTCGATCAACGTGCCGGCGGGCGTCGATGACGGGCTGCGCATCCGGCTCGCCGGCGAGGGCGAGAGCGGCTTGCGCGGCGGGCCGGCGGGGGACCTCTACGTCTTCCTGTCGATCAAGCAGCACGAGTTCTTCCAGCGCGACGGCGCGGACCTCTTCTGCCGGGTGCCGATCTCGATGGTGACTGCGGCGCTCTCCGGCGAGATCACCGTGCCGGTGATCGACGGCTCGCAGACGCAGGTCCGGATCCCGGCGGGGACGCAGACCGCCAAGCAGTTCCGCATCAAGGGCAAGGGCATGCCGGTGCTCCGCTCGCGGGAGGTCGGCGACCTCTACATCCAGGTCTTCGTCGAGACCCCGCAGAACCTGACCAAGCGCCAGCGCGAGCTGCTCCAGGAGTTCGACCAGTCGGCTTCCCCGGAGAACCATCCCGAATCCGCGGGCTTCTTCTCGAAGGTGCGGGACTTCTTCGGGGGCGCGGTCCGGCCATGAGGCCGGATCCGAAACGGGGGCAGACCTGTTATGCATCCGGCCGGCGTGGCCGGCGCACCCTAGGCGCCGTCCCGGCTTGACTGTAAGACAACGCCGTCCCTAGCCTTTCATTCTCATCCGGCATCAAGGAATCCAGGACTTGCCGCCGCTCCGCCGTCCCAACGCGAATGCTCCTGCCGCCAGGAGCGCGATTTTCGGGCCGCGGCGCGACCCCCTGGAGGACGAGGCCCGGTTCCTCCGCTCCTGGCTGGAGCGCCCCCTCGTCACCGGCGCGGTGACGCCCTCGGGCAAGATGCTCGCCCGGACCATGGCGTCCTACGTGGATCCGCGGCTTGAGGGGCCCGTGGTCGAGCTCGGCCCCGGCACGGGCCCGGTGACCGAGGCGCTGATCCGGCGCGGCATCGCCCCGGAGCGTCTGATCCTGGTCGAGTTCAACCCCGATTTCTGCCGGTTGCTGACCCATCGCTTCCCGGGCGTGACCGTCATCCGCGGTGACGCCTACGACATGCGCAGCACTCTTCGAAGCGTGCTCGACCAACCCGCCGCAGCGACGATCTCCAGCCTGCCACTGTTCACCAAGCCACTGGAGCAGCGGCTAGACCTGCTCAACGCGGCCCATGACCTGATGCGGCCGGGCGCGCCCTTCGTGCAGTTCACCTACGCGGTGGTGCCGCCGATCCCGGCCCGATGCGAGGCGGGCAGCTACACCGCCGACCGCTCGAACCGGGTCTGGCTCAACCTGCCGCCCGCCCGGGTCTGGGTCTACCGCCGGCCCTGACCTGAACACGGCCTGAGCGAATGGATCACGTTTGCGTCAACTTAAGGCGCGCATACCTGTGACACGGCCGGACGCGGCATCGCGCCCGGCGTGGAGCAGGAGGACGCCGATGTTCACCAAGACCGCACGTATCCGCTGGGCTACCGCACTGGCTTTCGGAGGGCTCGCCGTCGCGGGGCCGGCCGTGGCGGCGCCACTCAGCCGGGATGCCGGACTGCAGCAGGGCTCCGACATCACCACTGTCCAGTATGGCTACGGCCACCGCCACGGCGGATGGGGTCACCATCACGGCTTCGGCCCGCGCCATCATCATCACGGCTGGGGACGCGGACACCATCACGGCTGGCGCCACCACGGCTTCGGCCCGCGTCACCACCATCACCACGGCGGCTGGGGCCATCGTCACGGCCACGGCCGCTGGTAAGCCCGACAGTGCCGTCTCTGATCCGACGCGGGGACGTGCGCTGAGACGAGAACGCCGCGCCCGGTCATGCCCGGGTGCGGCCCGCCCCCGGTGCGGTGGGCTATCGGGCGCCGACAGCCTCGATCACGGCCGGTCGCGGGGCGGCCGCCTCGCCCATCCTGTAGGCCTTGCGCAGAGCCGCCTCGCCCCGCTCCGCCGACGCCGCGTCGGCCGCGTGGACGATCCCGAGCAGACCGTCCGCCGAGCCGTGTCCGGCTAGGTCCGTGAAGCCGACACGCGGGTCGATGCGATCCTCCGGCCGGGTCCGGCCCCCGCCGAGTTCGATGACAGCCAGACCGAGCGCGCGGGTCGCGATGCCCGCCACGGTCCCGTCCTGATGGACCGGCCGCCGCACCGGCGCCGCGGGCAGATGCTGACCCGGCTTGTCCAGGAGGTCGGCAGGCCCGCCGAGGGCTGCGACCATGCGGGCGAAGCGTTCGGCCGCTTGCCCCGACGCGAGGCTCCGCTCCAGCCGCTCCGCGGCGGCGGCGCGGTCCGCCGCGAGCCCCCCGGCGACCAGCATCTCGGCCCCGAGCGCCAGCGTGACCGCGTGGAAGCGCGGCTCGCGGCGCGCGCCGGTCAGGTAGTCGATGGCGTAGGCGACCTCGACGGCGTTGCCGGCGGCGCTGGCCAGCGGCGCGTCCATGTCGGTGATCAGCGCGGCGGTGCGAAGCCCGGCCCCCTCCGCCACCGTAACGATGCTCCCGGCCAGCGCCCGCGCATCGGGGAGGGTCGCCATGAAGGCGCCGGACCCCTGCTTGACGTCCATCACCAGCCCGTCGAGGCCGGCGGCGAGCTTCTTCGACAGGATCGAGGCGGTGATCAGATCGAGGGATTCCACCGTGCCGGTCACGTCGCGGATCGCGTAGAGGCGGCGGTCCGCGGGGGCGAGGTCGGCCGTCTGGCCGATGATCGCGCAGCCGACGTCGCCGACGACCCGGCGGAAGGCGTCGAGCCCGGGCGTCGCGTCGTAGCCCGGGATGCTGCCGAGCTTGTCCAGCGTGCCGCCGGTATGGCCGAGGCCCCGGCCTGAGATCATCGGCACGTAGCCGCCGCAGGCCGCCACCATGGCGGCGAGCGGCAGGCTCACCGTGTCGCCGATCCCGCCGGTGGAGTGCTTGTCGAGGACCGGCCCCGGCAGATCCCAGGCGAGGACGCGGCCGGATTCGGCCATTGCCCGGGTCAGCGCCACCCGCTCCGGCAGTGTCAGCCCGCGGAAGAACACCGCCATGGCGAAGGCCGCCGCCTGCCCCTCCCCCACCGCGCCGTCGGTGAGCCCGCGCACGAAGGCTTCGATTTCCTCGGAAGCGAGGGGCAGGCCGTCGCGCTTGGCGCGGATCGTCTCCTGGGGCAGCCGCATGCTCACAGGTCCCGGGCCTGGATCAACGTCTCGAACAGGCTGCTCGCGCCGAGCCGGAAGGTCCTGGGACCCACCCAGCCCGGCCCCATGATCCGGTCGGCCAAGTCCAGATAGATTCCGGCATCGGCGACGCTGCGCAGGCCCCCGGAGACCTTGAGGCCTGCGGGCCGACCGCTCGCCCGGATCTCGGCCAGCATCGCCTCGGCAGCCTCCGGCGTTGCCGAGACCGGGCTCTTGCCCGTGGAGGTCTTCAGGAAGTCGGCGCCCGCCTCCAGGGCGAGCCGGCTGGCCTCCCGGATCCGCCCGGGATCGCCGAGTTCGCCGGTCTCCAGGATCACCTTGAGGGTCGCCGCGCCGCAGGTGTCGCGCACGGCCTCCACCATGTCGCGGGCGAAGGCCCCGTCACCCCGCAGGAGGGCGCGATAGGGCAGGACGAGGTCGATCTCGTCGGCCCCGTCGCGCAGGGCCTCGGCGGTGTCGTCGGTGGCGCGGGCGCAATCCTCGCCGCCGGCGGGGAAGTTGATCACCGTGGCGACCCGGATGCCGGTGCCGGCGAGCGCCCGGGCGCCCTGCTCGACGAAGCGCGGCCAGACGCAGATCGCCGCGACGGCACCGCGCTTCGCGTCCCGGCAGAGGGCATCGATCTTGGTCTCCGTGCAGGTCTCGCCGAGATCGGTGAGATCGAGGAGCGGCAGCGCCCGGCGCGCGACGGCACCGGCTTCGGCATCAGTCATCGGCCGTCTCTCCCTCGGGCAGGCCGGCCACGAAGGCCCGGACGAGGCGTCCGAGATCCTCCGCGGCGCGGGCCGCGATCGCCTTCGTCTCCGCGTGGTGCGGTGCGCCCCCGGCGATCCCGGCCGCGAGGTTGGTCACGACCGAGATCGCCGCCACCGGCAGACCCAGGAAGCGCGCCAGGATGACCTCGGGCACGGTCGACATGCCCACGAGGTCGGCCCCCAGGAGGCCGGCCATCCGGACCTCCGCGGGCGTCTCGAAGCTCGGACCGGAGAACCACGCGTAGATCCCCTCCCCCAGCGGCAGGCCGCAGGCTGCGGCCGCCGCGTGCAGCCGCAGCCGCAGATCCGGATCGTAGGCCTCGGTCATCGGCACGAAGCGCGCGTCGCTCGCCTCGCCGATCAGCGGATTCAGCCCGGAGAGGTTGATGTGATCGGCGAGCAGCACGAGGCGACCGGGGCCGGCCTCCGGCCGCAGCGAGCCGGAGGCGTTGGTGAGCAGCAGGCGCCGGGCACCGAGACCGTGTGCGCAGGCGAGCGGCACCCGCATCGCCGCCGGATCGCCGCGCTCGTAGGCGTGCGCGCGCCCCTCGAAGACCAGGACGAGCCGCCCCGCGAGGCGCCCGCGGTGCAGCCGGCCGCCATGGCCGCTGACGCCCGGCCCCGGGAATCCGGGGATCGCCGCGTAGTCGAGGGCAATCGCGTCATGGAGGGCCGCCGCGACGCCACCGAGCCCGGTGCCGGTCACGAGCGCGCAGGCATAAGGTCCGGCAAAGCCCGCGGCGCGCAGGGCCGCGAGGGCGGCCGCCTCACTCACCCAGCGTCTCCGGACCGAAGGATTCCGGGAGCAGTTCCGCCAGCGTGAAGGTGCGGGCGACACCGTCAGGCCCGGCGGCATGGATCGGCGTGTCCGGCCCGGCAAATTCGCGGATGCGCTGGCGGCAGGCCCCGCAGGGCGTCACGAGGCCGACGCCGTCCCCGCAGACGAGGATCGCCGCGATGCGCCGCCCGCCGGAGGCCACCATGGCGGCGATCGCCCCGGCCTCCGCGCAGGTCCCCACCGGATAAGCCGCGTTCTCGACGTTGCAGCCGGCGTGGACCCCGCCCCGGTCATCGCGCAGCGCGGCACCGACGCGGAAGCGGGAATACGGCGCGTGCGCCTGCGCGCGGACCGCGCGGGCGGCCTCGAACAGGGCCGTCAGCCCGTCACCTGCCCGTTCCGAATCCGCGGCCTGCATGGGCCGATCATTGGCACCAGCCGGGGTGCGCTGTCGAGGGTCCCCGATCAGCCTCAGCGTGCGCTCAGCGCACCGCCGTGCCCGCGCCGAGCAGGCTGGCGGCCTGCCGCAGATCCGCGTCGTCCCGTGGGCCGCTCAGCGCGTAGGCGGTGTCGCCCGCGTTCCAGGACAGGACATCGCCGTCGTCTGAGCCGGTGAGCGTCGCCGGGCCGCCGCGGATGCCGCGGGTCGCGAACAGCGATGCCTCGCCGAGGTCGCCGGCATCCAGGGCGATCTCGATGCCGGTCCCGTGCCGGGCCGGGAAGATCTGGATGTCGCGCACCCGCCAGCCGTCCGGAAGTGCCGGAAGGTCAATTCCCGTGACGGTCCGCAGCCGCGCCCGGTCGTAGACGGGGCTGTCGCCCTGGTTGGCGATGCTCTTGCGCAGCTGCGCGACGGCGCGGGCCTGTTTGGCATCCGCGATCAGGGCCGGGTCGGGCGTCGCCGCGAGCGTGTCGGGGATACCGAAGCGGCCGATCTCGTCATGAGCGAGCCAGCCCGCGCCCACCAGCACCGCGATGGCCGCGGCCCGCTTCAGGCGCGACGCGACCCGGCGCCAGCGCAGGTTCCGGTCGAAGCGGCGCGCCAGCACGACGTTGCGATCGGGCCCGGGCCCCAGGACCGGCGTGAAGCAGGCCCGCAGGGCGTCGCGGTCGTGCATCTCGGCCATGACCCGGGCCGCGCTCGCGGGATCGTTCGCCAGATGAGCCTCCACCTCGAGGCGGCGCATCGGGTCGATCTGCCCGTCGACGAAGGCGATGAGATCGTCGTCTGTGATCGGATCCATCATCGTGAAGTCCTCGAATCCAGCGTGCCCTGGAGGCGATCCGCCGGCTCCAGTCGTTCGATCGTACCGGCACCGTCGGCGCCGGGCTGTTGCTCTCAGTTCTCTCCGGCCGCGCGGCGGAGAGGCCATCCGGACCGGCCCTTCGGCTCGTCCGACACGACGAGCCTGAGGGCGGAGGGCGGCCCGCGCCGCGCGCCCGGGGCGCTCGCGCCGGGCTCGGCCTCGTCGGCCGGCCGGTCAGCACGCCCGCCCTCCTCGAAGGCCCGCAGCGCCGCCCGGCCTCGGCCGAGGCGGGACATCAGCGTGCCGATCGGGATGCCGAGCACGGCGGCGGCGTCCGCGTAGGCCATGCCTTCCAGGGTGACCAAGTGAAGCGCCGCGCGCTGTTCCTCGGGCAGGGTGAGGAACGCCTGCCGGATCTGGGCGAGGCGCACCCGCCCCTCCTGGGCGGGGGGCGCCATATCCTCGGCCATCCGCACCAGGGTGTCGGCGTGACGTGCCTCGACCTGTCGGCGGCGCTGCTCGTCGATGAAGGCGTTGTGCAGCACCGTCATCATCCAAGTGCGCAGGTTGGTGTTCGGGCGCAGGGAATGCTGCATTTCCAGCGCGCGCACCAATGTATCGTGCACGAGGTCGTCCGCCCGCAGCGCGTCGCGGGTGAGGGACCGCGCATAGCGCCGCAGAGGCACCAGCAGGTCGATAATGTCCGGGCGCTTCTGCTTGTCCAATGTCATAGGGTGTGAACGCGGGGGCGCCGGCCTTTAATCCCGCCTCCTGGACTCGCGGCGTCTCAGGCCTGTTCGAGGGCGCCCGCGATGCCCGCGATCATCCGCGGATCCGTGGGCTCGACCTGCGTGGCGAAGGCCGCCGCGAGGCTGCCGTCGCGGGCGATCAGGTACTTGTGGAAGTTCCAGCGCGGCGTCTCGCCCGGGCGCTCCGCGGCGGCCCAGCGGTAGAAGGGATGAGCGCCCGGCATCTTCACCCGGGTCTTGGCGGTAAGCGGGAAGGTGACGCCGTGGTTCTTCCGGGCGGCCTCCGCGATGGCCGGCCCGTCCAGCGGCTCCTGATTGCCGAAATCAGGGGACGGCACGCCGATCACCGTGAGCCCTCTGTCGCCGAAGCGGGTCCACAGGGTCTGGAGCCCGGCGAGCTGGCCGGCATAGCCGCAGGCGGTGGCGGTGTTCACCACCAGAACCGGCTTGCCCGCATAGGCGGCGAGCGGCATCGGCGCGCCCTCGGCCGTCTCGAAGGCGAAGTCGGTGGCCCGCGCGGCCTCGGCGGCGCGGGCACCCCCTGCGAGGCCGGCACCGATCAGGATCAGGGCTTCGCGGCGCAGCATCGTCATGGCGTCGACCTCCTTGCCGGACCGGGCCGGACCAAGCCGGGCCGGACGCTTCCGCTCGCGCGCCAACGCGCCAAGCCCACCATCGTTTCACGGGCCGGGGCGGCTGAATGGACGCAGAGCCGCCGGCCGGCGGAAGCGAAGGTCTGCGGAGCCAGCCTCAGGCCGCCCGGACGGTGTCGAGGAAGCGGCGCATCTCGGCGTCGAGCTGCCGGGCCTGCCCCGACAGGCCGGAAGCCGAGTCGAGCACCTGCGCGGCGGCAGTCCCCGCCCCTCCGGCGGCATGTGCCACGGCCGCGATGTTCGACGTGACGGCTCCGGTCCCGAGCGCCGCCTGCCCGACGTTCCGGACGATCTCCTGGGTCGCCGAGCCCTGTTCCTCGATCGCCGCGGCGATCCCGCCGGAGACCGCGCTGATCTCGTCGATGCGGCTGACGACTGCGGCGATCGCCTGCGAGGCGTCTCCGGTCCAGGACTGGATCTCACCGATCTGCCGGGCCACCTCCTCGGTGGCCTTGGCGGTCTGGCCCGCCAGTTCCTTGACCTCGCTGGCGACAACCGCGAAGCCCCGTCCAGCCTCACCGGCCCGGGCCGCCTCGATGGTGGCGTTCAGCGCCAGCAGGTTCGTCTGCGCGGCGATGCCCGAGATCAGGCCGACCACGTCGCCGATCCGCATCGCGCTCTCGCGCAGGCTGCGCATCAGGTCCGAGGACTTCCCGGCCTCGGAGACGGCCGTGTCGGCGAAGCCGGCCGCCGTCTGCACCTGACGGCCGATCTCGTTGACGGTCGCACCCAGCTCCTCGGCGGCGGCCGCCACCGTGTTGACGTTCGAGGCCGCCTGCTCGGCCGCCGCCGCGACCGCGGTGGATTGGTCGGCCGTCTCGGTCGCGGCGGCGCTCATGCGCGCGGCGGCGGATTCCAGCTCGGTCGCCGCCGCCGAGACGGCGCGGACCACGCCGCCGACCGCCGTCTCGAAGCCGTCGGCCATCTCCGACATCGCGGCCCTGCGCTGCGCCTCCAGGGCGACGCGCGCCTGCGCCGCCTCCGTCTCCAGGGCCGCGGCCCGCACGAGGCCGTCCCGGAAGACCTGAACCGAATCGGCCATGGCGCCGATCTCGTCGCCGCGTCCGACGCCGGGAACCTCGGTCTTGAGGTCGTTGCCGGCCATCCGGGTCATCGCGGCCGTGATGGCGCGGACCGGCTTGGCGATGCCGAGTTGCAGGAGCGTCAGCCCGACGAGGCCGATGCCCGCCATCAGCCCGAGCCCGGTCAGGATGGCGGAGCGCGTCGTCGCGATGGCCGCCGCAGCGGCATTCGCCCGCTCCTGCATCAGCGCGCGCTCGGTCTGGGCGATCTCGGCCGTCTTCGCGCGCATCTTGTCCATGACCGCCTTGCCGACGCCCGTGAGCATGATCCGGCGGGCCTCCTCCCGGGTCGCCGCGTCGCCCATCAGGGCGATCTCGCGATCCGCGAACTCGCTGCCCCAGCGGTCGGCCAGGGCCTTCAGGTCCGCCAAGCGGATCTGCTGCGCGGGATTGTCCGCCGTCAGCCGCCGCACCTCCGCCCAGGCGGCCGCGAAAGCCTCGCGCCCGGCCGTCTCGGGTTCGAGGAAGCGCTGCTCCGCGGAGAGCAGGTAGCCGCGCAGGCCCGTCTCACGGTTGACGATCGCGAGGTTCAACCGGTCGACGTGTGTCAAGAGGGTCTGCGTGTGCCCGATCCAATCCTGCGTGTCCCGGATCTCATCGGTGTTCCGCAGGGTTATGGCGGCGACGATCAGCGTAACGACGAGCATCGCACCCATGACCAGCGCAATCTTGATGCTGATCCTGTAATCAGACATACGAAGCGACATGTTTCAGCACCTCCCCAAAGTGACGGACGCGCTATTCTGCGATGTGCGCCCCATCCCGGTGCGCGTAACGGAGGTTCGTGAAGAATATATGTAGTTGTGTTTCTGGAAATTTAGGCGGAAAAATATAGCCAATTGCCTTTTTTAGATATGCGTTCGCGAGGTCTGGACCTTTTCTCGCCTAAAAATCTTCGCGAACGCGATCAAGATATCAATCATGCCGCTTCCGGCCGATCGTCTCGGCGGCGCCATCTGTACGAGCGCAGCGAAGCGGTCCGGCCGGCGCCACGCTCGTGGTTATCGCACCGTCCTCACGCCTTTTCGCTGCGCGCGATGATGGAGCGGTCTTCACCGACAGGAAGCTTCGACTGGAGACCGCTTCGCACGTTCGCGATCAGCGGCCCGTGTCACTGATAGGCTTGCTGCAGATCGACCGTGCAATCCCGGCCGATCCGCTCGTAGTTCTCGGCGAGCCAGGTCTGCGCGGCGCCGCGGCCCTTGTCGCGCAGGCGCTTGAACACGGTCCAGCGGGCATCGAGCTTGGAGGCGGCGTTGTAGTCCTCCAGCGCGTCGGTCCCGTCGATCCGGTGCACCAGGACCCGGCGGTACTCGCCCTGACCGAGGACGCCCTCCTCGATCAGCCCGTCGAGGAAGTCGATCGCCCGCAATTCCCGCATCAGGTTGGCGTTGAAGGTGATCTCGTTGAGACGGTCGCGGATCTCGTTCTCCGTGCGGGGCGTCTCGCGCCGCTCCACGGGGTTGATCTGCACCAGCACGATGTCGCGGGTCTGGGCTCCGCGGTGAAGCGGGTAGAGGGGCGGGTTGCCGAGATAGCCGCCGTCCCAATAGGGCACGCCGTCGATCTCGACCGCCTGGAAGACGGTGGGCAGGCAGGCCGAGGCCATCAGGTGGTCGACGGTCAGTCGCTCGCGCTCGAACACCGCGAGCTTGCCGGTCCAGACATTGGTGGCCGAGACGAACAGGCCCGCCGTGTCGGCCTCGCGCAGGCGGTCGAAATCGACCTGCTCGGCCAGCGCCTTGCGCAGCGGGTTGATGTTGAGCGGGTTCGACACGTAGGGGCTCGGCGCCAGCATCTTGGCCCAGAACTCGGCCACCGGGTTGCCCTTCCACAGGCTGAACAGGCCGCTGACGAGGTTGCGCTGGGCCGGCCCGAGATCGCCGTCGAGGCTGACCTCGCGCCAGAAGCGCTCCAGCCCCTCGCGGGCCCCGTCCGGGCCGCCCTTCAGCCAGCCGTCCACGAGGACGACGGCGTTCATCGCGCCGGCGCTCGCCCCCGTCACCGCCTCGAAACCGAGCCGCCCGTCCTCGATCAGAGCGTCGAGGACGCCCCAGGTGAAGGCGCCGTGCGCACCGCCGCCCTGCAGCGCCAGGGCGACCGGCTTCTCGGCGCCGGGACCGGCCAGCATGTGACCCGGCGCGTGGGCGGGGGGCGCCTCGATTGCGTCCGAAACGGGCGCCTCCGGTACCGCGGTGGCGGGATTGTGCGGCTCGGCGCCGCCGGACTGCTCGCTCATATGGGCCTCCTGATCAGCCCGCTAAGATGGGATGCTGCAATGCAGCATCAACCGGACGCCAGGGATGCGCCCGGCGGATCGCGCTCCACCCTGCTCGAGCGAATCAGCAACAGAGGGAGATGAAAACTCGGTCCCGCGGTCGGCAGACGCCTGCGGGACGTGCAGCGAACTCGACATCCGCGCGCGGATACGACATGACAGCCGCGATGCTGTCATGCGCGATGCTGCCCCGCGCGGCGCCGCCTTGACGCGGCGCCGGGTCATCCGCAGCTAACCCGCGGCAGCCCCGAAGTTCCGGCGAGGCGTGTCCCCGGGACCGGCCCGGCAGCCGTCCCGGCTCCGGCACCCCGCGAGGCGCGCACGCGAAGGTCCACGATGGAAGTCATGGAAGCCACCAACCCCTCCGAAATCCCCGCCGAGAACCCGCTGGCCGGCGGCGGCCCGGAGATCGCCGGCCCCGCCCCGCGGCACCGCACGGTCGGCGTCACGGTCGGCGAGGGTGAGGGCGCGGTCACGGTGGGCGGCGGTGCCCCGATCGTCGTCCAGTCGATGACCAACACCGACACGGCCGACATCGACGCCACGGTGGCGCAGGTCGCCCAGCTCGCCCGGGTCGGCTCGGAGCTGGTGCGCATCACGGTCGACCGGGACGAGGCGGCGGCCGCGGTGCCGAAGATCCGCGAGCGCCTCGACCGGATCGGCGTCCACGTGCCGCTGGTGGGCGACTTCCACTACATCGGCCACAAGCTGCTCGCCGACCATCCAGCCTGCGCCGAGGCGCTGGCCAAGTACCGGATCAATCCCGGCAACGTCGGCTTCAAGGCCAAGAAGGACACGCAGTTCTCGGCGATCATCGAGCAGGCGATCAAGCACAACAAGACCGTGCGGATTGGCGCCAACTGGGGCTCGCTCGACGGAGAGTTGCTCACCCACCTGATGGACGAGAACGCCAAGTCGCCGCGGCCGATCGATGCCCGTGCGGTGATGCGCGAGGCGATGGTCCGCTCGGCGATCAGCTCGGCCGACCGCGCCGTGGAGCTGGGCCTGCCGCAGAACAAGATCATCCTCTCGGCCAAGGTCTCGGCGGTGCAGGATCTCATCGCGGTCTACCGCGAGGTGGCGCGCCGCTCGGACTACGCGATCCATCTCGGCCTCACCGAGGCCGGCATGGGCTCGAAGGGCCTGGTCGCCGCCTCGGCCGCCATCGGCGTGCTGCTCCAGGAGGGGATCGGCGACACGATCCGCTACTCGCTGACCCCCGAGCCCGGCGGCGACCGGACCGTCGAGGTCAAGGCCAGCCAGGAACTCCTGCAGACCATGGGGTTCCGCACCTTCGTGCCGATGGTGGCGGCCTGCCCGGGCTGCGGCCGCACGACCTCGACCACGTTCCAGGAGCTGGCCCGCGACATCCAGAACTGGATCGTCACCTCGATGCCGGAGTGGAAGAAGACCTATCCGGGCGTCGAGGGGCTGAACGTCGCCGTGATGGGCTGCATCGTGAACGGCCCGGGCGAATCGAAGCATGCCGATATCGGCATCTCCCTGCCCGGCACCGGCGAGACGCCGACCGCGCCGGTCTTCATCGACGGCAAGAAGGCGATGACGCTCCGCGGCCCGACGCTGGCCAAGGACTTCGAGACGATCGTCATCGACTACATCGAGCGCCGATTCGGCCAGGGCGGGACGCGCACCGCGGCGGAGTGACGACGGGCGCATCGCGCCCGCGTCCCTCAGCCTCGCCGCGCCGAGACCCAGCTCCGCGCCCTTCGCAATGCAACACGGTTTCCGGCCGCACGCGGCCGTGGTAGCAACGCGCCACGATCCCGTGAGCGGTCGGCCCGGTGGCCGGCCCGCGCGGTTCGGCGGAGTCTTCGCGTTTTCTGCCCGGCCCCGACTGGCCCCTGAGCCGAACCGCGAAGCGCCGGCCACGCCCGAGCTTCCGACATTCCCATGAGCCAAATCTTCGCACCCGGCGTCGCAGCCCAGCCCGCGTCCGACGCCCGCGACTCGGCCCCAACCAGTGACGCGGACGGTCAGGGCCCGTTGCAGGGGCCGGCCACCTCCGGGACCCTCGACGCCCCCGAGAAGGCCGAGACCCAGCACGGCCATGCCGGGTTCTGGACGCTGCTGGTCGGCTCGGTCGGCGTCGTCTACGGCGACATCGGCACGAGCCCGCTCTACGCGTTCCGCGAGGCCCTGGGCCCGGCCCGGACGGACGGGATCCTGCTGCCCGAGGAGGTGATCGGCACCGTCTCGCTGATCCTCTGGGCGCTGTTCATGATCGTGACGGTGAAGTACGTCGCGATCCTGCTGCGCATGGACAACAACGGCGAGGGCGGCATCCTCTCGCTGATGGCGCTTGCCCGGAAGGCGCTCGGCGGCTCGCGCATCGTGTTCATGCTCGGGCTGCTCGGCGCCTCGCTGTTCTACGGCGACGCGGTGATCACCCCGGCGATCTCGGTGCTCTCGGCGGTGGAGGGCCTAAAGCTCGTCACGCCCGCCCTCGACGATTACGTCCTGCCGATCACCGTCGTGATCATCGTCGCCCTGTTTCTCGTGCAGAACCGCGGAACCGGCAAGGTCGCGGCCTTCTTCGGGCCGATGACGATCGTGTGGTTCCTCGCCATGGCGCTGGCGGCGCTGCCGCACATCGCCCTGCACCCGGAGGTGTTCCGGGCGGTCAATCCCGTGCACGCCGTGGTCTACCTGCTCGGCCACGGCACCGGCGCGCTGGTGGCGCTGGGTGCCGTGTTCCTGGCTGTGACCGGGGCCGAGGCGCTGTTCGCCGATCTCGGCCATTTCGGCCGCAAGCCGATCCAGGTGGCCTGGATCGGCCTCGTCTTCCCGGCGCTCGCCCTCAACTACCTCGGCCAGGCCGCCCTGGTGCTGGAGAAGCCCGACACCGCCGATCCGTTCTTCCAGCTCGTGCCGGCCTGGGGCCTGCTGCCGATGGTGCTGCTCGCCACGCTGGCCACTGTGGTGGCGAGCCAGGCGGTGATCACCGGCGCCTTCTCGCTGTCCCGGCAGGCGATCCAGCTCGGCCTGCTGCCGCGGCTGGAGATCCGTCACACCTCCGAGTCGCATGCCGGCCAGATCTACCTGCCGCAGATCAACTCGCTGCTGATGATCGGTGTCGTCCTGCTGGCCGTGCTGTTCAAGACCTCGTCGTCGCTCGCCTCCGCCTACGGCATCGCGGTGACCGGCACGATGCTGCTCACCGCCTCGCTGACCTTCCTGGTGATGTGGCGCATGTGGAAATGGTCGCCGGTGGCGGCCGCGGCCGTGATGCTGCCCTTCATCGTGCTGGAGTTCCTGTTCCTGCTCTCCAACCTGATCAAGGTGGTGGAAGGTGGCTACGTGCCGCTGCTGCTCGCGGGGGGCCTGATCATCCTGATGTGGACCTGGGTGCGCGGGGTCACGATCCTGTTCAACAAGACCCGCAAGACCGACGTGCCGCTGGTCGAACTGGTCGGCATGCTGGAGAAGAGCCCGCCCCACCACGTGCGCGGCACCGCGGTGTTCCTGACGAGCGACCCCGAGATCGCCCCGGCGGCGCTGCTGCACAACCTCAAGCACAACAAGGTGCTGCACGAGAAGAACGTGATCCTCACCGTCGAGACGGTGGACACGCCGCGCTCCAACGAGGCCGACAAGGTGCGGATCGAGCCGGTGGGCCCGCACTTCTACAAGGTCGTGATGAAGTTCGGCTACATGGAGACGCCGAATATCCCGAAGACCCTGGTGCTGCTGCGCCGCCAGGGCTTCAAGTTCGACATCATGGCGACGTCGTTCTTCCTGTCGCGCCGCTCGATCCGGCCGGCGGCGCATTCGGGCATGCCGCTCTGGCAGGACCGGATCTTCATCACGCTGGCCAAGAACGCCAACGACGCGACGGACTTCTTCCAGATCCCGACCGGGCGGGTGGTGGAGGTCGGGACGCAGGTGACGGTGTGAGGATCGCGCCGCCATGGTCATCGGCACGCGCATCTTGACCATCCGGAGTCCGGACGCGGATATTTCCGTTCCGGTCCGGCTCTGCGCGCCGGAATATGACGACGGCCACTGGATCTGCCGCTACACGATCGGTTGGCCCGGAGAGCCGCGAGACAGCTTCGGAGCCGGCGTCGATGCACTGCAGGCGCTCCATCTGACGATGCAGAAAATCGGCATCGACCTCTACGTCTGCGACGCCCACAAGGCCGGCACTCTGATGTGGGACAAGCCAGGCGATGGATACGGCTTTCCGATCCCGAAGAACGGCCGCGATCTACTGATCGGCATGGACAAGACCTTCGAGGGGTGAGGCAGGTGACGGCAACGTGCCAGCCGCTGGTGTAGATCGACGCGCGGGACTATCTACATCGGGCAACGAAGGCGAATCCCCATGGCGATCAACGTCAACAATCCCGAAGCCGACGCGCTGACGCGCCGGTTCGCCGCCATGGCGGGCGTCGGCATCAGCGAGGCGATCGTCATCGCCATGCGGGAGGCGATCGAGCGCAGGCACCGGGCGGAGACGCCGCGGGAGACCGCGGCCCGGTTGCGCGCACAGCATGGGATCACGCTGGGCGACACCGCCCGGGAGCCTCTGCCGCGGGAGATCTACGACGCAATGTGGGAAAGCCGCTGATGTTCGTGGATGCCTCCGCGATCGTCGCCCTGCTGGCGGACGAGCCGGAGGCCGACCGGATCTCCGCAGCGCTCGCTTCGGCCAGTCAGTGTCGAACCTCACCTGTTGCGGTTCTCGAAACTGTGCTGGCGCTCGCGCGGCCCGACAAGTTCGACATGACAGTCGAAGCAGTCGAACCAATCGTCCTCGAATTTCTCGATGCCAGGGGCATCGAGATCTGCGATCTCCCGCCGGCCAGCGAGACGACGGCGCTCGCCCTTTCGGCCGCGCATCGATACCGGGCCGGCCGCCACAGACTCAATCTCGGCGATTGCCTCCACTACGCGGCCGCGCGGTTCTTCCACATGCCGATCCTCGCCACGGCCGACGAATTTCGCAGGACGGATCTGGAGACCGTCCCGTAAAGACATCAGTTCTCAAGAGCGGTCTTCGGCACAGCGGGCGGACAACGATAGTGCTCCGCCCGCCCTCAGTTTGGCGACCGCCGTCCCATGATCCGACTGTGTGCGCCACCGCACGCGCCATACCCGGAACGCAACCATGGCAGGATGACTATCCGGATCCCTGCGTTGCACTCGGCCCAAGGCCTGCTTTAGAATATTTATTATTCTGAGCTTGAGCGTTTGCCTGGCGACCTTTCCGCATCGGCACGCGTGAGCCGGCAATGCCGGCCTTGGCCTCAGGCCCGGCTCGGACCCGACTGAACGCCGCTCCGGCGCCGCCAGACAGGACGCATTGATGATCAAACTCACCGTGAACGGGGCTGCGCGCAGCTTCGACGGCGACCCCGACATGCCGCTGCTGTGGTACCTGCGGGACGAGCTCGGGCTCACCGGCACCAAGTTCGGCTGCGGCGTCTCGCTCTGCGGGGCCTGCACCATCCACCTCGGCGGCGCGGCGACCCGCGCCTGCATCACGCCGGTCTCGGCGGCCGCCGGCCAGGAGGTCGTGACCATCGAGGGGCTGTCGCCGGACGGCAACCACCCCGTGCAGGTGGCGTGGCGCGACCAGAACGTCGCCCAGTGCGGCTTCTGCCAGTGCGGCCAGATCATGCAGGCCGCCGCGCTCCTGAAGGACACGCCCAAGCCCACCGATCAGGACATCGACGACACGATGAGCGGCAACATCTGCCGCTGCGGCACCTATCCGCGCATCCGCACCGCGATCCATCAGGCCGCCGGCCAGACGGCGCCCGCCAGCAAGGGAGAGCGCCTGTGATCCACGACGCGAAGATGATGGCAGACATGGCCACGGCTAAGCCGGCCCTCGACAACGTCAGCCGCCGCGGCATCCTCGGGGGCGCCGGCGCCCTGGTGCTGGCCCTCTCCCTGCGTCCGGCCCGGGCCGACGAGACCCAGACCGAGGAGCAGAAGCAGCAGAAGTTCGGCGCCGACGGCATGCCGCATGGCTGGCGCGACGATCCGAAGGTCTTCGTCGCCATCGCGCCGGACGGCACCGTCACGGTGACGAACCACCGCTCCGACATGGGCCAGGGCATCCGCACCTCGGTGGCTTTCACGGTCGCCGACGAGTTGGAGGCCGACTGGTCGAAGGTGAAGGTGGTCCAGGCCTGGGGCGACGAGAACCGCTTCGGCAACCAGGACACGGATGGCTCGCGCTCGACCCGCCACTTCTTCCAGCATTTCCGCCACGCCGGCGCGGCCGCGCGTCTGATGCTGATCCAGGCGGCCGCGAAGCAGTGGGGCGTGCCGGTCTCCGAGGTGACGGCCGTCAATCACACGCTGACCCACGCCAAGTCGGGCCGCACCCTCGGCTACGGCGCGGTCGCCAAGGCCGCCGCCGAGCTGCCGGTGCCCACCGACGTCAAGCTGAAGGACCCGAAGGACTTCCGCTACATCGGCACCGGCAAGGTCGGGCTGATCGACAATGTCGACATCACCACCGGCAAGGCGATCTACGGCCTCGACACCAAGCTCGACGGGATGCTGTACGCGGTCGTCGCGCGCCCGGCCGTCTACGGCGGCACGGTGAAGTCCTACGACGACAGCGAGGCCAAGAAGGTCCCGGGCGTCGTCAAGATCTTCAAGATCGACGGCGGCGAGATCCCGTCCGAGTTCATGCCGCTCGGCGGCGTGGCGGTGGTCGCCAAGAACACGTGGTCGGCCATGAAGGCGCGGGACGCCCTCAAGATCACCTGGGATGACGGCCCGAACGCCGGCTACGACACCGACGCGTTCCGCAAGGAGCTGGAGGCCGCCGCCCGCAAGCCCGGCAAGGTCGTGCGCACGCAGGGCGACGTCGACGGCGCCATGGCCAAGGCCAAGACCAAGGTGCAGGCCGAGTACTTCGTGCCCCACCTCGCCCAGGCGCCGATGGAGCCCCCGGCGGCGGTGGCACGCGTGAAGGACGGGTTCTGCGAGGCCTGGGCCTGCGTCCAGGGTCCGCAGGCGGCCAACGACCGCTTGATGAAGGCGCTCAAGCTGCCCGACGACAAGGTCAAGGTGAACGTCACGCTGCTCGGCGGCGGGTTCGGCCGTAAGTCGAAACCCGACTACGTGGTCGAGGCGGCGCTCTGCTCGCAGGCCGTCGGCGGCGCGCCGGTGAAGCTCGCCTGGACCCGCGAGGACGACATCCACCACGGCTTCTACCACACGATCTCGGTGGAGCACCTGGAGGCCGGCCTCGACGACAAGGGCATGCCGGTGGCGTGGCTGCATCGCTCGGTGGCGCCGACGATCGGCTCGATCTTCGCGCCCGATCCGAAGCACGAGCTGCCATTCGAGCTCGGGATGGGGCTGGTCAACACGCCGCTCGACATCCCGAACATGCGGCTGGAGAACCCCGAGGCCGCCGCCCATGCCCGCATCGGCTGGTTCCGCTCGGTGTCGAACATCCCGCACGCCTTCGCGATCCAGTCCTTCGTGTCGGAGCTGGCGCACGCCGCCGGCCGCGAGCCGAAGGAGTACCTGCTCGCGCTCATCGGACCCGATCGCAAGATCAGCCCGACCGAGATCGGCGACGTCTGGAACTACGGCGAGGATCCGAACCGCTACCCGATCGAGACGGGCCGCCTGCGCGGCGTGATCGAGGCGGCCGCCAAGGGCGCGGGCTGGGGGCGGCAGATGCCGAAGGGCACCGGCCTCGGCATCGCCGGCCACTACAGCTTCGTCACCTACACGGCGGTGGCGGCCGAGGTGGAGGTCGACGACAAGGGCCAGGTCCAGGTGAAGGCGATCGACATCGCGGTCGATTGTGGTCCGCAGGTGAACCCGGAGCGCATCCGCTCGCAGATGGAGGGCGCCGTGGTCATGGGGATGGGGCTCGCCCTCACCTCCGAGATCACCTTCAAGCAGGGCCGGACGGTGCAGAACAACTTCGACGGCTACGAGGTGCTCCGGATCGACGCCGCCCCGAAGGCGGTCCGCGTGCACCTCGTGCCGAGCGGCAGTTGGGACGGACCGCTCGGCGGCGTCGGCGAGCCCGGCGTGCCGCCGGTGGCGCCGGCCATCGCCAACGCGATCTTCGCGGCCACCGGCCGGCGGGTGCGGCAATTGCCGATCCGCGATCAGCTGAGCGCCTGAACCGTCACCAGCCGCAAGGCGTTGGGGCCGTGGGGGAACCCGCGGCCCCATTCTTTTGGAAAGTACCCGACCCGATGATGCGTCCCGCCCTGACGGCCTGCCTGACCCTGATGCTGACGGTCCCCGCCCTCGCCTCGCCGTGCGGCGATCGGATCGACGGCGTGTCGAAGCGGGTCCAGTCCGAGCTGACCCAGTCGATCTCCGCCTCGACCAGCGGCCAGGGCAACGCCGCCAAGCGCGGTGGCGAGGGGGTCACGGGCACGGAAGGCCAGCGGGCGAACGAGTCGCCGCAGGCACCTCCGGAGAAGTCGGCCCAGGCCGGCCAGGGCGCGGACGCCGCCCAGCAGGCCAAGGTCGCCCTGGAGGAGGCCCGCACGGCGGACTCGAAGGGCGACGCGAAGGGCTGCGAGGCGGCGCTCACCCGCGCCGAGCAGCAGCTGAAGAAGGCGCCGTAAGAGGCTGATCCGGTTTTCTGCTCCGCTCGCGCCGTCTTTGCGAGCAGAGCGAAGCAAACCAGGGGAACGCTAGCTCTTCGAGGTCGCGCTGCCCTGGGTTACGTCGCTTCGCTCGTGAGGACGGAAGGAGCGACACCCGCCGAAGACACCATCTGGTCTGAGCGGCTCTCGAGGATCGCGCCAGGTCCCGGACGCCAGGAAGGCGGCGGAAGGCTGGGTCAGCAGGGCATCGCCACCTCACAGAGGCATCTCAAATCTTGTTGTGCCGAATCCTGGGCCGAGCTCCACCGAAGCTCCATGCACCTCGGAAAAGGCAGCCTACCGCCCCAGCGCGCTGATCTCGATCACGAATTTCCGCCGCAACGCCTGGGAGAAGTCACCGTAGCCTGCCGCCGCGAGCAGGAACGCCCCAGGCCCCCCGATCACGTGCGCGCGATACCATTGCTCCAGGCTCGTGCGCTCCTGCGGCAGCGGGGTCGGGAGCAGGCCGTAGCCCGGCGCCCGGTAGGCGCCGGCCCCGACCACGTCGTTCTCGCCGGACACCAGGATCGGCAGGCCGTTGACGGTCGCGCCGGTGGCCAGCAGCGCCGTATGCGCCTCCGCGAGGCTGTCGGCGTCGGTGCAGTTGTCGATCCCGTCACCCGAGACGTCGACCACGACGCGGTCCGCCGGCATCGGCAGCGCCGGCAGCACGGCGGCGGTGACCGTCCGGAACATCTGGCCGAGGCAGGTGAACTCGCCGGCCTGGCGGGGCGTGGCCCGCACCAGGGCGGCGGTGGCGGCGGCGTCGGCCCGGCTGGCGATCCGCCGCCATCCGACCGCGAGGTTCGCCCGGTCCGCCCAGGTGACCATGGCGAACAGGATCCCGCCCGGATTGCCGGTGATCGCGCCGACCACGGAGGGATCTTCCAGGGCCTCGGCGATGCCCTCCATCTGCAGGCGGAAGCGCGTGTCGTCGACGGATTGCGACACGTCCACCGAGACGACGAGGGCTGTGGCGACGCTCTCGGGCGCGGCAGCGGCGGGGGCGAGGCCAAAGAGCAGGATGCCGACGACACGTATCACGCCGCGCCGGAATCCCCCCGAGCCCGTCCGCATCGTCGGCATCCGTGTTCCCGGACCTCGCGCGGCCGGAGGACCGTCGCGGGCCCGTTAGGGCACGTTTCTCGGCCGGATCAAACCGGCCTTTCGGGGGGAGTCCCGGCCGCGGCGACCGCGGCGGGGATGATGAAGACCCGGGGGTCGCGCCCGGGTCCGGCGAGGGATCCGCCTCCGGCGGCACTGATGCTCATCTCGGAACGGATTGCCTCGGTTTCGTCCCGCGCCTCCGGCGGGACGCGCGGAGCGGCGCGCTCAGGCGGCGGTGGCCGCCAGCGCGTGGCGATGGCCGTTCAGGCCTGCGCAGAGATCGTCGATCTCGGTGAGGTCCAGGGCATCGCCGGTCTGGCCGGCGATCGTATCGATCAGGTGGTCCTGGCGCGGGTCGAAGGGGTGACCCTGCATCCGGTAGAACTGGTAATAGCGCAGCGCCGCCAGGACAGTGTCGCGCTCGCGGTCGGTTACGGTGAAGTGCTGCATGGGTCGTGGCTTCCCCTTGTGGCTTCAACGAACGCCCGGGCGGGCCGCGACGCCGAACCCGAGCTTGACTGTTGTAACCGGTGGGCAACGGCCCGGCCAGTTCTTGACAGGTCGCGCGGATGTGATTCGCAGCAATTGAGACTTTGGTCCTGGCAGGGGATTCCCGGCGACGAGTCAGAAAAGCCAGGCCGGCTGGTGCGTTACGGCCGATCCGATCCTCACAGCCCCAGATCCGCCAAGTAGCGCGGCAAGGCTTCGCTCGCGGGACCGTAATGCGCCGCGTCGAAGGCATCGGCGTTGTCGGACGGTTCGAGGTTGATCTCGCAAGTCGGTATGCCGAGGCTGCGGGCCTGCCGCACGTAGCCGGCGGCCGGGTAGACCGCCCCCGAGGTGCCCACCGCCACGAACAGGTCGGCCTCCGCCAGCGCCGCCTCGATCGCGTCGAGGTGCATCGGCATCTCGCCGAACCACACCACGTCCGGCCGCATCCGGGCGGGGGTGCCGCAGGCGGGGCACGCATCCGCCCGTCCGAGGTCGGCGCGCCACGGTATGACGGCCCCGCAGGCGCAGCAGCGGGCCTTGAGCAGCTCACCGTGCATGTGGGTGACCGACCGGGAGCCGGCCCGCTCGTGCAGGTCGTCGACGTTCTGCGTGCACAGGAACAGCCGGCCGCCCCTGTCGGCGAGCCGCGCCTCGGCCCGCGCCAGCGCGCCGTGCGCGGCGTTGGGAACGGCCGCGATCAAGCCCCGGCGGCGATGATCGTAGAAGTCGAGCACCGTGTCGGGGTCGGCCGCGTAGGCCTCGGGGGTGGCGAGCTTCATCAGGTCGAACCGCGCCCAGATCCCGCCGCGGTCCCGGAACGTGCCGAGCCCGCTCTCGGCCGAGACGCCGGCTCCGGTGAGCACGAAGATCGTCCTGGGTGAATCCGCCACGCGCCGCTCCTGCTCGGTCAAGGTTGGCCGGATATGTCCGGTGGTTGGCGGAGCGGTTTCTTTCGCGCTCGACCGGTCCGGTCGATTGTGCGGCTGCCTTCACCGAGCGGGAAGCACGAAATGTCCGATGTTGCGCTGCTGGTCATCGATGTCCAGGAATCCTTCCGGCACAGGCCCTTCTGGGACGACGCCGATGTCCCGCGCTTCACCGAGCGGCTGCAGGGGCTCATCGACGGCGCCGCCGCGCGCCGGATCCCGGTCCTGCAGGTGTTCCACGTGACCGACACCGGACCGTTCTCCCACGCCTCCGGCCATGTCCGCACCCTGGAGCCGGTCGCGATCGCGCCGACCGCCACCTTCCACAAGCACCGCCACAGCGCCCTGGTCGATACCGGACTGGCGAGCTGGCTGACGCAGCACGGCATCCGCCGGCTGATCGTCTCCGGGATCCGGACCGAGCAGTGCTGCGAGACGACGGCGCGCCACGCCTCCGACAGCGGCTGGCAGGTGGATTATGTCACGGAGGCGACCCTGACCTTCGCCATGACCCATCCCGACGGCCGCCGCTTCGGCGCCGACGACATCAAGGCCCGGACCGAGCTGGTGCTCGCCGACCGCTTCGCCCGCATCGCCACGGTGGCGCAGGCGCTGGACGGCCGGGACCTTCCAGCCGCCGCATGAGCGGACCCGAGCGCCGCATCCCGGTTCTGGTGGTGCTGCCGCCCCGCGCGCTGCTGCTCGATCTGGCCGGTCCGGTGGAGGTGCTGCGGATCGCCGGGGCGGTGCAGGACCGGGTCGCCTTCGACCTGCGCTACGCGGCGCCACAGGGATCGACGCGCAGCTCGGTCGGGCTGGATCTCGGCGGCGCCGGTCCGCTGCCGCCGGAGATCGCTCCCGGGACGGTTGTGCTCCTGCCGGGTTCGACCGAGCAGCCGCTCGGCCCGGATCGGGACCGGGAGGCCGAGGCCGCCGCGGAGGCGCAGATCGTGGCGTGGCTGCGCGCGGCGATCCGTCCGGGCCACATCGTCGTGACCGTCTGCGAGGGCGCGCTGCTGGCCGCGCGGGCCGGGCTGCTCGACGGCTACGCCTGCACCACGCATCACGGAAGCTGCGCGCGCCTCGCCGCAACGGCACCGCGGGCCGCGGTCCTGGAGAACCGGCTGTTCGTGCAGGACCGGGACCGGTTCAGCAGCGCCGGGGTCACCGCCGGTATCGACCTGATGCTGCATCTCGTGGGGGACTGGGCCGGCCCGGCGGCGGCCGTCGCGGTGGCCCGCACCCTGGTCGTGTACATGCGCCGGGGTCCGGACGACCCCCAGCTCTCGCCCTGGCTGGAAGGCCGCAGCCACCTGCACCCGGCGGTGCACCGGGCGCAGGATGCCATCGCGGCCGATCCGGCCCGGGACTGGTCGCCCGCCACGCTCGGCCGGATCGTGGGGGCGAGCCCGCGCAACCTCGCGCGCCTGTTCAGGCTGCACGCGGGCATGACGCTGACCGATGCCGTCAACCGGTCCCGGATCGCGCTGGCCCGGGAACTGATCGCCCAGTCGGACCTCGGCCTGGAGCAGGTCGCCGCGCGTGCCGGCTTCGGTTCGGCCCGGCACATGCGCCGCGTGTGGGGCCGCATCCACGCGGCGGCGCCGTCCAGCCTCCGGGCCAGGGGCGCGGACGGACAGGGCCTGGACAAGGCTGGACAAGGGCTGGACCAGGGCGGGCTCCGCGTTCCCGCGCCCGGGCGCCGCGCAAGCCGCGCCCCGTAGGAAATCCTGCCGCTGAAACCCCGCGACTCCACCTCCGCTTGAAACCAGCCCCGGATCCGGCGACACCCATCCTGGAAAAGATCCAAGTTAGACCGGGACGGAAGCGATGGGCGTCTACGAGCCCGGCACCGAGGCGGAAGCCGGAGAGATCGTGCGGGCGGCCGCCGGGCGCGGCGAGGGCCTGCGCCTCGCCGGTGGCGGCACAGCCGCGGGGCTCGGCCGGCCCGCGCAGGACAGCGCGACGCTCTCGGCCAAGGCGCTCACCGGCGTCACGCTCTACGAGCCCGCCGAGATGGTGGTGGCGGCGCGCGCCGGCACGCCGCTCGCGGAGATCGAGGCGCTGCTGGCCTCCCGGGGCCAGATGCTGCCCTTCGAGCCGATGGACCTGCGCGGCCTCTACGGCAGCACCGGCGAACCGACGCTGGGGGCCGTGGCGGCGATCAACAATGCCGGTCCCCGACGGATCAACGCCGGCGCGGCCCGGGACAGCCTGATCGGCGTGCGCTTCGTCAACGGCCGCGGCGAGGCGATCAAGTCGGGCGGACGCGTGATGAAGAACGTCACCGGCCTCGACCTCGTGAAGCTGATGGCCGGCGCCCACGGCACCCTGGGCTTCCTCACGGAGGTCACGTTCAAGGTCCTGCCGGCCAGCGAGCGGGTCGCCACCCTGGTCTTCCCCGGCCTGGATGATTCCCGGGCCGTCACGGCCCTGGCGGAAGCCCTCGGCTCGCCCTTCGAACTCACCGGCGCGGCCCATCTCCCGGCCGGGATCGGCGCGGCCGGGGCGCGGACCCTGATGCGCCTCGAGGGGTTCTCGGAGTCCATCGACTACCGCATGGGCGAGTTGCGCCGCCTGCTGAAGCGTTACGGCCAGCCCGAGATTCTCGACGGCGAGGCCGGCGCCGCCCTCTGGCGCGGGGTGCGCGACGCCGCGCCCCTGGCCGAGCCCCGGGACGCCGCGCTCTGGCGGATCTCCACCGCCCCGACCCGCGGGCCGGCCCTGGCGGCGGCGGTCGCGGCGGAGCGCGCCGCGCGCTGGTTCTTCGACTGGGGCGGCGGCCTGATCTGGCTGGCCACCGGCTCGGAGGGCGATGCGGGCGCCGAAACGGTGCGGAAGGCGGTTCGGGCCCAGGGCGGCCACGCCACGCTGGTCCGCGCGCCCGATGCCGTTCGCGCCGCCGTGCCGGTCTTCGAACCGCTGGCCGAGCCGCTGATGCGGCTCACCGCCGGCATCAAGGCGGCGCACGACCCGAAGGGCGTGCTCAACCCAGGCCGGATGTACGCCGGACTGTAGATTCCCCTCCCCCTGTGGGGAGGGGCCAGGGGCGGGGGTGGTGCAGGAGGCAACGCATCGCTCGATCCTGAGCCACCCCCACCTCCGCCTCCTCCCCGCAAGGGGGAGGAGAGAAGGCAGGAAGAGACCGTGCAGACCAACTTCGCTCCCGCCCAGCTCGCCGACCCCGCGATGGCGGCCTCGGAAAAGATCCTGCGGACCTGCGTGCATTGCGGCTTCTGCACGGCGACCTGCCCGACCTACCTGCTGCTGGGCGACGAGCTCGACTCCCCGCGCGGCCGGATCTACCTGATCAAGGACATGCTGGAGGGCGGCAAGCCGGCCTCGCCGGAGGTGGTCAAGCACGTCGACCGCTGTCTCTCCTGCCTGTCCTGCATGACCACCTGCCCGTCCGGGGTGCACTACATGCACCTCGTCGACCACGCCCGAACCCACATCGAGAAGACCTACGCGCGACCCGCCGGCGACCGGTTCCTGCGCGCGCTGCTCGCCCAGGTCCTGCCCTACCCGAACCGCTTCCGCCTCGCGCTGGGCGCCGCCAAGCTCGGGGCGCCGTTCCGGGGGCTGGTCGCCCGGCTGCCCCGGGTCGGCAACCGCCTCGCCGCCATGCTCGACCTCGCCCCCGCCGGGATGCCGCCCAGCGAGCCGACGAACCGGCCGGGCCGCTTCCCGCCGGGGACCGGACAGGCCACCAAGCGCGTCGCCCTGCTGCGGGGCTGCGCCCAGAGCGTCCTGCGGCCGGACTTCAACGGCGCGGCGATCCGGCTGCTCAACCGGCACGGGGTCGAGGTGGTGCACGCCAACGAGGGCTGCTGCGGGGCGCTGACCCACCACATGGGCAAGGAGCACTCGGCTCACGCCCACGCCAAGCAGGCGATCGACGCCTGGGACGCGGAGATCGCCAAGGGTCTCGACGCGATCCTGGTGACGGCGTCGGGCTGCGGCACGACCATCAAGGATTACGGCTTCATGTTCCGCGACGATCCCGCCTACGCCGAGAAGGCCCGGCGGGTGTCGGGCCTCGCCAAGGACGTCACCGAGTACCTCGCGCTGCTCGATCTGGCGCCGGTGGCGGAGAACGACCTCGTGGTGGCCTACCACTCGGCCTGCTCGATGCAGCACGGCCAGGGGATCCGCACCGAGCCGAAGACGCTGCTCAAGCGGGCCGGCTTCACCGTGAAGGACGTGCCCGAGGGCCATATCTGCTGCGGCTCGGCGGGGACCTACAACATCCTGCAGCCGGAGCTGGCGGCGAAGCTGCGCGCCCGGAAGGTCGCCAACATCGAGCGCGTGCGCCCCGACGTGATCGCCACCGGCAACATCGGCTGCGCCACGCAGATCGGGAAGGGCACCGGCATCCCCATCGTCCACACGGTGGAGCTGCTCGACTGGGCGACCGGCGGCCCGAAGCCGGCGGCGCTGGCCGGCTTGGCGCCGCGCCTCGAAGCGGCGGAGTAGAGGGCGGTTCGGCTCTGGCATCGGGGGATCCGCTGCGGACGCACCTAGGCACATGGCACCCTGGACGCGTGATCCCACCCACCACCGCATCCTGAGGTGCCCGCGCCAGTGGGCCTCGAAGGAGCCCTCCAGAAGCCTCTGCGATCCCTGGAGGCCTCCTTCGAGACCTGCGCTGCGCTCCGGCACCTCAGGACGACGAGGTAGGTTGGACGATCGATCCGGGCCGGTTCAGCACAATCGGCGTGCGCCTCGCCGTCCGCCGCAGGATGGGCTCCGGGCCGCCCGGGACACCCGCGCCGGTCATAGGCAGATCACCGGGCAAGGCGCCGGGTGACACCTCCGTGACATCTATTCCCACTTGACCCTTGCCAAATCCGCGCAGCGGTCTGTAATGATGACGACCCCTTTCCGGTCCCGTCGGCCGCCGCAACGGCCCGCGGACGCGGCCGAATTCCTCGCGAAAACGGGCGCGGTGTCGCGGCGGGCCCTGTCGGCCCGCCTGGCGGCGACGGGTGTCTTCCCCGATCGGGCAGGTGTCGCACGTCGCGGCGGAGATCCTCCGTCGCACCCCAGGAATTCACGGCCGGTCCCATCCGGCCGAGAGTGTTTCGCGAGGTCGGGACAACGATGGACGGACGCACGGCCCAGCAGAGCGCTGCGCGTGCCCCGGAGGCGCAATCGGTGCGTCGTCCCGGTCCGTCCCTCTACCCGGCCTGTTTCAACCCCAGGCGCCAACGGCGCCGAACGGCGGTTGACGGCAATTTCCCCTCGAATCCATCCGCCTCGGCGACGAGGCCGGCACCGCGCCCGACAGGTTTGACGTCGGGCGAGGTGCCGCCGGGACCACGGGCACGGAGAACGACGTCGGCCGCCATGCCGAGAGTCCGACATGGCCAACAAAATGCTGATCGACGCGATGCACCCGGAAGAGACCCGGGTCGTCACGGTCCACGGGTCTAGGGTCGAGGAGTTCGACTTCGAAGCCGCCAACCGGCGCCAGCTGCGCGGCAACATCTACCTCGCCAAGGTCACCCGCGTGGAGCCGTCGCTCCAGGCGGCCTTCGTCGAGTACGGCGGCAACCGCCACGGCTTCCTGGCCTTCAACGAGATCCACCCCGACTATTACCAGATCCCGCTCGCCGACCGGCAGGCGCTCCTCGAGGAGGAGGCCCGGGACGCCGAGGAGCACCGCGAGCGCGAGGAGCGCCGCCGCCGCTCGCCCCGCCGCTCCCGCGGCCGCCGCGCCGAAGCCCGCGCCCGCAGCACGGACGAGACGGTGAGCGCCGAGGACACGTTCGAGGATACGACCGACGCGCTGCAGGTCGACGTGCAGGCGGCGGATCAGGCCCCCGAGGAAGCCGCGGTCGCCCCCACCGGCATGCCCGACACCCTCGCCGAGAATCCCGAGGTGGTGCAGGAGGCCCTCGCCTCCGAGACCGCGGCCGCCGACATCGCCGAGCCGCAGGCCGAGTCGGCCCCGGCCGGCGAAGCGGTCCACGAAGCGGCCCCTGAGGCCGGCAACCCCGCGCCGACCGAGGCGCAGCCCGCCCACGCCGCCACCGACCAGGACAGCCCGGCCGAGCCCGAGGCCCGCATCGCCGTGGCGGAGGCCCTGACCGTGGCGGAGGAGCCCGCCGAGGCCGTTGCGGAGGATACCGCGGACGCGTCCGGACTGACCGCGGCGCCCGTGGGCGAGGCCGACGACCTGTCCGACGAGGAGGACGAGGAATCCGACGAGGAGGATGAGGACGAGGACGAGTCTGAGGACGACGAGGACGAATCCGACGAGGATTCGGACGAGGAATCCGACGATCCCGACGCCGAGCCCAAGATCGCCCAGGTCGGCGGCAACGGCGACGCGCTGGCCGAGATCCCCGAGCGCCCCCGCCACTACCGCCGCCAGTACAAGATCCAGGAGGTGATCAAGCGCCGCCAGATCATCCTGGTGCAGGTGGTCAAGGAGGAGCGCGGCACGAAGGGCGCGGCGCTCACCACCTACCTGTCGCTCGCCGGCCGCTACTCGGTGCTGATGCCCAACACCGGCCGGGGCGGCGGCATCTCCCGCAAGATCACCTCGGCGGCCGACCGCAAGCGCCTCAAGGAGGTCGTGCAGGACCTGGAGGTGCCGGAGGGGATGGGCGTCATCCTGCGCACCGCCGGCGCCTCGCGCTCCAAGCCCGAGATCGCCCGGGACTTCGAGTACCTGATGCGCCTGTGGGAGTCGGTCCGCGAGCTGACGCTGACCTCGATGGCCCCAGCGCTGGTCTACGAGGAGGGCTCGCTGATCAAGCGCGCCATCCGAGACCTCTACAACAAGGATCTGGACGAGGTTCTGGTCGCGGGCGAGGACGCCTACCGCGAGGCCAAGGACTTCATGCGGATGCTGATGCCCGGCCAGTCCAAGGTCGTGAAGCCCTACCGCGACCCGACGCCGATCTTCGCCCGCTTCGGCGTCGAGCAGCAGCTCGACGCGATGTTCTCCACGCACGTCTCGCTGAAGTCCGGCGGCTACCTCGTGATCAACCCGACCGAGGCTTTGGTCTCGATCGACGTGAATTCGGGCCGCGCGACCCGCGAGCACGACATCGAGGACACCGCCCTCAAGACGAACCTGGAGGCCGCCGAGGAGGTCTCCCGCCAGCTCAGGCTGCGCGACCTCGCGGGCCTGATCGTCATCGATTTCATCGACATGGAGGAGAAGCGCAACAACCGCGCCGTCGAGAAGAAGCTCAACGAGTGCCTGAAGAACGACCGCGCCCGCATCCAGGTGGGCCGGATCTCGCCCTTCGGCCTCTTGGAGATGAGCCGCCAGCGCATCCGCACGGGCGTCCTTGAGTCCTCCTCGATCCCCTGCGCGCATTGCGGCGGGTCCGGCTTCGTGCGCGCCACCGCATCGGTGGCGCTCCACATCCTGCGCTCGATCGAGGAGGCGCTGCTCAAGTCGGCCTCCCACAACCTCGTCCTACGGACCCGCACCGAGGTGGCGCTCTACATCCTCAACCAGAAGCGCGGACACCTGCGCGAGCTGGAGGTGCGCTTCGGCGTGACGATCACGATCGCGGCCGACGAGCGGCTCGCCGCCACCGCCGCCTTCCAGCTCGACCGCGGCGAGCCGGCCCAGCGGGCCGAGGGCCCGGTGACGGGCGTACGCGCCCAGGCGATCTCGCCCACCACCGAGTTCGACGACGAGGACGAGGAGGTCGATGAGGCCGAGGCCGAGGCGGACGTCGAGGGCGAGGCCGAAGAGGGCGGTGCCGAGGCCCGCGAGGACGGATCCCGCGACGAGGGCGACGGCCGTCGTCGGCGCCGTCGCCGCCGCCGCCGCGGCGGCCGGCAAGAGGGCCGTTCCGAGGACGAGCGCCAGGGCGGCGAGCGTCCGGAGGAGGACGACCGCGAGGACGGCCGGGACGAGGATTGGGAGGGCGAGGACGCGGCCGAGGCCGGGGAGCCGTCCGAGCCTGCGCCGGCCGCCGCGGCCGAAGCCCGGGAGCCCGACGCGGCTGTGGCCGGGCCGGACGAGTCCGCCCGCGCCGAGGACGAGGGCGGGCGCCGCCGTCGCCGCGGACGCCGGGGCGGACGCGGGCGCGGCGAGGGCCGCACCCGGGATGCGGCCGAGGCGGAGGATGCCCCCGAGGCGACGGGCGATACGGTCGCCCTGTCGGCGGAGGAGCCGGTGAGCGCGCAGGCCGTGGCGGAAGCCGTTGAGGCTGTATTGTCGGAAGGCCGGGGCGAGACCGCGGTCGATCGACCCGTCGCTGCCGCGCCGGAGACATCCGCGACCGGGGGTGCCGACGCGGCACCGGACCGCGCGGCCGCTCGCGGGACTGAGCCCGAGCCTGCCCAGGTAGCGGCCGGTGAGGCGGCCCGTGAACTTGACCTTGAGCCGGCGCCGGAGCCCGTGGCGGTTGTGCTGACGCCGCCCGCCGATCCGGACCGGCCGAAGCGCGCCGGATGGTGGTCCCGGACGAAGGCCGCGCTCACGGGCGAGTGAATACGGGCGTCCGGAGAATTTCGCTCCGGGAGCACCATCAAACCTCGGTCCGTTCGGCGATAAGCTGCAGCACAGCCGCTTATCGCCGGCGATGTCGCGGGATCATCTTTCACCATTGATTGAAGATTCCGTGCGACTTTCGCTCTGATTGAAAGGGCGGAGGTTACAGCATGTTCAGCTTGCGCCGGCGGCGTCAGAACCAGGGCGCGGCCGATCCCATCGGGCTGGCGCGCGTCCCGGCCGAGGCGATTATCGCGCCGGCCGTCACGGCGCCGGTCTCGGCGGCCCCGAAGCCCCCGGCCGCCCCGGCGGCGAGCCGTGCTTGGCTGCCACTTCTGGCCCGGCTCTCGGCGTCGGCCTCGGATGCCGGCGTCTCGATCGGCTGGATGACCCACGACGCCTCCGGCACCGCCGAGCAGGCCCGCCTGATCGCCGCCGCCAGCGAGGAGCTCGCCGCCACCACCGGTGAGATCGCCGCGCGCTCATCCTCGGCGGCGGAGACCGCCGAGACGGCGCGCGCCGGCATCGCCACCTGCGTCGGCGACCTCCAGCGCGCCTCGGACGGCATGCGCGGGATCGAGGAGGGCACCGAGGAGATCGGCAGCCGCCTCGACAGCTTCTCGGCCGCGGCCCTGCGCATCGAGGAGATGGCCGGGACCATCGCGGCGATCTCGGCGCAGACCAACCTGCTGGCGCTCAACGCCACCATCGAGGCGGCGCGGGCCGGCGAGGCGGGTCGCGGCTTCGCCGTGGTGGCCGCCGAGGTGAAGACCCTGTCGGCCCAGACCGCCAAGGCGACCGACGAGATCCGCGCCCGGGTGAACGGCCTGCGCGAGGAGATGGCGGCGATGCAGGCGGCCGTGACGCGCAGCCGCAGCGCCGTCGAGACCGGCGCCGCCGCCATGGTGCGGGCCAATGCCCGGGTCGAGGCCGAGAGCGGCGCCGTGGCGACGGTCGCGGCGCAGATGCGCGATGCCTCCGAGATCATGACCCAGCAGATCCAGGCGACGGGCGACATCGCGCGCAACGTCGGCCAGATCGCGCAGGGCACCGACAAGGCCCGCCGGGAGATCGGCGATGCCCTCGCACAGCTCGAGCAGATCGAGGATCTGAGCCGGACCCTGCTCGACCAGCAGGAGCGCGAGGGCGCGGACCTGCTGGTCGCCCGCATCCCGGCCGATTGCGCGGCCTGGCGCCGGGCAATGGCGGCAACCCTGGTCGGGATGCGCTCGGCGGATGCGCCGCCGCCCGGAATCCCCGCCGATCCGGCACGGCCGGCGGCCGTGGAGGCGCCCCTGGCACAGGCGCGCGAGCAGGCGGCGGCGCTTGCCCGTCACGTCCGCAGCCAGGCCTGGGACGACGCCACCAAGGCGTTCATGGCCTTCGAGGCCGCGGTGGCTGAAGCCCGGGCGGCGGCCGGCTGACGGGCCGGCCCGGCGATCGCGGGCCAGCACGACCGTCTGCCGCCTCATACGATGTCGGGTTGAACGCTCCGGTTGACGCCGCCCTCACCGTCATCACGAGCGAAGCGACGTGACCCAGGGGAGCGCGACCTGCAGGTGGCGCCGACTGGGTCGCTGCGTTCCGCTCGCGTGGACGGCGAGGCGGACGGCATCAACCGGACACGCATCCCGGGCGTCGCAGGAAGCCCGGATCCGCGAGAGCATGCTGAACGCGGGCGGTCCGGAACGGCGCCCCGCCCTGCCCGCAGAGCCGCTCCGGAGTTCAGGCCCCGTTGTGCCGGCTCGGGACGGCGGGTTCACCCTCCCGATCAGCGGGCCGATCCCGGTACCCCGCCCGGGATGATCCGGCCAGCCTGATCGGCCGCTAGCGCGGCGGCTTGGACCCGGAAGGCGCCGGCTCGTCGTCCGTCCGGCGCTCCCGCTCCTTGCGCAGTTCCCGCTCGGCGAGGAGCCAGAACTCGATCTCGAACCCCTCCGGGCGGTGATTGCGCTCCCACAACTCGTAGGCGCGTTCACGGATCTGCTCGAAGGTGATGCCGCCCGGAGCCGGCACCAGAGCGTGTGTGTCGTCGGGCACGGGCGGATAGCCCGGCTCAGGAGGCAGGCGTGGATCGGACTTCACGGGGGCTGCCCGCCGGATCAGGAGGCCGGCTTGTCGAGATAGGCGGCCACACTGGTGATCCGGCTGCCCACCATCGTCACGGCCTTGCGCAGGCGTTCCTCGCTCACGCCGAAGCGCTGCGCCCACGCCTCGCGCGTGGTGCGGTCATAGATATCGATGTGCGTCTTGCCTCGGGATTCGGTGGACATGCTGTGCCCGCTCTGATGATCGATGAGCCGCGGCCGCGCCGGGCTGTCTGTCGAGACAACAGGACGTCCTCGATTTCGGTTGCCGCGCCCGATGCGCGGCCGGCAACGCCGGTGGACGGGTCAGTGCGGCCGTGTCGCGGGCCGTGGGGCGGGATCCAGAAGCGGCTCCGGCTGGGCGGTCTCCTGCCGGACCCGCGCGGCCACGAAGGCCGTCAGCAGCGGCACGAGCAGCGCCGTGACCACCACGCTCGCCGCCACCAGCACGGTCGCGGGGCCGGCGGCCTCCGCGTAGGCCGGGTTCGCGGCCGCGATGATCGCCGGCACGGCGGCGGCGTTGCCGGCCGTTGACGCGGCGGCCACGCCGGCGACGCCGTTGCCGCCCGTGAGCCGGTCGGCCACGAACAGGGCCGCTCCGGTCACCGCCACCACCGCCACGCCGAGCCCGATGCCCAGGAGGCCCGCCTGCCAGATCTTGGCGAGGTCGAGCCCGAAGCCGAGCGCGAAGGCGAAGAACGGGATCATCACCGGCGCCGCCCCCGACAGGAAGGCGCGCATGTCGCGGTCGAGGTTGCCCAGCACCATCCCGATGAGCAGCGGCAGGATGCTGCCCACGAGGGTCGGCCACGGGAAGGCGGAGAGGCCGGCGAGGCCCAGGGTCACCATGGTCAGGAACGGGCCGGATTCCAGGCTCATGATGGCGTAGGCGCCCGCATCCTTCGGACGGCCGAACTGACCCATGAGGGCGAGGTAGAGCCCGCCATTGGTGTCGTTCATGGCGGCGACGATCGCGAGCGTCGAGATCCCCGCGAAGGCGCCGCCGACCACCGGTGCCTCGCCGAGGACGTGCCCGAACACCACGCCCATGATCGCCGCCATGCCGACCTTGGCGGCCAGCAGGACGCCGCCCTTGCGGGCGATCGCCGGAGTGGCACGGAAGTCGATGCCCGCCCCCATGCAGACGAAGAAGACCGCCAGGATCGGGAGGGCGCCGTTGAACAGGGCGCCGGTGAAGGACCCGAAGAACGTCGCGGTGTTCGGGAACAGCGTGTGAAGGATCGCGCCCAGGAACAGCGGGACCACCATCAGGCCGCCGGGGATACGCTCCAGGGAGCGCTTGATCGGAATCTGCATGGGCCGTCCTCCGGTGTCGCCCGCATCCCAGGTCTGACACCCGCCGTCCCCCCGGCGCGCCTGCTACAACCTTTCGCCGAGCACGCGCAACACGCACACAACACTTGGCAGGTGCCGGGATTTCATTGACAAGCCGGCGGGTTCATCGCTTGTAAGCGCGATAACAAGCTGACAATACGCGCCGCTGTGCAAGCCGTCCGGCAGGGCCGGCCCGAACGCGCGGATCGGAGATCGGGGATCCGCCTCCCGATGATCGTCCTGCCTTAGCCCCGTCATGACCCGCCTGCGCCTCATCGCCGACGATCTCACCGGTACCCTGGACACCGCGGCCGGGTTCACCGGCCTGTGCGGGCCGATCCCGGTGGCGTGGCCGGAACTCCTGTCGGCGGAGGCTCCCGGATGCCTGGCGATCGATTCCGGCACCCGAGAGCTGTCGGCGGACGTCGCCGCCCGGGTCGTCGGTGATCTGGCCCCTCGGCTCCACGGCGCCGACGTCGCGTTCAAGAAGGTCGACAGCCTGCTGCGCGGCCCCTGGGCGGCGGAACTCGCCGCGGTGATGCGCCTGGGTCCCTGGAGCCGCTGCGTCGTGGCGCCCGCCTTCCCCTATCAGGGCCGCCGCACGGTGGACGGCCGACAGCTCGCCCGGCGCGACGGCGTTTGGGACGCGGTCTCCGGCGACATCGCCGAGGCCCTGCGCGCAGCGGGTCTGCCGGCGCGCAGCGCCGCCGCGGCCGACGGCCCCGTGGCCGGCGTGGCCATCTACGATGCGGCGAGCGACGACGATCTCGCCCGGATCGCGGAACTCGGCGACGACGGTCCGGTCCTGTGGTGCGGGAGCGGCGGCCTTGCGGCGGCCCTGGCGCGGGGCGCGGCGCCGCCGAGCGACCACCGCCTCGCCGGTCCCGTGCTCGGCCTCTTCGGCTCCGACCGGCCCGAGACCGCGGCGCAGCTCGCGGCCTGCGGCCCGCACCACCGGATCCTCGCGCCCGACGATCCCGACCATGCCGGATCGCTCGCGGCGTCCCTCGACCGGAACGGGGTCGTGCTGGCGAGTCTCGCGCTGCCCCGGGGCACGGCCCGCGAGGCCGCGGCGGCGCGGATCGCCGAGACCTACGCGGGCGCGGTCGGCCGGATCGCGAGGCCGGGCACGCTGCTGGTGGCCGGCGGGGAGACGCTGAAGGCCCTCTGCCTCGCCCTCGGGGTCGAGCGCCTCGACGTCACCGGCCAGATCATCCCGGGCTTGCCGCGCTCGACCCTGCGGGGCGGCCGCTGGGACGGGCTTGCGGTGGTGTCGAAATCCGGCGCCTTCGGAACGGAGGGCGTCTGGCGCGATCTACTTCACAGCAACGGATTCCCGCCCGACAGGAGCGACGCGTGACCTCACATCTGGCCATCACCATGGGCGATCCGGCCGGCATCGGCCCGGAGATCATCGTCAAGGCCGCCGCCCGGCTCAAGGATCGGATCGATGCGGGCGACCTGAAGCTCATGGTCATCGGCAGCGCCCCGGCCCTGCGCCGGGCGGAGGAGGCTCTGGGGCTCCTCCCCGGGCGCATCCCCGAGGTGTCGGAGGATGGCGACTGGCCGTCTCTGTGTTGCCTCCAAGCCGACGCGGAGGGCGCGCCGATCGAGCCGGGCCGGCTCTCGGCCGATGGCGGGCGCTTCGCCTACAAGGCGATCGAGGCCGGGGTCCGCCTCGCCATGGCCGGCCGGATCGGCGGCATCGTCACGGCGCCGCTCAACAAGGAGGCGCTCAACAAGGCCGGCTACCACTACGCCGGCCACACCGAGATGCTGGCGGAGCTGACCGGCGTGCGCGGCTCGGTGATGATGCTGGCTCACGGCAACATGCGGGTCTCCCACGTCACCACCCACGTCGCCCTGGAGGACGTGCCCAAGCGCCTGACGCCGGAGCGCCTGCGCCTCGTGATCGACCTCACCGACAAGGCGCTGAAGGGCCTGGGCCTCGCCCGGCCCAAGATCGCCGTGGCGGCGCTCAACCCGCATGCCGGCGAGGGCGGCCTGTTCGGGCGCCAGGACATCGACGTGAGTACCCCAGTGATCGCGCAGGCCAATGCCGACGGTCTCGACATCCACGGGCCAGTGCCGGGCGACACGGTGTTCGTGAAGCTGCGCGCCGGCCAGTACGACGCGGTGGTGGCCATGTACCACGACCAGGGGCATATCCCGGTCAAGCTCCTGGGCTTCGAGATCGACCCGGCCACGGGGAAATGGATGGACCTGTCGGGGGTGAACATCACCCTGGGCCTGCCGATCATCCGGACCTCGGTCGATCACGGCACCGCCTTCGACATCGCCGGCAAGGGGCTCGCCAACGAGCGCAGCCTGATCGAGGCGATCGAGTTCGCGGAGCGGCTGGCCGGCAACCGGCAGACTGCCTGAGGATCAAGGGAAGCGGTGTCGGCCGTTGGATAGAGACGACCGCGAGTCTCCAAGCCGCGCCCTCATCCTGAGGTGCCGGAGCGTGAGCGGGGGCGTCGACGAAGCTCTCCAGATCGCGCCGAGCTCCCTGGAGCCGTCTTTCGAGGCCCGCTGAAGCGGGCACCGCAGGATGAGGGCGCGGATGCGAATGCCGGTCCGATGGGTGTCTCCACGCGATCGGGACCTTTCCGGCACGTCGATGCAGCGCAATGCTCGCTCGGCGAGACGTGTTTCACGTGAAACAAAACCAGAACACAAGCGTCAGCGCGCGTCGACCTCCTCCCCGACCCCCTCGCAGGCGAAGGGCGAGGGCGGCGCCTCGACGCCGCGCCAGCGCGCGTAGGCCCAGGGCCGGTACCAGGCCGCGTCGTCGGGCAGGCGCTCCGGCACGAGGTCGATGCCGTGGGTGCCGAACGGCCCGCACCGGCAGATCCGCGCGAAGCCCATCCAGCCGCCGGGCCACAGCCCATGCCGGGCGATGGCCGTGTCGGTGTATTCGGAGCAGCTCGGCCAGTGACGGCAGTGGCGGCCGATCAGGCCCGACAGGGTGAGCTGATAGGCCCGGATCGCCCAATGCGCCGCGCGCCGGAGCATGCCCTCACGCGGCCTGCCGCTTGGCGGCGATCTGGTCGAGGGCGTCCACCACCGCGTCGAAGGTCAGGAGCGTCGAGGCGTGGCGCGCCTTGAACTCCCGCACCGGCTCCAGCACCGCAAGGTCCGCCCAAGCGCCGTCGGGCGCCGGGCCGTTCTCCTTGAGCATCGCCCGCATGGTCTCGCGGACGCCGCGGAGCTCCTCTGCACTGGCGCCGACCACGTGCCGGCCCATCAGCGACGAGGAGGCCTGACCCAGGGCGCAGGCCCGGACCTCGTGGGCGAAGTCGGCGACCCGGCCGTCCGCGCCGAGCACGAGGTCGACCGTCACGGTCGAGCCGCACAGGCGGGAATGCGCGGTCGCGCTCGCATCCGGGTTCTCAAGGCGGCCGAGCCGCGGGATGTCGGCGGCGAGTTCGAGGATGCGGCGGTTGTAGATGTCGTCGAGCATCGGATCCTCGGCCGGGGGGCGCAGAGCCCTCAAGTTCTTCGGGACTCTGCCACGCGGGACGCGCATCGTGTGCGCATTGCGCGTTGCCCCGCGAACGATGATATAGGCCCCCTGCGGCCACTTCGCGAGGAGGCGGGCCGTTGACCAGGGTCGCGCCCACGGCCACGGTGGATTCTACGGCTTTTCGTCCATCCCGGGGCGCCGGCTTGAAACCTTTTCGAGCCCGGGACCTTCCCTCGAACGCCCGACGCGATCCGACGATGTACGCCAAGCCCGACAGCACCCCGATGAAGTCCCGCATCGCGCGGGCCGGAGATGCCATGGATGCCGCGCTCAAATCCCTGTCGTATCAGGGCGACGGCCAGGGTTTCGACCGGAACGGGATCGACGGGCAAGGTCTGAACGGCATGCGCAATGACAATCGGCCGGCGGATGACGGCCGCGCCGTCGATATCGCCCCGGAGCCGGCCTCCGCCACCCGGGTCCCGGACGGGATCGAGACCGGCCGCCCGAGCCGCGCCGAGGCCGAGGCTGCGGTGCGCACGCTCCTGCGCTGGGCCGGCGACGATCCGGCCCGCGAGGGCCTGCTCGACACCCCGGCCCGCGTCGCCAAGGCCTACGAGCAATTGTTCGGCGGCTACGCGGTCGACGCCGAGAAGCTGCTGGAGCGCGTCTTCGAGGAGGTCGAGGGCTATTCGGACATCGTTCTGGTGCGCGACATCCCGTTCCATTCCCACTGCGAGCACCACATGGTGCCGTTCATGGGACTCGCGCACATCGCCTATTACCCGACCCGGGGCGTGGTCGGCCTGTCGAAGCTCGCCCGGGTGGTCGACACCTTCGCCCGTCGCCTGCAGACGCAGGAGACCATGACGGCCCAGATCGCCGACGTGATCGAGAGCATCCTCAAGCCCCGCGGCGTCGCCGTGATGGTGGAGGCCGAGCATCTCTGCATGGCGATGCGGGGCGTGCAGAAGGCCGGCGTCTCGACCATCACCAGCCAGTTCCGCGGCGTGTTCAAGGACAACGCCAACGAGCAGGTCCGCTTCCTGACCCTGGTGCGCGGCGGCGCCAAGTAGTCTACAGCACGCCCAGATTCGGGGATTGCCGCTTCACGCCATGACCGCGCGCGACACCGCTTTCGACGCCCCCGGCACCCGGGCCGCGGTCGAGGAAGGCGCGGCCTTGACGCCCCGCTTCGACCGGGACGGCCTCGTCGCCTGCATCGCGGTGGACGCGGTGGACGGCCGGGTGCTGATGCTCGCGCACATGAACGCCGAATCGCTGGCGCGCACGATCGAGACCGGCGAGGCGTGGTACTGGTCGCGCTCGCGGGGCGAGCTCTGGCACAAGGGCGCCACCAGCGGCCAGATCCAGCGCGTCGTCGAGATGCGGGTCGATTGCGACCAGGACGCCCTGCTGATCCGCGTGGAAGTCGGCGGCGACGGCGGCTGCTGCCACACCGGGCGGCGGGACTGCTTCTACCGCCGCGTCGTCCGCGGGCATGACGGGCGTGCCCGGCTGGAGCCCGTCGGGGCATGAACCCGTCCCTTGCCACCCGGTGGCAAGAGTGTCCGGCCGTCGTCCATTTCCAGCCCGGCACCGTCGAGCCGGTCCGGCCTCCGCCCAGGGCCGGTCCGCGGATCGGGCTGGCACTGGGCGGCGGCTCGGCCCGGGGCTGGGCGCATATCGGGGTGATCCGCGCCCTGGAGGAGGCCGGCATCCACCCGACCGTGGTGGCGGGCTGCTCGATCGGCGCGGTGGTGGGCGCCTGCTACGCGGCCGGGCGGCTCGACCGGCTCGAAGCCTTCGCCCGGGCGCTGACCCGGCGCCGGGTGGTCGGGCTCATCGACCCGCGGCTGCCGGGGTCCGGACTGATCGCCGGCAACCGCCTGCGCCAGCGGCTTGCCGCCGATCTCGGCGAGCGCCGCATCGAGACCCTGCCGATCCGCTTCGGCTGCGTCGCCACCGAGTACGGCACCGGCCACGAGGTCAGCCTGACCGAGGGACCGGCGGTGGATGCGGTGCGCGCCTCCTACGCGATCCCCGGCCTGTTCCCTCCGGTGGCCCATGACGGCCGGGTGCTGATGGACGGGACGCTGGTCAACCCGGTGCCGGTGGCGCTCGCCCGGGCGCTCGGCGCCGATCTGGTGATCTGCGTGAACCTCAACGGCGACACCGGCGGCCCGGTGGTGCGCGAGGCGCCGCATCCGCCGCCGCGCCGCAGCGTCCTGCAGCTGATCCGCGGGCGCCTCTCGGGTGCTGAGCGGCCGGAGCCCGAGATCCCCGTGCCGGGCATCGCCCGGGTGGTGCTCGACGCCTTCAACACCACGCAGGACCGGATCTCCCGGTCGCGGCTGGAGCGCGACCCGCCGGACGTGGCCATCGGCCCGGATCTGGCGGCCTTCGGGCTGTTCGACTTCCACCGGGCCGCGGAGGGGATCGCCCTGGGGTACCGGGCGGCGCGGGCCGCCGTACCGCAGATCCGGGCGGTGGTGGAGGGAGCAGCGGCGCGGGCGTGAGGCCGTCATCCCCCTGTCGCGCCCGCCTGCCAAGGCCACCTTACACACTGGAGGCCTTCCAATGTCCGCAAGCCGCCGTCAGATCCTGCTCTCCGGAGGCGCCGGCCTCGTCGGGCTGGCCACCGGCCTCGCCCGCCCGGGCCTCAGCCGCGCCGCCGACCGGCCGGTCCTGACCCACGGCCTGCAATCGGGCGATGTCGGCACCGACTCGGCAATGGTCTGGGCCCGCGCCGACCGGCCGTCCCGCGCGATCATCGAGTGGGCCACCACCGAGAGCTTTGCCGAGATCCGCGGCGGCGTCTTCGCCGACGCCCTTCCGGAGACCGACGGCACCGTGAAGGTGGCGCTGACCGGCCTGCCCGCCGGCCAGGACGTGTTCTACCGGGTCCGCCTCCAGGATATCGCCGCGCCGACCATCGTCGGCCAGGGGCAGGTCGGGCGGTTCCGCACCGCGCCGGCCGACCGGCGCTCGGTGTCGTTCTGCTGGTCGGGCGATACGGCCGGCCAGGGCTGGGGCATCGACGAGGCCCGCGGCGGCATGACGATCTATTCCGCCATCCTGAAGAACCGGCCGGACTTCTTCATCCATTCCGGCGACACGATCTACGCCGACGGGCCGATCCAGGCCGAGGTGAAGCTCCCCGACGGCAGCCTCTGGCGCAACCGCGTCACCGAGGACGTCGCCAAGCCGGCCGAGACCCTCGCGGAGTTCCGGGGCCGCCACAAGTACAACCTCACCGACCGGAACGTGCTGGCGATGAACGCCGCCGTGCCGATCCTGGCGCAGTGGGACGACCACGAGGTCACCAACAACTGGTGGCCGGGCGAGCCCCTCACCCGCGCCGAGCACCTCAAGAAGAAATACGCCGACCCGAACGCGCTGGCCCTGCAGCTGCGGGCGTCACGCGCCTTCCACGAATACATGCCGATGCGCTTCGAGCCGGCCGAGCCCGGCCGGGTCTACCGGAAGATCGGCTACGGGCCGCTGGTCGACGTGTTCATGCTCGACATGCGCTCCTACCGGGGCCCGAACGGCGACAACACGCAGACGGCGTACGGGCCCGAGTCCTACTTCCTCGGGCCGCAGCAGCTCGCGTGGCTGAAGCGGGCGCTGCTCGACTCGCGCGCCACCTGGAAGGTGATCGCCGCCGACATGCCGCTCGGCCTCGTGGTCACCTACGACACCGACCGCAATTTCGGCTCGGAGGCGGTGGCGCAGGGCGACGGGCCGCCGCTGGGCCGCGAGCTGGAGATCGCCGACCTGCTGCGCTTCATCAAGAGCGCGGGCATCCGCAACACGGTCTGGCTCACCGCCGACGTGCACTACACGGCCGCCCACTACTACGACCCCGGCAAGGCGCAGTTCCAGGATTTCGATCCGTTCTGGGAGTTCGTCTCCGGGCCGCTGCACGCCGGCACCTTCGGGCCGAACGCGCTCGACAACACGTTCGGGCCGCAGCTGCGCTACGTGAAGGCGCCCGACAAGGGACAGGTGAACCTGTCGCCGGCCGCCGGCTACCAGTTCTTCGGCCACGTGGCGGTGGACGGCGCCACCGAGCAGATGACCGTGACGCTGAAGGACGCCGCCGACACCGACCTCTGGCATGTCACGCTCGATCCCGCGAAGGCGTGAGGCGGGCACCCCTGCAAGCGTGCGAATTCACAGGACGCCTTGCAGCTCGAACGAAGGCTTGGAGGCGGGAATCCCCGCGCCCCGCTCGCGGGGAGAGGGCCGCGTCTCCCCCCTTGCTGGGGAGCGCGGCGAGGCGGCAGCCGAGGGTGAGGGGGCGGTTCAGGACGAGCCTCTTCCTGAGGCGCCCCCTCACCGCCGCTCCGGCTGCGCCTCCGCTTCCCGCGCGGACGACGAGGTCCGCGCGGGCCTCTCCCCGCAAGCGGGGAGAGGGGGAACGTCCCCCTACGCCATCGTGATGTAGTCCCGCAGCGCCTGATGCTCGGCCTCGACGGTGGCGATCTTGCGGGCCACCACGTCGCCGATCGACACGAGGCCGATCAGCCGGCCGTCCTCGCAGACCGGCACGTGGCGGAAGCGGCCCTCGGTCATCAGCGTCATGACCTCCTCGATCGTCGTGCTCTTGCCGCAGGTGGTGACGTCCGCGGTCATGTGGGTCGAGGCCGGCGCGTCGAAGGCCGAGCCCCCGTGCCGGGCCAGCGCCCGCATGATGTCGCGCTCGGAGATGATGCCGGCCACCGCCCCGTCCGGATGCGCCACCACGAGGGCGCCGATCCGCTTGTCGGCCAGGATCTGGATCACCTCGTCGAGGGTCTTGTCGGGGCTCACGGTGACGACGGAGCTGCCCTTCTCGGCGAGGATGCGTGCGACGGTCATGGATCTCTCCCTTGTGACGCGGCCGGTGCGCCGTCAGCCCGCGGCGCCTTGGTTACGCTGGTGTCCGGGTGAGCCCGGCTTCTTCACATTGTGGCGAGTGTGTGTCCGATCCGCCGCGTTGGCAAGGTGCTCAGTGCGGCCGCGCCTCCCGCGGGTCGAGCAGCGGGAACAGCAGGAAGCCCACGATGAAACCGCCCAGATGCGCGTCCCACGCGATGGCGGCGTTCTCGCCGACGAGGGGCACGCTGACGAGGCCGAACAGCAGGTTGGTCAGCAGCCAGATCGCCAGGAATGACACGGCGGTCCGGTTGCGCAGGAGCTCCGGGATCGTCTCGGCGGCCCGGTGCGGCGGCAGCTGCCAGGACGGGCCCCGGTAGCCCGAGGCCGGCGGCTGGAACACGAACCGGGCGGCGGCGGCCATCAGGGCCGAGATGCCTGCCGAGGCGCCGACCAGCGGCCCCGCGCTCAAGGGATCGACCAGCACGTGCAGCACGCCGCCGGCCGCCGTGCCGGCCAGGGCCAGGGCGCCGAAGCGCAGGGCCCCGCAGCGCCGGGCCACCGGCGATCCGAAGGCGGCGAGCCAGACGCTGTTGAAGATCACGTGCATCCACGAGCCGTGCAGCAACGCGTAGGTGACCAGCGTCCACGGCTGGAGCGCGTGCTCGCCCACGATGTAGCGGGCGAAGGCTTCGCGCGCGGCGTCCAGGCTGGCATCGCCGCCATCGGCCGCCGCGCGGATCACCTCGGAGGCCCGGCCGGGATCGAACCACACCGTCCAGCGGGCGGGGACGAGGGCGAGATCGAGGACGACGCGGATGTCGAGCGTATCCGGCAGCAGGAACTCGCGCACCGCCTGGATCAGCAGGAGCAGCCCGATCGAGAGCGTCACCACCCCCGGCATGTTGAAGACGGGCACGCGGCTCTGCCGCGGAAATTCGGGGGAGGCATCCATCGCGGCACCATGTCGGGGCTCGGGGCGGATGGGCAAGCCCCGGCGATCTATTGACGCTCGCGGATGAAGACGGCGCGTCTCAAATTCTCAGTCGATATAGGGTTAACAGCCAAGCTGTCTTGGAACTCAGCAGCTTCGCGGCCTCCGCCGGCTCGGATGCGCGATGCCGGCGACGCCGGCGCCCAGAACCTTGTGGCGCCCGGAATCCGATTCAGCCACAAGCCGCCCCCGGACAGCGTCCGCGAATCGAACGGCACGGGGCGTGCGCGGCGACGCCGTGAGAGCCCGGTTCGGCCGGCCACAGCCTCGCGGATGTGCCAGATCGACCCAGGGATGAACAACAGGCGTTTAGAGTCGGGACACCGATGAAGAATCCCACCAGCCGCATGCTTCACGCCTACTGGGAGCGTCTGCGCGGCGAGCGTTCCGCGCCGGAGCGGGCCGAGATCGAGCCGGGCGAGATCCGCCACCTCCTCGCCGACAGCCTGATCCTCGAGCTCGACATGGCCGCGCGCGCCGCCACTGTCCGGCTCGCCGGGACGCGGGTCTGCGCCCTCTACGGCCAGGAACTGAAGGGCGCGCCCTTCGCCCGGCTCTGGGGCTCGCAGGCGCCCGACCCCTGGCGCATCGTGGAGATCGTCGCAACCGATACGCTCGGCGTCGTGGCGGGCCTGCGCGCCACCAACACGGCCGGCGAAGCCGCGGACCTCGAACTCCTGCTCCTGCCGCTGCGGCACCGCGGCCGCACCCAGGTCCGGGCGCTCGGCACCCTCAGCCTCGACGGCGCGCCGCCCTGGATCGGCCTGCGCCCGCTGGTTCAGGCGGAGACCACGTCCCTGCGCATCCTGCCGAGCCGGAGGCCGGAGGCCGGACCGCCTGCGCGGCCGGCGGTCCGATCCGGGGCCGGCTATCCGGGACCGGTGCGCCGCGGCCACCTCTTCGTCCACGCGGGCGGCCGGATTTGAGGAGTATTCCTGACCTAGATCAATTCGAACCCCCGATTATGACTATTTTACACGAACAACAGAGATCACAGCATCGCAGTCACTCGGCCGGTCTGCGGTGGTGCTTGATCGCCGAAATATCCGCGCAAAAGGCGCGGAACTGAAGGAGGAAAAGGGTTTCGTAACCGTCGGATTCTAGTCTGCAGCTTCGATTATCGCGGCGCAGGGCCAATTTCTGGATGATCGCGGTCGACGCCACCGCCAGACGAGAGTTTCGCGCGGCCCCCGAGCCGGCGCGCGGTGCCGCCGATGCGCGCCGTCACCAGCGGGTGCGGGTCGCCGTCCTCGGCCGCTACATGCTGGCCGACCGCCGGGAATATCCGTGCCAGACGGTGGACATGTCACCGGGCGGCGTGCGCCTGACCTGCGCCGTGCTGGGCGAGGTCGGCGAGCGGGTGGTGCTGTACCTGGAGCATATCGGCCGGATCGAGGGCACGATCGCCCGCCACTGCGCGGACGGGTTCGCGGTCCAGCTCAACGCCACGCCGCGCAAGCGCGACAAGCTCGCCTCGCAGCTGACGTGGCTCGCCAACCGGGAGATCCTGGGCCTGCCGGAGGGGCGCTCCCACGAGCGCCTCGTGCCGACCCACACGGCGGTGCTCCTGCGGCTCGACGGGGGGCGCGAGATCCCGGCCCGGCTCATCGACATCTCGATGTCGGGCGTCGCGATCGCCTGCCCGGCCACGCTGCCGCTCGGCGCCGCCGTGACTGTGGGCAGCACCCCGGGGCGGCTGGTCCGCTACTTCGAGGGCGGCTTCGGCGTCCAGTTCCTGCTGCCGCTCTCCCCCGACCGCTTCCACGCCGGGATGACGCTGTAGGGCGTCCCCGGCCGGTCGTCGCCCGGGTGCCCGACCTCAGATCTTCTTGGCGAGCTGCGCCGCGGTGTCCTCCGCCGGGCGCGACAGGTCCAGGGCGCCGAGGAAGCGGTTCCGGGCGTCCATCACGTAGACCAGGGCGGTGTGCTCCATCGTGTAGTCGCCCTCCTTGCCGGGGACCTTGCGGGCATAGGCGCGGTAGGCCTTCTCGGCGGCGGCGACCTGCTCGGGGCTGCCGGTGAGGCCGGTGATGCGCGGGTCGAAGCTCGACAGGTAGGTCTTCAGGCTCGCCGGATCGTCGCGCTCGGGGTCAACCGTGATGAAGGCGACCCGCATCCCCTTGCCCTTCGGCCCCAGGGCGGCCAGCACGTCGGAGATCTGCTGCAGGGTTGTCGGGCACACGTCCGGACAATGGGTGAAGCCGAAGAACAGGAGATGCGTCGCCCCGGCGAAGTCGCGCTCGGTGACCGTGCGGCCGTCCTGATCCACCAGGGTGAACGGGCCGCCGACACCGGGCACGCCCACCGGCGCCTTCTCGGGCAGGAAGGCGAACACCGCCGCGCCGGTCAGGCCGACGAGGCCGAGGCAGAAGGCGAGAAGCGGGACGAGGGCGCGGCGCATGGAACGGGTTCCGACCTCCGGACGGGGGCCGGCACAGCACAGAACAGCGCGTCGAGGCAAGCCGGCACGGTGCCGCCTTGCCTCGGCGTGCTGCCGTCAGGGCTTCCGCGCCGTCTCCCCGGCGGGGCTGGCGGGGGCGGCGCCCTTCGGCGGCTCCTTGCCGAGATAGACGTATTCCGGCGCGGCGCGGAGCTGGTCCTTGGTCGTGTCGATCCGGGCCTGGAGGGTCTTGTCGTCGGTCCGGTCGAGCTTGAGCACGGAGGGATCGACCGCGACGTATTTCGAGCCGATCCCCAGGAAGCCGCCGACCCCGATGATCCAGGCCTTCACGGCGCCCTTCTGGTCCAGGACGAAATCGGCGATCTGCCCGATCGTCTCGTTGGCGCCGTTCACGACGCTCGAACCGATCAGCTTGCTGGCCACCATGTCGTCGGGGGTCTGGGCCACGAAGGTCGGGCGCAGGCTGTCGGCCATGGTGGCGGGCTGGCCGGGCACCGGGGTCGCGGCGCTGCCGCCGTCCGCGTTGGGGCCGGCATTCTGCGCCGCGGCGGTGGCGAGGCCGGCCAGCAGGAGGGCCGAGGCGAGGAGCGGGATGCGCATCGGAGCAGGTCTTTCGGACGGGAGCCGCGGACGAGGGTCGCGCCGCCTCAAGGTTCCGGCGGGGTTTAAGTTCCGCGCATTCTCGCGGGACTTCGGCGGGTCTCGGGGCCGGCGCGGCGGTTTGCCGGCTGCGCATCGGCGATGCCGGACTTTGACGGTCGGGCGTCCGGCCGCCACAAGGCCGGTGCCATGCTCCGCCTCGCGATCTACCAGCCCGACATCCCGCAGAACACCGGCACGATGCTGCGCATGGCCGCCTGCCTGGGCCTGGCGGTGGAGATCGTGGAGCCGGCGGGCTTCGACGTCTCGGACCGGCACCTGCGCCGCTCCGGCCTCGACTACCTCGACCACGTGGCGATCACCCGGCACCGCTCCTTCGCGGCCTTCGCGGCGTGGCGGGCCGAGGCCGGGATCCGGCTCGTCCTCGCCACCACGTCGGGTGCCCTGCCCTACACGGATTTCGCCTTCCGCCCGGACGATTGCCTGATGGTCGGGCGCGAATCCGCCGGCGTGCCGGAGGCGGTCCACGCGGCGGCCGATGCCCGGGTGGTGGTGCCGATCCGGCCGGGCCTGCGCTCCCTCAACGTCGCGGTGGCGGCCGCGATGATCGCCGGCGAGGCCCTGCGGCAGACGGCGGGGCCGGCGCGGCCTGACGTCTAGGATCCGCCTTCAGGATCGGCCGGCCGTGCGCGCAGCGGCGCGCGACCCTGCCCGGTCGTGTGGTGCAGATCGTGGGGTCTGCGCGGGCCGTGACGAACCGGCCGCGGCCCTTCGTCGGCGCACCGCGCATGCGCGATCGTCCGCAGGCGGGCGGCCATGTCTGGAACCGGACGCCCCGCGACGCCGGCTGGATGATGCGCCGTCAGGCCGCGACGCGCGCGTGCCGGCCACGGCCCTTGCGCCGGAGAAAAGCGAAGGTCGCCCCAGCCAGCAGCAGACCGACGCCCGTGTTCACCGCGGGCGACGGCGCACCACCGGATCCGCCACCGGACCCGCTGCTGACACCACCGCCACCGCCACTCGGGATCGCGGCGAGCAGAGCCTCCAGGAGATTGGCGTTCGCCTCCAGCGTGGGCGCGCTGCCGGACCCACTGCCGGCTCCACTGCCGGCTCCTGGCGCCGAGGAGAACAGAGCCTCCAAGGACCCCGTACCCTGCGCGAGACCAAACTCGCCCGCGCCATTCCCGAAAGCCTGTCCACCAATCCCGTTGGGACTGGCGGTCGAATTACTGACACTGTAATATAAAGCATTCCCTCCATTGCCGATCGGCGAATAGCCGGGATTTGCGCGGGTGAAGCCGCCGACGGATATATTATTTCCGCCCGAGACATAACCGCCAATATTCAAGCTGTAAGATTGCCCGATCAGATCATAAGGATCCGAGCCGGTCGATATTACCGTCGTGGCGGATCCACCCGCCGCCGAAAGGGTGCTGCTTCCATGGGCCGAACGTACCCCGAGATCCCGGCGTGCACGGGCCTTTTCGAGTCGGCCGTCGCTCCAGAGTTGAAGGGCGTTCATGTCGTCCGTCGCCAGCACGGTTCGACACGCCGAACTCGTCGTCGCGCAGGCGTTGAAGGTCCCGTGCAGCGCCTCGACGACGGTCCTGTCCTTTTCAGAAACGATGTGGACAACGGTGCCTCGGATGCCGATCGTCGCCAGGGGGGTCCGCAGCTGATATTTGTCGGCCGTGTGCGGGCCGCCGGACGCGATCCGCATCGCTCCGGAGAGAAGGCTCAGCCCGATCTGCAACACGGTCTTGTCCGCGTCGTAGACGTAATTATCGAGCTTGACTGTCGAGTTCGGAAAAATCTTCAGCGTCGTCTTATCGGTGAACTGAAGTATGACAGCACCGATGCCGCCGGTCTGCACGACGTCGTCTTTGAACACATCAATCCCGACCTGCAGACGTCGCTCCTCCTGTTCGACCGACGTGCTCTTGACATCGGGCACCACGAGTTCCGCCTTGCCGATATTCATCGTCCTCCCGAAGGCGGTGCCGTCGAGCAGAAGACCAGCCATGGCGGTGGCGCAACAGACTCGAACAGCGGGCTTCACAGGGCCTCCGGTCGAAGGGCGTCGAGATTCTTGTCGCCGATCTCTGCTCAGCAGAGACAATCTTCCCGTTCAGTATAGCAGCGCGTACTCAGTGTCCATCGCGACACAGCGATTGCATTTCTGCTTTCAGCCGGATGGGCTTTCTCTCAAATCAATCAGCCAAGCTTCCCACGGGCTGCGCGACAGACACCGTCCCACGCGATGGGCGGAGGATCCGACATGAAGACCTCCGTCCATTCTCCGCAGGGCCGGTGCAGGCCATCAATGCGCACGCCTGTCGCAAGTTGCATTGCCGCGAGAGGGCCGACCGTCGCGAAACCGGTCGCCTCGGTCCTTCATGCACGCCGGCGCGACGGCCGGACCCGGCCGATCGCAGCGGACCTGATCCGCGGCCCTCCGGCTCGGTGGGCGCGTCTTCGGTGCGGCTCCCACGAGCACCGCGGAGGGACCTCGACCGCGCCCTCAGTCCGGCCGGTCCAGACCCTGGTGGCGCCAAGGGGAGGCCGACCCGCCAGGGGCGGTCAGGACGTCAGAGGGTTGTGGCCGCCCGCTGCCGTCGCGTCGGCTGGATCATCGCCTCCAGTTCCAGCAGCTTGTTGAGTTCCGCCTCGGTCAGCAGGCCCTCCTCCAGAACGAGGTCGGCGACCGGCCGGTTCTCCTTCAGCGCGCGCTGCGCCACGCGCGAACTCGCCTCGTAGCCCAGCGTCGGGGCGAGCGCCGTCACCAGCCCGATCGAGCCCTGGACGAGGGCGCGGCAACGCTCCCGGTCGGCCTCGATGCCGTCCACGCAGCGCTTCGTGAGCGTATCCACCGCCGCCGTGAGCATGCGCAGCGAGGAGAGCACGCAGTAGCCGATCGTCGGCTCGAAGGCGTTGAGCTGCAATTGCCCACCCTCGGCGCACAGCGTCACGGTCAGATCCTGGCCGATGACCATGTAGGCGACTTGGTTCACCACCTCGGGGATCACCGGGTTGACCTTGCCCGGCATGATCGAGGAGCCGGCCTGCACGGCCGGAAGCCGGATCTCGCCAAAACCCGTCCGCGGGCCGGACGACAGCAGCCGCAGGTCGTTGCAGATCTTCGACAGCTTGACCGCCACCCGCTTGAGCGTCCCCGAAAACAGCACGAAGGCGCCGAGATCCGACGTCGCTTCGATCAGGTTCGAGGCCAGCACCATCGGCTGGCCGGAGACGCGCGAGAGTTCCTCGACGGCGAGCGCGGCGTAGCGCGGATCCGCGTTGATCCCGGTGCCGATCGCCGTGGCCCCGAGGTTCACCTCGCGGAACAGCCCGACGATCTCGCCCAGGCGCGCCACATCCTCCTTGAGGGTGGCGTGGAAGCCGTCGAATTCCTGGCCGAGCGTCATCGGCACGGCGTCCTGAAGCTGGGTGCGCCCCATCTTGAGCACGTCGGCGAACTCCACCGCCTTGCCCTTGAAGGCGTAGGCGAGGTCATCGAGCGCCTTGATGAGCGGCTGCGTCCCGAAAATCACCGCCAGCCGGAGAGCGGTCGGGTAGGCGTCGTTGGTGCTCTGCGCCATGTTCACGTCGTCATTGGGATGGAGCGCGGCGTAGTCGCCCGGCTTCCGTCCCATCAGGCCGAGCGCCACGTTGGCGATGACCTCGTTGGTGTTCATGTTGGTCGAGGTGCCGGCGCCGCCCTGGATGGCATCGACCACGAAGGCGGCGTCGTAGCTGCGGTCCTCGGCGACCACGGTGCAGGCCCGGTCGATCAGGTCGGCCTTGCCCGGCTCGAGGTAGCCGAGGCGTCGGTTCGCGCGGGCGGCGGCCTGTTTCACCAGGGCGAGCGCCCGGACGAATTCCGGGAAATGGCCGACCGGCACGCCCGTGATCGGGAAGTTGGTCACCGCGCGCTTGGTGTGGATGCCCCAGAGCGCGTCCGCCGGGACCTCACCATCGCCGAGCAGATCGTGCTCGGAGCGGGTCCTGGCGGGCTCCAGTTCCACGGTTCGCACGGTGGCGACCGCGATCTCGGCGGATGGGGCTGCCTGGGCCGGCGCGGCCGGCGCCGCCGCTCCCGTTCTCCGGCCCGCACTGGGATGCTTCCGCGCCATCTGACTGCCCCCGTTTCAGGTGTTCGCCTTGCGGTCTTCAGAGATCGCCCGCTCGATTATTGTCGTTCCGGCCGTGCTCCGCATCCGGACGCGCGTGCCGTCAGCGACAGAACCGGCATGTGCGTCGCGCCTTGGCGCGGCTCCCTCGGCGCCTCGGGCCACGACCGGGGCGCCCCAGACCTGCCGGATGTCGGCGCTCGCGCGGCGCCGAGCCTGCGGTCGGCGTTCCGGGGCTGCCGCTCCTGCGTGGCCGGATCCTGTGCGGTCAGGGCGCTCTCTGCCGAAAGGGACGCCGCATCGGTGCCGGAGAGCGCGTCACGACAGAGGCGTGGAGTTGTGCCCGATGGCAACGCGCACGGTACGCGACAGGACCCAGTCGGACGGTGTTCCCGCGGATCCCACCCATCCCCCTCATCCTGAGGTGCGGCGCAGCCGCCTCGAAGGAACCCTCCAGGGATCGCGCGGCTGGCTGGAGGGCTCCTTCGAGGCCTCGCTGCGCCCCGGCACCTCAGGATGAGGGGGCGAACTGGACAGCCGAACCGAGGCGTCCTGGCTTGGGTCGTGTCCCGTGCGCAACGTGATCGGGCACGGCTTTAATAGCGGTCCTCCGCCGAAATTCCCGCGCCAGGGTTGAGCTCGAGCGGTGCTTCGACTGTGGCGTCCGGCTCGCGCGGTGGCGCGGGCCGGCGCGGCTTGTTCATGGGAGCCGCCGGCGCGGGGGCCGGCTTCGCTTTCGGGGTTGCTCCGGGCGGTCCTTGCGGTCCGCGCGGACCAGGGGGGCCGGCCAGACCATCGCTGCCCGGGGCACCGCGGGCACCCTGCTTCCCTTCCGGACCGGGCGGACCTTGGATCCCGGGCGCGCCCACCGGCCCGGTTTGGCCGATCGGTCCAGCTTCACCTTTCGGCCCGGGCGGACCGGGCGGACCGGGCGGACCGGGCGGACCGGCCGGACCCGCGAGGCTGGGTCCCTGCGGGCCGCGCTGGCCGCACTCGCCGACCACCACATCACGCGCCTCGCTCGCCGTGCGGAGCGCCACGATGCAGGTCGGGGGGTGATAGACGACGTGGAATTCGAAGTAGCCGCGCCGGTCGGATTTCTGGGAAAAGCGTCCGTCGAGGAGAACTTCAGCGTCGAGCTCGTCGGAATGGCCCAAAATCCAAAGCTCACCGCCGGTGATCTTGGCCGCCTCGATCTTTATTTCTGCCGTCGCGCGCGAAATCTGCGCGAAGAACACCAGGATGCCGAGCGCAGCCGAACCATATTTGACGTGTCGCAGCATCGGCCGATCCAAAGCATATCGAACCCAAGATGCATAAAAATTGTGGCACAACAATAATCCAAGGCGTCGACCGAGGACTTCACCGGGGATTACGGACCCTCCACGCCGCGCTGCAGCGCACCCTGTGCCGGACCACGCCGCTGGAGGCGCGCGAGCCGCCAGGTCGGGTCGCCGGCAGTCTCGACGCGCGGAGCGCAGCGTAGCGGCGACGCGCGATGGTCCGCGCACGGGAGCCGGAACGCGGCAACGGATCCCGCCTCGCCCACTTGGTACGATAGACTCCGCCCACCGTGAGACGCACCCCGTGGAAGACCCCGCCTTCAGGCCCTCCCGGCGCCACGCCGATCTCGGGGCCGCCTTCTTCGATGCCGTGACGCCGGCCCGGTTCCCGCAGACGATCCTGCGCTACCGCAACCAGGCCTGGGCGGAGCGGGTCGGCCTCGGCGGCCTCTCCGAGGCGGACTGGATCGCCCATTTCGCCCGGTTCGAGCCCCTGCTCGGCAGCTTCGAGAGCCCGCTGGCGCTGCGCTACCACGGCCACCAGTTCCGCTCCTACAATCCGGAGCTCGGGGACGGCCGCGGCTTCCTGTTCGCTCAGCTCCACGACCGGGCGGACGGGCGCCTCCTCGACCTCGGCACCAAGGGCAGCGGCACCACGCCCTGGTCGCGCGGTGCCGACGGGCGCCTCACCCTGAAGGGCGGCGTGCGCGAGGTGCTGGCGACAGCGCTCCTGGAGGCGCAGGGCGTCTACACCTCGAAGAGCTTCAGCCTGATCGAGACCGGGGAGGATCTCGTGCGCGGCGACGAGCCCTCGCCGGCCCGCTCCTCCGTGCTGGTGCGCCTGTCCCACGGGCACATCCGCATCGGGACCTTCCAGCGCTTCCTGGCGCTCGGCGAGACCGACAACATCGCCCGGCTCCTCGACCACACCATCGAGACCCACCGGCCGGAGCTCTGGCGGGAGCGCCTGGAGGACAGAGGCGTCGCCTTCCTGGAGGACGTCGTCGCCCGCGTGGGCCGCCTCGGGGCGCAGTGGGCGGCCGCGGGTTTCGTCCACGGAGTCCTCAACAGCGACAACATCAACGTCACCGGCGAGAGCTTCGATTACGGCCCCTGGCGCTTCCTGCCCCATTTCGACCCGGACTTCACCGCGGCATATTTCGACGAGACAGGGCTCTACAGCTTCGGCCGCCAGCCGGAGGCCTTGTACTGGAACCTCTGCCGGCTCGCCGACTGCCTGCTGACCCTGGCACCCCAGGCGCGTCTGGAATCCGCGCTCTCGCGCTTCGGGCCGGCCCTGCAGGAGGCCTTCGCGCAGGCACTGTTCCGCCGGCTCGGCCTCGCCGCGGCGCCGCAGCCGGAGGCCGACCGGTTGGTGTCCGCGGTCTGGCGGTTCCTGGCCGAGACGCGGGCCCCCTTCGAGCGGTTCTTCTTCGACTGGTACGGAGGCCTCGCGAGCGCTGATCGCGCGCAGGCCGGGCCGTCCGCGACCCATTACCGCGCCGAGGCCTTCGCGCCGGTGCGGACCGCGCTGGGGCCGCTCGCGCCCGCGCCGGGGGCGCGGCTCGACCACCCCTACTTCGCAGAGGCGCCCTGCACGCTCCTGATCGACGAGGTGGAGGCGTTGTGGGCGCCGATCGCCGCGGCGGACGACTGGTCCCAGTTCACCGCCAAGCTCGACGCGGTGGCCCGGATGGCCGAGGCCTGCGGCACCGCGCCCGCATCGGCCTGAGCCGCCTCCTCCGCCAGGCGACGGCGCTCCTCCGCGTAGCCCCCCGCGATGGCGAGGTCGACCAGCCGCCGGGTCAGCCGGAAGGCCAGCCAGAACAGGGCGAGGCAGACGAACGTCGCGGCGGCAGCCTTGAGCGGGTCCACGGGGTTCCTCCGGTGATCTCCCTCCGATGACGCGGTCCTCATAGAGCCGACGTGGCGCGGGACGCAATTCGACTTCGTGCCGAGATCAATTTCGAAGCCGTCATCCGGCAGGGCCGAGCACCCGTGCGAGCGGAGCGATCCGACCCCGCGCCCTCGTGAGTTCGGGGCGCTTCCGCGTTGCCTCGCGCTGCCTGCAAAGTCGGTCTGCAAGGCCGTGTGCAAGCCCGTGTGCAAGGCCGTATGCAAGCCCGGGCGGGCAACCGGGGGCCGACACGACACCGGATCATGCTATGCCGCGCCACGGCCGGACCACCCGATCCGGCCGTTGAGGCCCACCGATCAGGCGATCCCCTTGCGCGAGACCTTCCACATCGAAGTCCTCGGACCGGAGCCGGACGAGATCCAGACCCGGATCTCCGTGCGCGTCGGCAGCCTGGAGAGCGCGCAGGAGCGGGCGCTGCGCCTGTTCGCGCGGGCCCGGGTACCCCAGCGCGCGGGCGAGCCGGCCGAGGCCGTCCGGGTGATCGACGGCGCCGGCCGCGAGGTCTTCTATCGCACGCGGTTCGACGAGGGCGACTGAGGCCCGGGAGGTCGCGGATGCGCTGGAGCCTGATCCCCCTCGTCCTCCCGGCCGGCGCGCTGTTCCTGCGCGGCTAGACCCTGCCACCGGGCGCCCGACCGAAGGGGCGGCACCACGCTCCTGCTGACCTGGCCCAACCGCCCGGCCTCCGGCAGCCCCCGCGCCGACTGCCTCGCCGGGTCGGCGGATCAGCCGGTCCTGCCCTGCCTGATCGCCTCCGTCGTCCGGGCGCGCGACGACGGGTACGTGCTGATGCCATTCTCCTTCCGCGCGACCTGCTACGGCCTGTCCGGCCGGATCGCCGTCATGGGGCAGGATGCGGCGGCGGCGCGGGCGCGGCTGGAGCCGATCGCCCGGTTGAGCTGGTGAGCTGGGCCTCGCGCGCCCGGGCCGCCCGCGCCTTCGCAACGCGTTCCCTGGCCCGCTCCAGCGCCCGGGCCAGCGGGAACAGCGGATCGCGCCCCGCCTCCACCAGAAGATGGGCGATGTCGCGCCGCTCCATCCAGAAGGCGGAGCCGAGGGCGAAGTCCGGCGGCGCGCAGGAATCGATCCGGTCGATCGGCCAATCGCCCGCGGCCACCGCCTCGGTCAGGCGGTGGACGAGCTGGACGCCGGGCGCGGCCTCCGGCCGCGTCTCGTCGTGCGCGATCTTCAGGACCCAGGCCTCGGCGCCGGTGACCGGCAGGATCATGGCGGCGAGCGTCCGCTCGTCGCGGCGCAGGCGGGCGACGCGCACCCCGCCCTCGGCGCCGAGATCGGCCAGCGCCGCGCGCAGGAACGCCACCTCCTCCGGCCGGTGCCCCAGCCCCGTGCCCGCCCGGTCCTTCCAGCCGGCCGCCTCGAGGGCGACGTAGGCGTCCAGGGCGGCGTCGATGGCGGCGGGCGCGTCGAGGATCTCGAACGCCACTGGACCGTCCGCCTCCAGGAGCGCGCGGGCGCGGCGCAGCTTGCGCCGACGTTGGCCGGACAGGTGATCGAGATAGGCGGGCCGGTCCTCCGGCGCGCGCGCGGTCAGGTCGAGCATCCCGCGCGCGTGGGGCCAGTAGCCGGCATGGCGCAGGCCCAGATCCGTCAGAAGGTCGGCCAGCGGCCCGCCGGCGGGCGCGTTGGGCAGGAGGAGACGCGGCGGCAGGCCGAGCGCCCGCGGGGCGGCGAGCAGGGCCGCCAGGGCGGCCGCCGGATCGGCGCGATCGAGGAGCGGCGCGCCGAACGGGCAGTAGCCGTGGGTCCAGCCCATCAGGAGCGGCAGCGGCACGCCCCAGCGCCGCCACGACACCCGGAACGGCCAGGCGGCGCGGAGCCGGACTCCCGCTGCCTCGGGGGACCGGTCGGCCACGATCAGGAGCCGCACGCCGGCCCCGAACGCGTCGCGGGCGGCCAGCGCGTAGCCGGCCTCGTAGAACGGGTTTCGCACCATCGCGGCCGCGCCGAGGGCCCGCCAGGCCGGGATCCAGGGCTGCCCCGGGTCGAGGGACCGGACCGCCGCCACGAGGCCTCCGGCAAGCGTGGCGGTGGTGCGCATGGGCGATCCTCAGGCGGCCAGCCGGTGGCGGATCGCGCCGGCGAAGCCGAGCACGTCGTAGCGCCACGCGGCCGCGCCCGCCGCCACGGCGAGGAGGACGAGGCGCAGCACCTGCCCCGGCACCATGAGTCCGCCCGGCACGAGGCCGATCCCGGCATTCACCGCGGCGCACGCGAGGGCGATGCCGGCGATGCCGGCCATGTCGGCCAGGGGCAGCGGCATCGTCGTGCCGGCCCGCCGGGCGCCGAGCACCAGCACGAGGCAGGCCGCCGTCTGCCCGCCCGCGAAGGCGAGCGCCGCGCCGGCGGCGCCGAGCCGCGGGATCAGCAGCAGCGACAGGGCCGCCACCGCGACGAGCGTCGCGAAGGCGGCGGCCGCCTCGAGCCGGCTGGAGCGGGTGAAGTAGATCACCTGCCCGAAATAGTAGGCGCGGAACATCATCAGGATGCTCGCCAGGATCAGCACCGGGGCGAGCTGGCGCGCCTCTGCCCGGTAGTCCGGCCCGAGCAGGATCGTGACGACGACGTCGTCGAAGGCGAGGAAGAACACCGCCCCGAAGGCCGCGATCAGCGTCATGGCGCGGGCGGCGTCGCTCAGGACGCCCAGGGCGCCGGCCATGTCGCCCGCCCGGGCCTCGCGCTTGGCGATCGAGATCAGCGACAGGGCGATCGCCTCCCCGAACACGATGAAGCTCTGCCGGAGGAAGTCGGCGAGCGCCCCGTAGGCACCGAGCCCGGCCGGCCCCACCGTCTTGGCGATGATCAGCCGGTCGAGGCTCTGGGCCAAAGCCGCCGTCCCGAAGGAGAGCACCAGCGGCCAGCCGTAGGCGAACAGGCGCAGGGCCTCGGCCCGGCTGCCGCGCCCGGGCATCATCGGCGCCGTGGTGGCGGCGGCTGGCAGGGCCGCCAGGGCGTTGGCGGCGGCCACGGCGTAGGCGAGGTGCAGCGGATCCTCCGAGAGTTTCAGCGCGAGGCTGCCGAGGCCGAGGATCAGCACGGCGCGGCTCATCACCGAGGCCGCCACCGCGCCGGCCTGCAGGCGCGTGCGGGCGATCTCGGTGGAGCCCTCGAACAGGGTCGTGCCGAAGGCGAGCGCCAGGATCGCCGCGGCGGTCCCGGCCGACACGAGGCCGAGCGCGACCGCGAGGGCGCTGCCGAAGCCCGCGAGCAGCAGCGTGCCGGCGAGGATCCGCACCACGGTGCCGACCTGCGCGGGCGCGCGGGCCTCGTCGTAGAGGGCGAAGAACGCGAATTTCGGCCACTGGCAGGTCGCCCCGTAGAGCACCAGCGCCCAGGACACGACGTACAGGTAGCTGCCGTAGCTCTCCACCGGCGCGAGCCGCGTGAACACCGCCACCGAGGCCATGTTCAGGCCGGCGGCGAAGCCGCGGGAGCCGACATAGATCAGGCTGTGCCGGGCGATCATCGGTCGGGCATCAGCACCGGACTTGGCCCCCGGCGGGAGAGGATGGGGGCGACGGACGGGACATTTCCGGACAGGTCACATCCCTCACCCGGCTCTCCGCGCACGCAGCACTGTCCCAGCGGTCCGAGGGCCTTGCCGAGACCCGCACCCCACGCGTCCGATCTTCCTCCACGTCCCTTAAGAAGACGGCCACCCCGCCGGCGATTGCGGACAGATTCCACTCCGTCCCGGGACGGATCGGTCCCGCGGCGGGACAGAGCGCGAGGGTTTCGGGCATGACGGCCTGCCCGGTGCAGCCGTTATGCCGGACACCATGCCGGGGCGCCTCAGCGCCCTCCGCCTCGCCGGATCAGCGAGGTGCCGGTCATCTCCGGCGGCCGGTCGAGGCCCATCAGGTCGAGGAGGGTCGGCGCCACGTCGGCCAGACGACCGTCGGCGAGCGACACGCCCCCGACGCCCACCAACGTCACCGGCACCGGGTTGAGCGTGTGCGCGGTGTGGGGATCGCCGGTCTTCGCATCGCGCATCACCTCGCAATTGCCGTGGTCGGCGGTGACCAGAAGCGCCCCGCCCTGCGCCGTCACCGCTTCGACGACGCGGCCCAGGCAGGCATCGACCGTCTCCACCGCCGTCACGGCGGCGGCGAGGCTGCCGGTATGGCCTACCATGTCGGGATTGGCGAAGTTCAGGATGATCAGGTCGTAGCGACCCGCGCCGATCGCCTCCACGGCGCGATCGGTGAGCTCCGGCGCCGACATCTCCGGCTGCAGGTCGTAGGTCGCCACCTTCGGCGAGGGCACCAGGATCGCGTCCTGCCCCTCGAAGGGTTCCTCGCGGCCGCCGTTCATGAAGTAGGTGACGTGCGGGTACTTCTCGGTCTCGGCCATCCGCAGCTGCCGGAGCCCGGCCCGCGCCACCGTCTCGCCGAGGCCGTTCGGCAGGTCGAGGGGCCCGAACAGGGTGTCGGCCAAGGCGTCGATCTCGACGCTGTACTGGACGATGCCCAGCGCGGCCGCGAACCGGACGGTCTGCGCGCGGGGGAAGCCCGCGAAGGCCGGATCGAGCAGCGCCTCCAGGATCTGCCGGGTGCGGTCCGCGCGGAAGTTGAAGCTCAGGATGCCGTCGCCGTCCCGCATGCCGGCGTAATCGCCGATGATCGCGGGCCGCATGAACTCGTCGGAGACATCCTCGGCGTAGGAGGCGGCCACCGCCTGCCCGGCCCGGGCGAAGCGGGTGCCGCGCGCCGCCGTCAGGGCGTCGTAGGCGAGCTGGACGCGCTCCCAGCGGGTGTCGCGGTCCATCGCGTAGTAGCGCCCGCACAGGGTGGCGATCCGCGCCCCGCTCGGGAGCGCCGCCGCCACCGTGGCGACGCAGGCGGCGGCGGAGCGGGGCGGCATGTCCCGCCCGTCCGTGAAGCCGTGGAGCCGGACCGGCACACCGGCCGCCACCACCGTGCGCGCCAGCGCAACCGCGTGGTCCTGGTGCGCGTGGACGCCGCCCGGGGACAGGAGGCCGACGAGGTGGCAGGTGCCGCCGGAGGCGCGCAAGGCCTCGATGAACCGCACGAGGGCCGGGTTCTTCGCGAGCGAGCCGTCCGCGATGGCGGTGTCGATGCGGGGCAGATCCTGCAGGACCACCCGGCCCGCGCCGATGTTGAGATGCCCAACCTCGGAATTGCCCATCTGCCCCTCGGGCAGGCCGACATCGGCGCCGAAGGTCCGCAGCTGCGCCCGGGGGCGATCCCGCATCAGTCCGTCGAAGACCGGGGTCCGGGCCTGCTGGACGGCGTTGTCGGCGACCTCGTCCCGGAGTCCCCAGCCGTCGAGGATCACGAGCATCACGGGGCGCGGGGTGCTGTCGGGCACGGTCACAATTCTCCTGCACGTCCGCACGACGTGTGCGGGCGGACCTTCCGGGCGCCTCGTGGCCGGCCCCGTGCGCGTGTCGATAATCGGCTTGGCCACGCGAGACTACCGCGGCGGGCGGGTAAAAGGCGACCGCCGTGAGAGAGCCTCCGCATTCTGACATGCCAAGCCCCCCGATCGGGTTCGGGCAACCTGAGGGAAGCGGGAGCCGGACGCAGCGCAAAATTCAACGAAGGAACTGAATAAAAAGCAACCTGATTGAGTGACGGCCGACAAATACCGTGCTAATTCAGTAAAACTGTACGTGACGGGAAACCAGTCGCCGTGTTGCCGCCCGAAGCTCCGCAGACCGACATGAGCGCGACTCTGGCGCTCGACATGATCGGCCGCGCCTATCTGGCGCTGGCGCTTCTGTACGAAACGGCACATCCCGGCGAGTTCGGCGACGTCCAGCAGAAGATCCGGACCTACGTGGAGGACAATTTCCGCATCATCCAGGAGACAAGCCGGGCCGGAACGCTCGGTCTCGGGACGGTCGATGGCGCCTCCCATCTTGTGAACAGCGTCCTCACCGAGGTCGAACACAAGATCGCTACGATGATCAGGCCTTCACGATATCTGCGCGGAGAAACGACTGCTTGAAACGACGTTCCCCCGTCGGCGAGTGTGGCCGTCAAGCCATAAGACTCCGAGAATTGGTCGAACTCTGGAGCGTTCTATAATCGTCCCCCCCGATTTCATCGACAGTCTTAACCGGGCATGTTACCCGGCGGTCGGGTAGCAATAAAATATAAGCGGGACGATGGGCAGCGACGATTGTCACCAGGTCACGCGCAGCGCGGATGTCGCGCTGGAGGTCCTGGTCCGGGCCTATCATGCCCTCGCGGTGGTCTACGAGCTCGCGAGCCCGGGCGCCTACACGGCGCTCCACGACAAGATGATGCCCTACCTGCTCGACAGCTTCCGCCAGGGAACGTCGCACGGGGTCGCCGATCCGCAGACGGCCGAGTTGATCGCCCGGGCGCTGGAGCGCGTCCGGACCGTGCTGGACGATGTCGGGACCGACGTGGCGGCCGTCCGGCTCAGCGAGGACGAGCGCAACCGGTAAACCTCGCCCGCGCGCACGCCGGGACGGTCAATGGAAAAGGGGCAGGCCCGCCCCGATGATGACGAGGCCGAGCACGACCAAGCCGCCGCCCGCGCTTTCGAGGGCCGCCTGCTGGACCGAGCGCCGCGGCGCCATGCCGGCGAGCGCGGTGCCCGAAGCCAGGCAGATCAGACTCAGCAGGGTCATCGCGGTGTTCCTACGCCCCGGGCCGGGCTCGTCTCGCCCGACACGCCCGGGCGAGACGCCCGAGGTTGAGGCAGAGCCCTTAACGAATGCCCCACCCGCACGGATCCGCCGCGCGCGACAATCCTGAGCGGCGCGTCTCACAGGCCGCACCAAACGCCGGCCGGAGATGCGCAACGACCGCCGCGGAGAACGAGACCTGTCCAACGATCATCCGCTTCGGGCATTGGACCGAGAACGGCCGCGTCGGTGTCCTCGGGGACCTTTCGCCTAGCGCGCGCCCATGAAGAACGTGGCGTAGCCGTCCTCATGGACCCGGTCGAGATGCGCTCGATACGGACCGAAAGGCGGCTCGTGCGGAGCGACGCGTCCGTAGCGCGGCTCCGCCGCCGTATCCTCGGGCAGCAGCGCGAGCGGGGCCGCGGCCGGCGTGAGCTGCGTGCCGCGGCCGGCATGCAGCGTGGTGAGGATCCCGTACATCGCACCCTGGATGTTGGGACGGCACAGCACGGCGAGACGATGCTGCCCGTGCCAGTTGGTCACCAGGTAGATCATGCCCGATTGGCTCGGTACGGCGACGCTGCCGGACTGGGCGAACGGCGCGTCGATCCGCTCGGCCTCGCGGAACACCAAGCGCGCGCTGGCCGCGTCCCAGGCGATCTCGGTGCGGTAGGCGAAGATCGCCCCCGCGGCCTCGAAGGACGGGCGCAGGGTGAGATAGCGGCCCTCGAGCCAGGACACGCCTTCCCGCGCGTAGGCCCCGAGTTCGTCGGGCGCGTGCCGCGGCAGATCCGGAAGCGGGGCCTGCCCCGCCGGCTGCCGGAGGGACTGCCCCAGCGCCTCCTCCAGCCGGATCGTGGTCGCCAGGGTGAAGGGCCGGCGGCCGGCCAGCGCCTTCTCCAGGGTCGAGATGCTGATCCTGGCCTCCTCGGCCAGCGTCTGCCGGGAGATGCGCCGGCGGGCCAGCGCCTCGCGCACGGTCTGGGCAATGGCGCGACTCTGCGCCTCCGACAGTTCGATCTCGCTCACAGGCACGGCTCGCACGGGCTCGACCCGTACAGATCCGCACGAAACCGCACATTTGCGCAAGCACGGCCAAGCCGACCGTCATGGCATCGCTTCAGCGACGGTATTTCCGAACACAGACGCGAAATCTCAGGCTTATGCTGCCACCAGTTCCGGTCTGCAGGCCAAGCGACCACACCTGTCATTCCGGGACGCCGCAGGCGAGCCCGGAATCCAGATCCACCGACAGCGCAAGGTTCTGATCCCGCTGCGTTTATGGATCCCGGGCTCTGCCAGGCGGCCCCGGGATGACGGGGCGAACCCTTCCGCGTCGAGGCCACACCCGAACCCGAGGACGCACGAGATTCTCTGAACCGATTGCCCTGCTCCGGCCCTCCACGCCGACCCGTCAGGGCGGCATGGCCTCCGAGGCCAAGTCGGTCTCGACGATCAGCCGCAGCGGACCCGCCTGAAGCGCCTCCAGCGGCCAGCAGGTGACGAGGTCGAGATGCCGTCCGGGGGCTTGCGGATCGATGCCCGCGGCGTCCCAGTGCGCCACCCGCGTGCCGGTGACGCGGAAGCGCAGGGTCCGGCCGTCGCGGCCGGTCACCGTGACGAGATCGCCGGGAGCGAGTTGCCCCAGCACCGCGAACTGCGTGTCGCGGTGGGCAGCGATGACCGCGGTGCCGGGCGCGCCGGCCTCCGGGGTGCCGTCGAGGTGGCCGGGGCCGAAGGCCAGGGCCTGGCCGCTCCCGCCCCGCAGCACCACGAAGCTGCGGCCCGCGACGGTGAGCCGAGCGACCGGCTCGGTGTCGGCCCAGGGCCAGGGCCGGGCGGGCCGTCCTCCGGCCAGGGTACGGGCGAAAGCGCGCTCGAGCAGCACCTGGGCCAGGGCGGCCTTGGCGGGAATCCAGGCGGCCTGCGCCGCCAGCCCGAGCCCCGCGAGGGCGAGGAGGGCGGCCAGCGCCCTCCCCGTTTGGATGGCCGGACGGCGGCTCATCGCGCGGCCCCGGTCCGCCGGCCGCCGATCGTCAGGCCGGTGCCCAGCAGGAGGCCCAGTAGGGCGAGGAGCAGGCCCAGGCCGAGCTGCGCCAGGATCCCGGCCCCGGTCTGCGGCAGGTCGATTGCCGCGCCGTCGGCGCGGATCGGCACGATCCGGGCCGCCCCGTCATCGGCGGGCGCGGCGCCGGGCCGGTCCGTGCCGAACACCTGGGCGAAATCCCAGCCCGCCGGCAGGTTCAGCGGCAGGTCGGCGGCGACGAGGGGCGTGCCGGGCGCGCGGCGCGGCGTGGCGTCGATGGCCACGAGGCTGGTCAGCCGCGTCGTCAGGCCGTGCTCCAGAGCCAGAGCCAGGATGGCGGCGTCGGCCGCGTCCGCGCCGAGGCGCCCGGTGATGCGCGCCGTCTCGGTCTCGCCGATCCGGGAGCGCGCCCAGACCTTGGAGATGCCGGAGCCCGCGCCCGCCTCGGCGAGGGAAAGCGTCCGTGTCCAGGTCCGGCCGCCCACCCGTCCCGAGACGGTCACGGTGCCGTGGGACGTGCCCGCGGCCGCCTGCGGCAGTAGCGCGGCGAAGACCAGCGGCTCGCCGCGATACAGATCGGGCAGCGCGCCCGGCGTGACCGCGACGCCCGGGACCGAGAAGGTCGCGGTCAGATCGGTGACGGCGGGGGATTCCAGCTTCTCGTAGAGCGCGCGGGTCCGCTCGCCGACCTGCGCGAGGTCGTGGATCTCGGTGAAGCTGCCGCGGCCGATCTCGGCGGCGTGGCGCATCAGGTGGCCGTTGGGCGCCGAGCCGATGCCGACCATGAACAGGCGCGTGCGCCCGAGACCGGCGTGGATCGCCGCGAAGATCCGCTCCTCGTCGCCCACGGCACCGTCGGTGAGGAACACGACCTGGCGCACGCGCCCGTCCTCCGGATGCGGATCGGCGAGCGCCGCCTTGAGGGGCGCCAGCATCTCGGTGCCGCCGCGGGCCTCCAGGGCGGCGACGAAGGCTTCGGCCCCCGCCAACGCCTCCGGCGTCGCCGGAACGGGCTCGGGATGCAGCGCGTCCCAGGTGTCGTCGAAGCGGATGACGTTGACGCGGTCCTGCGGGGTCAGGCGGGCGAGGCCCTCCAGCAGCCCGGCCTTGGCCTGACGCATCGAGGCGCCCGACATCGAGCCGGAATTGTCGATGACGAAGGTGACGTCGCGCGCCGGCCGGGCGGACGCGTCGGCCGAGAGCGCCGGCGGGTTCACGGCGGCCAGCAGGTAGGTCCGGCCCGCCACGGTCTCGCGGAACAGGCCGAGGCCGGGCACCCGGCTCGGGACCGGCGCCCAGGTCAACTCGAGGTCGCGGTCGGCCGGCACGACGCCGTCGGCGAGCGTGACGGTGCGTGCCTCCGGGCCGGTCTCGGTCACGCGGATCGCGTGGGTGGCGCTCCGAACGGCGCCGACGGCGAAGCCCGCCCGGAGCCGCACGATGACGGCGACCGGGTTGGTCGGCGACGACAGGGCTGGGTCGAGCACCGGCGGGCTGATCCGGGCGCGATCCGGAACCGGGTCGCGGGCCGCCTCGGCCGCGCCGTCGAGGGAGACCGCGTCTACCGGGGCGGGGGCGGGATTGTAGCGGGGCGCGACCACCAGCGGCAGGCGCAGCGTCCGCGTCTCGCCGGAGACGGGGATCGTCTGCTGGTAGGTGATCTGGACCAGCACCGTCTCGCCGGGGCCGATATTGGCGACCGCGTTGGTGAAGACGTTGGGGCGCTCCTGCGCGGTCAGCGCCGCCGACTGCCCGGCCGCCTTCGCGGCCTCGTAGGCGCGCTTGGCCGCCGCTCGCTCGCGGATGTCGGCGACGATCACGCGGGCGCCGACGACGAGCTTCATCCCGTCGACGGCCGCGTCCTCCGGCATGGGATACACGTAGGTGCCCTCGACCCAGTCCGCCGTGACGTTGCGGAAGGCCTGGGTGACGGTGGCCCGGGCGGTCGGGCCGCTGACGTCGACGCTGATGTCGGTCGCGAGCTGGACGGCCTCGACCGGCGCGGTGCCGGCCGGCCCGCGCAGCGTGAGGCCGACTCGCGCCGGCCCAGGCGCCGCGTGGGCCGAGGCGAGCGTGACGACGAGCGCCAGCAACGCGAGGAAGAGCGGCGGCAGCGCGGCGTTGCGGGGGGGCTCGACCGCGGATCGTGGAGCGAAGAACGGCATCGGGGAAACCTCCTGCGCCGGCGGATCGAGGCCGGCTCGCCGCTGAAGCTCCCGCGCCCACCGCCGCGCCGCCACGAGAAGCTTCGCCCTTTTCCGGGCGCGGACCGCACGGGCCGGCCGCGCCCGGGCGGATCTGTGCGGAGCCGGTGCGGCGCTGTGCGCCCGGCGGCGGCCCGTGACGGCACGCGCCGCCGCCTTGACATATGCGCAATCTGCGTCTTAGTTATGCTCAATGTGAGCAGAAAAGATTGATGACCGAATCCGAGTTCCTGGCAGGCTACGATCCTGCGGCCTACGAGCGGCCCACCCTGGCGGTGGACCTCGTCCTGCTGGGAATCCATGAGGGCCGGCTCGCCGCCCTGCTGCTGCGGCGGAGCCAGCAGCCGCAGGCCGGCCTCTGGGCCCTGCCGGGCGGATTCGCGGGCATCGCCGAGACCCTCGACGCCGCCGCGGAGCGCGTCCTGCGCGACAAGGCCGGGATCGGGCGGGCGCGGCTCGAGCAGCTCTACACCTTCGGCGCCGTGGACCGGGATCCGCGGATGCGGATCGTCTCGGTCGCCTACCTGGCGCTGCTGCCGGAGGCGGCCTTCGCCGAGGCCCTGGCGGGCGGCGCCGGGCTCGCGGCGGCGACGCTGGTCGTGCCGTGGGCGGGCGAGGCCGGCGGCCCGGTCTCCGCGGTCACGGAGGACGGCGCCCCCCTCACCCTCGCCTTCGACCACGCCGACATCCTGGCGCTCGCCGTGAAGCGGCTGCGCGGCAAGCTCGACTACACGGATGTCGGCTTCGCGCTGCTCCCGGAGCACTTCACCCTCCGGCAGCTCCAGGACGTGCACGCGGCGATCCGCGGCGCGCCCCACAACAAATCCGCCTTCCGCCGCCGCATGCGCGACCGGGGCTGGATCGCGCCGACGGGCGCCCGCGAGGCCGGGACGGCGTTCCGCCCCGCCGAACTCTTCCGCTTCGACAGGTCGGGTTCATTCTGAGGAGACCACCATGGCCACGGTCCGCAACATCGGCGTGCTCGCCCAGCTCCGGAGCGAGGCGAGCAGCCACATCATCCGCTTCCGCAACGGCCGCGTCCGGCAGAGCGGGCGCGGGCTGGTCTTCTGGTTCCGGCCCGAGACCGCCAGCGTCAGCGAGGTCCCGGTGGACGACCGCGAGATGACCCTGTTCGTCCGCGGCCGCAGCCGGGACTTCCAGACCGTCGTGGTGCAGGGGACGATCGGCTGGCACGTCGTCGATCCGGAGCTGCTGGCGAGCCGGGTCGACTTCTCGATCAATCTCCGGACCGGACGCCTGCAGGGCGAGCCGATCGAGCGGATCGAGGCGCGCCTCGGCGGCATCGCCAGCCAGGCGGCCCTCCAGTATCTCGGGGCGAGCCCGATCGGCGCCCTCCTCGACGCGGGGCCGGAGCCGCTGCGCGCCGTGCTGGAACGGGTGCTGTCCGACGCCCCGGCGCTGGCCGAGATCGGCGTCGCGGCGGTGTCGGTGCGGCTCACCAACCTCGCGCCGACCAGCGAGCTGGAGCGCGCCCTGCAGACGCCGACCTTCGAGGCCCTGCAGCAGAAGGCCGACGAGGCGACCTTCGCGCGGCGCGCCCTGGCGGTCGAGAAGGAGCGCGCCATCGCGGAGAACGAGCTGGCCACGAAGACCGAGCTGGCCCGGCGCGAGACCGTGCTGATCGCGCAGGAAGCCGAGAACGCCCGCGACCGCGCCGCCGGCGTCGCGGAGGCGCGGGGCCTGGAGGCGGCCGCGGAGGCCGAGCGGATCCGGCTGGTCGAGGGGGCGCGCGCCGAGGCGGAGCAGCGCCGCGCCGCCGTCTACCGGGACATGCCGCCCGCCGTCCTGCTCGGGCTGGCGGCCCGGGAACTCGCCGGCAAGCTGGAGACGATCGAGCACGTCAACGTCACGCCGGACCTGCTCGCGGCTTTCCTGGGTCAGGTCCGCGACGCGCTGCCCGCGCCGCGCTGAGGAAGCACCCGATGCCCGCCGTGACGCCCCGCGCGGTCTTCGTGGTCCGCGACACCGACTACGAGCTGCTTCTCGCCCGCCACGCCACCCGCGGACAGGTCCGGTTCTTCCTGGAGAGCCGCGGGCAGGCGATCGACGCGGTCGAGGCGCGCCACGCCCAGTTCCACGCTGCGTTGGCCCAGGCGCGGACGGCCGTGCCCCCGGAGTGGCGTCAGGCGCTGGTGCGGCGCCCCGATCTCGACCGCTTCCTCTTCGCCCCCGAGGACGTCGTGGTGGCGGTGGGGCAGGACGGGCTGGTGGCCAACGTCGCCAAGTACCTGGACGGGCAGCCGGTGGTCGGCGTCAATCCGGCGCCCGACCTCTACGACGGCATCCTGGCCCGGGCCCGGGTGGAGCATCTGCCCGCCCTTCTCCCGGCCAGCGCCGCCGGCGCCGTCCCGCTCCAGCGGCGCACCATGGTGCAGGCCGTGCTCGATGGCGGCGCGCGGCTGCTCGCCCTCAACGAGATCTTCGTCGGCCACCGCAGCCATCAATCTGCGCGCTACCGGATCGACGACGGCGCGCGGGCGGAGGATCAATCGTCGAGCGGGCTGATCGTGGCCACGGGGACCGGCCTGACCGGGTGGGCGCGCTCGATCAGCGACGCGACGCACCTGACGCTGGCGGTGGGCGTCGAGGAGGCGGCCTTCGGCTACTGGGTGCGCGAGCCATTCCCGAGCGTCGCCACGGGCACGGACCTGCGCGCGGGCAAGTTCGCCGGCGCGCCCCTCACCGTGGTCTCGCGGATGAACGAGGGCGGCGTGGTGTTCGCCGACGGGATCGAGCAGGACTTCATCGCCTTCGACTGGGGACGGCGCGTGGAGCTCTCACCCGCGGCGCGAACCCTGAACCTCGTGGACGCCTGAGGCGGTGTTGGTGGGCTCGCCAGATCCGGATGTCGTGAAGGTCCGGCCACACTCTCGACGCAAAAGCCGAGCTTGCCAGGGGAGCCGAGGCTTGTCAGTCTCAGCTTAGCCGTACGGGCGACCGGTACAGGCCGCAGCGTATTCTCATTGGGCTGCACGATGTGGGAAGGCCGGGCTCATGAACAGGGACGATGAGAGGGCCGCCGGCGGCGCGATGGACGGGACCGCCGCGTTCCGGCGCCGGGCGGCGTTCCTCAACCGCCGGTCGTTCCTGGCCGGTTCGGCCGCCGGCGTCGGCGTGCTCGGCCTGGCCGGCTGCGGCACCTCCGACAGCCTGCTCCTCGCCGAGGCGTCGAAGACCTACGGGCCCATGCCGAACGAGAAGTTCCCGATTCCGGCGGTCGACATCAGCAAGGTCGATCCGAAGTATTACCGGCGGACGGTGAGCTACGAGACCAAGGAAGCCGCAGGCACGATCATCGTCGATCCCGGCAAGTTCTACGTCTACCGCGTCGAGGGCGACGGGACGGCCACGCGCTACGGCGCCAATGTCGGCCGCGACGGGTTCCTGTGGAGCGGCGACGCCTATGTCGGCCGCAAGTCCGAATGGGCGACCTGGACCCCGCCCAAGGAGATGATCCGGCGCCAGCCCGAGGCCGCGAAATACGCCCGCGGCATGCCGGGCGGCCTCGACAACCCCCTGGGCGCCCGCACCCTCCACCTCTACAAGAACGGCGCCTATACGCTGTACACGATCTACGCCAGCAGCGAGCCCGACACGATCGGGTCGGGCATCACCAGCGGCTGCGTCGGCCTGCTGACCCAGGACATGATCCACCTCTACGCCCGGACGCCGGTGAAGACGAAGGTGGTCGTCCTGCCCGCCTAGGGAGGCGCCGTCGGCCCGCTACCAGGGTACCGTCGCGCCCGTGTAGTCGAGGAACGCGCAGCCGCGCTGGCCCAGCCGCGCCTCGATCACCGCCACCATGCCGCGCGCGCTGGTCTCGACATCGAGCGTCGCCCGTCGGCCGCCGAGATCCGTTCGCACCCAGCCGGGATGCATGAGGAGGACACCCCAGGGCGCTCCGGCATGCTGGCCCGCGAAGGACCGCGCCAGGGTGTTGAGCGCCGCCTTGCTGGCCCGGTAACTTCCCCAGCCGCCGCCGCGGTTCAGGGAGACCGAGCCCAGCTTCGACGTCATCAGCACGATCAGGCCATCCCGGGCGACGCGCGCGTGGAACGCCTGCGCGAAGCGGATCGGGCTCAGGGCGTTCGTCTGGAACACCGCCCCGGCGACGTCACGGGGCATGAGGCCGGCCGGGGTGCCGGCCTGCGTCGCGACGCCGGCGACGACGAAGATGAGGTCGAAGTCCGGCGCATCGGACAGGGCGGTTCCGAGACGGGCCACGGCCTCGTCGTCGTCGATATCGAGGCCGGCCTCGATCCGCAGGGGACCGGCCTGGGCGCGATCGGCCAGCGCCGCCGAGGGGTGACGCACGGTGGCGGTCACATCCCAGCCCTGCGCGAGGAACCGGGCGACGAGGCCGAGGCCGAGGCCGCGCGAGGCTCCGACAATCAGGGCACGGCGCCGGCTCGCGGGACCCGGGCCTCCGCGCCGAAGCCGAGGCCGGACGCGAAGCGGTTCCAGGTCTCGACCCGCACCTGGCCGCCGGTGGCGCGCCTGTGCCCCTGCGCGAAGTGATCGTCCGGGCCCAGCGGCGGCGCACGGTCCTGAAGGAACGCGATCAGGTCCGGCACCGAGGCGCTGCGGACCGCGAAATGCACGAAGCCCGGCCGGAAGCCCGCGTTGGCGCCGATCACGACCTGCCGGCGCAGGCGGCCGGTCCAGGACTGCGCGACGAGCGGGTGGATCTGGCAGGGTGAGTCGCAGCGGACCAGCGCCACGGGCCCGGCGAAATGGGGCGGCAGCTTGCGGGCGGCATCCAGCGCCGCCTTCACCTCGGCGCGCGCCGCGTGCAGCGCCTCGGCCTCCGGATCCGCGGCGGCGAGGATGTCGGCCGGCCCGGATGCCCGGAGCAGCAGGCGCAGCGCCGGCCCCGCGTCGCCCGAGGCCGAGCGCCGCGGCGCGTTGACGAGGCTCACGGCCTCGCGCAGCGCCTTGGCGGTATGGGATTTTCGCAGCGCGGCCATGACCTCGGGGAAGTCGCAGCCCGCGCCGCGCTCGCCGAGATCGCCGACGAGTCCGATTCCCGCGAGCCACGCGAGGTCGTCCGCCGGTCCCAGGGCTTCCGCGCAGGCGAGCGCCAGCAGGCTGGAAGTGGGGATTGGCGTGTCGGCATGGCCGCTGATCACGGTGACCTCGGACGCGTCGGGCCAGGAGCGCGGCACGTGGTGATCCACCAGCACCGTCGGCACGCCGGGAAGGATGGCACCGGCCTGCACGCCCAGGTCGGTGACCACGAGGCCTCCGGGCCCCTGGCTCGCGAGTTCGCGACGGAGGGCATCCGACCAGGGCGACTCGCCGCGGCCGATCACCCGGACCGGGCCGGGCGACCGCCCGGCGCGCGCCAGGGCCCGGCCCAGGAGGGCGCCCGCCGAAAGACCATCCGCGTCGTCGTGGCAGAGCACCACCGGAGCGCCGGGTCCGAAGCCCGCAACCGCCCGGGCGAAGGCGGCCCCGTGCGCGGCGAGGGCGGTCACGACGGCCGGCCCCGTGCGATCCGGCTCAAACCCCGTCGGCCTGCTGCGTCCGCGCGGACCGGCTGTGACTGCTCTCGGGCCTGCATCCATCGCCTCGGATGTCGGGGTCGGTTCCGGGCGGCAACCGCCCTACGCGCGGCCGGGTTGCCGCGCCCCTTGTCGCAGGCGGGCTGCGACGCGAGCGCGACCCAAAGATCTTGAGCGCGCAACGCCCGCATGGTGCGGCGGTTACGTCGCAGTCCGAAGCAGGAACAGCAGTATCATGGTGGCGTTTGCCGGCAGAACCCAATACAACTTGGAGCTACGACTGCATGGCCAGCACAGATATCGCTTCGATCTACGCGAGCGCCCTCCGCAATACCCGTGCCCTGGAGAAGCAGGGCTTGGAGCAGATGGAGCGTCAGCTGTCTGGCCTCGGGCGTTATCCGGATTATGCCGCCGTCCTGCGCCGGCATGTCGAGACCACGCGATCGCAGCTCGACCGCCTCGACAAGGCGCTGGCGGCGGTCGGCGAGAGCCCGTCGACGCTGAAGGAGACGGTCACGAGCGTCGCCGGCTCGATCGGTGCCGCCGTCCACGCGACCGCCCAGGACGAGACGCTCAAGAATCTCTACGCGGGCTACGCCTACCAGTACGACCAGATCGCCGCCTACCGCTCCCTGGCGGTCATCGCCGAGCGGGCCGGCAAGTCCGACCACGCGTCCGACTTCCGGGCCGCGGTCGAAGAGGAGACCAGGGGTGCCGAGGAGATCGCGGCGCTGATCGAGCCGGTGACCCGGACCTACCTCGATCTGACGCTGAGCGGCGCCAAGGCCGACAGCTGAGACGGGGTGGTCCGCCCCGACGACCTGATCCACCTGCGCCCCGGAGCCGATGAGATGGACGATCCCACGCCCATAGCCGTCACGGTCGAGGCCTGCGGCGAGGACCGGGCCCGATTCCGCTGGCACCTGACGGACGCCGACGGCGTCTCGATCCGGGTGTCGCCGGAAACCTATGCCTCGTCCCAGGACGCGGACGCGGCCGGCCGCGCCGCGCTGGATGCGTTCGGGGCGGCGTTCCCGGCCTGATACCGTGTCGGGTCGGCGCCCCGCCGATGGGCCGTGCGCCGACCGGTATCGACCTCTGGACTCGCGGGAGTCCGGAGGCGTCAGGGCAGGAGGCCGTCCGGAAACACAGGCTCAGTCCGCCGCCTCGCGCAGCAGGCCCGGCACCGCGCCCGGCAACTCCCGGGCGAGGAAGCCGACCGGACCGACCGTGGCGGTCAGGCGCCTGCCGGCCTCGCCGTGCAGGAACACGCCCCAGAGGGCGGCCTGCAGCGGGCCCACGCCGCGCGCCAGCAGGCCGACGACGATCCCAGCCAGGACGTCGCCGGAGCCCGACGTCGCGAGGCCGACGCCGCCGCCCTCGTAGAGCCAGCGTTCGCCCTGCGGGTCCACGATCCAGGTCCGCGCGCCCTTCATCACGACCACGGCCCGCAGCAGCTCGGCCGCCGCGAGCGCGGCGTCGAGGGGATCCGCCTCCACGGCCTGGCGGCTCCGATCCAGCAGCTGCGCCATCTCGCCCGCATGGGGCGTGATCACCGCGCGTCCCTGATGCCGCGCGACCTCGGCGGCGTGCGGGGCCAGCCCGCAGATCGCGGACGCGTCGAGGATGAAGGTGGCGGACGGCAGGGCATCCAGGAGTTCGAGCGCCAGCGCCGCCGTCGGCCCGTCCTCCACCATGCCGGGCCCGACCAGGAGCGCATCGCAGCCTGTCGCGATCCTGCGCAGACCCTCCGCCGCGCGCGCAGCGTCGACGCCGCCCTCCGGGGTCTCGGGAAGGCCGACGACCATGGCTTCGGGCACCGCCAGCGCCAAGCCGGTCGCCGCGCACCCGACGGTGGCGATCTTCAGCTTCCCGGCACCCGCCCGCAGGGCCGCGACCCCGGCCAGTAGGGCCGCCCCCGGGACCGAGGCCGAGCCTCCGATCACCAGGGCGCTGCCGCGCTCGTCCTTGCTGCCCTCGTGGGGAACCGGGAGCGGATGCGCCTTGAGCGCGGCGGCGGTGAGGCTCGAGTGGGTCATCGGGCTGCCACGTTTGCGTCGGGCTCGGACGTGACGGGCGCGCCCGCCTCGGCGATGGGGGCGACGAAGTTGTAGCGCTCCAGCGCCAGGACGCCGTCCTTCCCCGCCTGGCTGCGGAAGGCGTACTCGGTCACCGAGCAGTTGGCGACGTCGCCCGCGGCATCGATGGCCAGGATCTCCGCCTCGGTCATGTCCTCGATGAGGTAGCGCAGGCACAGCACCACGACTTGATGCGCGACGATGAGGACCCGCCGCTCGCCGTGATGCAGCGAGACCGTGTCCAGGGCGCTCCTGAGGCGCAGGATGACGTCGCACCAGCTCTCGCCGGACGGCGGCCGATGGTAGAACTTGCCGAGGCGGCGGCGCATCTCGGCCTGCTCGGGGTGCAGTTGCTCGACGCCGGTCCGTGTCAGCCGGTCGAGGAGGCCGAGCTCCTTCTCGCGCAGGCGCTCGTCGGCGAGCGGGTCCATGGCGTCCTGCATCAGGCCGCCCGCGGCGCGGATGCGGTCCGACGTCTGCCGGGCTCGGAGGTAGGGCGACGTCAGCACGATCTCGGGCCTGTCGTCCGCCGGCAGGCCCGCGAACCAGCGTCCGACCGCGTCGGCCTGGCGCTCGCCCCGCGTACTGAGGGGAACGTCCACGTCGCGCTCGGCGATGTCGATGTGGGTGCGGCTCGCCCCGGAGGCGGCCTCCGCCGCGACGTTGCCGGCGCTCTCGCCGTGCCGCACGATCCACAACCGGCTCGGCCAGCGCTGCTGCATGTGGCGTCATCCCCCCGTCGTGTCGGGCAACGCCTGCCGGGCCCGCCGGTTCGCACCGGGACTGAAGGCCTCGGCCTGCCGGGTCATCCGCCGCACCCACTGGCGGCAGTTGGAGCCATCAACCGGACCCGGAGCCGCCGCGCGGCTCGCGCCGTCACCGGCGCGTTGGGCGTCAGCCGGGCGACAGGATGCGCGCGGGATCAAGGCTTGATCCGCGCGGGGGCAGGGGCGGATCAGGAACTTTCGCCCAGGACTCGTGCACCGCCCCCAGCTCGCAATGCCGACGGCACCGCCTTGGGGGCTGCGGCGCCCTGCGGTCACGCCATCGCGGTCGGCGATTGAATCGGTCGTGCCGCTCGCCAGCCACCATCACGGGATGCAGCGGCGCCGACGATCTGAACGTGATTGTGGAAGCCTATGGCGCGCCCGAAAGGATTCGAACCTCTGACCCCCAGATTCGTAGTCTCGTAGACGGGTATAACAATCCCAAACGATCTAGAACAGTTTTTCGGCCTTAAAGCGCTGTCGCCGCTTGGCTTTCCAGTCATATAGACCCACAATGGCTAACAGCCTGGAACGCTGCTTAACCGGCGTTTCGCGGTACCCCAGTGTTACCCGGAGGGCGAAGCCTGATGGTCGCGAAAGTTCTGACCGTGCAGAGCGTCGAACGCCACAAGCCGCAGCCCGGCGGCCGGGTCGAGATCCCCGATGCCGCGCTGCCCGGCTTCTACCTCGTCGTGCAACCGAGCGGCGCGAAGTCCTGGGCGGTGCGCTACCGATTCGGCGGCAAAACCCGAAAGTTCACGATCGGCCCTTTCCCGATGTTCGATCTGGCGGCAGCGCGCGAGGCGGCTCGCGAGGCGCTGCAGATGGCGGCGCGCGGCCGAGATCCGATCCTCGAGAAGCGAGCCGCCGTGGAGGCCGCCCAGAAGGCCAAGTGTGACACCGTGCGGGCGGTCGCTGCGGAGTACGTCGAGCGGCATCTGAAGCCGAAACGAAAACCTCGGTACGCCGCAGAGGCCGAGGCGCTGCTGCGCAACCATGTCGTCGTACGCTGGGGCGACCAGCGGATGGGTGAGATCACCCGCAAGGACGCAATTGCGCTCACCGACGCGCTCACGGACGCCGGCATGGGCGTTGGGGCCAACCGGGTGTTCTCTGCGGCCCGAGCCCTCTTCAACTGGGCGCTCGAACGAGAGGTTATCGAGACGACACCATTCCTGCGGCTTAAGCCGCCGCTGGCCGAAGTGAGCCGGGAACGCGTGCTGAGTGACGCCGAGGTGCGCCTTGTGTGGCTGGCGGCGGAACAAGTCGGCTACCCTTTCGGCACGCTCGTCCAGCTCTTGCTACTTACCGCCCAGCGTCGTGACGAAGTCGCCCGCATGACGTGGGCTGAAGTCGACGAGGACGGCCTATGGACGCTGCCGGCTGCGCGGACGAAAAATAGCCGCGAACACTTGGTGCCCCTCTCCTCCGCTGCGCGCTCGATTCTGGCGTCCGTACCGCGCATCGCCGGCCGGGCCGGCTTCGTTCTGACCACCGATGGCGTTACCGCGTCGAGCAACTTCGCGAAAAACAAGGCGAAGCTTGACACGGGAATGCTAGCAATTGCTCGCAAAGAAGCGACCGCCGCCGGCTGCGATCCTGGATCAGTGGAGTTGTTGCCATGGCGCCTACACGATTTGCGTCGGACGGTAAGCACCGGAATGGCGCGCCTTGAATCCCCCATCCAGGTCACTGAGGCTGTATTGAATCATGCCTCTGGCACTGTCAGTGGCATCGCAGCTGTTTATAATCGCTACCAGTACTTCAATGAGAAACGTGTCGTCCTGGAGAAGTGGGCGAGGCATCTAGCAATCGCTGGAGTAATCGGATGAGCGACTACATTCCGAAGGGCTACATCAGCATCCGGCATGCTTGCACGATGGCTATGAAGATTTGGTATTCGACCGAACTGGCTGAGTATGAAAAAAGCCTAAAATCCCTAGCAGAACGGCTGCAGTCCGAAATAAATCCAGGATCGACCCACAATGATCTTATTGAAGTGCAGTTCAATAAGCTTAAAATCGATCTTGACTTGCGCGAACTAAGGCCCATTTGGGAGAAAACCATTGGCAGGTTTAGAGATAAACTTTTCGACGAAGAAATCAAAGCATTCTATTTTCCTGATCAAGTTAGATCAGAAAATCCTTATTACATATCTAAAGCAGAATGGGCCAGTCGATCAGCCGAAGATATACTTTATCATGGGCAGTACAGCAATGCCATACATCATATCGGAACTGCAACCGTATTAGTCGAGCGACGCGCCCTTAATCGCGTCCTGCTACCGGCGTCACAAGAAGGCCACCCGCGAGCAACTCGTGGCCCACGGCCTGTGCAGCTTCAAAGAGTCATAAGAGAAATGGAAGCATGGAATCCTGAAAGGCTCAGATCTCTTAAACAAGTCGCCATGGCCGAGGAATTCAAGGCTTCTCGCGGCACATGCTCCAAAGCGAGAGACGCGGTTCTGTCAGAGCACACGACGAAAGAATGGTGACAAACTTTATCCAATAACAAATATCGGCAGCCTTCTCTGCGATGCACGGTAAGCGTGCTCTAACAGGGAATCACGTGATGCCACATCCTCTCTCAAGGCCATACGACGACTTACTGCCAGCCACACCCGTCCGCGTCCGCTACGGGGTGTCCAGCATGACTATATTCAGGTGGCTCGCCGACCCAACTCTCGGCTTTCCGCAGCCTCTCCGCATAAGACGCCGTCGCTACTGGCGACTCGCCGATCTGCAGGCCTTCGAGTCTCGGCACGAAGCAGAAGGAGGACGTCTGAGCCGTGCAGGTGAAAACTTGCGCTCGGCGCAGGACAAGGCGGGTCTCTGAAGCGGAAAAGGGCCGGATCTCGTCCGATCGATTGCGCTGCGTCTCGGTTATCGCCGCGCGCTAGCGCGAAACACTGCCCCAGCATCACAATTTTTCGCCTTGATCAAGCTCCAGCAGATTACATCTGAGGGGAACGAAGGTGCTTGTCTATTCTAACGCTCATTTTATCTTGAGCGAAGTCCAACACGGTTCGGCTGTACGTACCCGTGATCGCCCGCTCTTAATGGGACACGATCTCGACCCGGATCTTGCCGCGCGTATCGGACTTCCGCCTCGCTCTGGGTCGCTGATCGACGGAGCCATGACTTCGATGGTGGCCGACGCGTTGCTTGGCCAACGCGACGGATGTGCAGTCTCGGCTTCTCTGAATAAGAACAAGTACAGAGGCTTAACTCGTTATCACCCAGCGATGCGGTATTCCATCGTCAGGAGGGCGCTGGCTCAGCTCGAGGCACGCGTCCTGCTGCAGGTCGAAAAAGGCCTCCGCTGGCCGGCTGGTCGAGGGCGGCAGACTTCCTTCCGGGCGAGCCCGCTGCTGGCGTCACTCGCTGGCGATGAACCGCAGCTGCTCCGCAATGCGCCGACGGAACTGGTCATCCTAAAGGACGAGACCAAGCAGTTGGTTTCTTACGTCGATACGGATCGGACGCAAGCTATGCGGTGCGACCTGCGAGAACAGAACGAGGCGATCGGCGGCACCGAGATCCGCCTCACAGCGCCCGACGTCGTGTGGGCGGAGGACGGCTTCGTCAGCGTTCCTGACGCGATGAAGCTCGCTGATGGGACTGTCGCGGCCCGGACATTCCGCCCAGATGCCAAGCACATGTCGCGCATCTTCAACAATAGGTCATTTGAACAGGGTGGACGCTGGTATGGGCATTGGTCCCAAGGTCTGAACAAGAAGCGGCGGCGGCAGATCACTATCGGCGGTGACCCAGTCGAGTTGCTGGACTTCGGTGCATCTCACCTGAGTATTCTCTACGCCTGGGTCGGCGTGCCGCTGGACGGAGACCCGTATGACGTGCCTGGCATTGAGCGCAGCGACGCTAAGCTCGGATTGCTGATTGCGATCAACGCCGCTAGCCCCCGAAGGGCGATGATGGCTCTGGCCGGTCAGTTCGCCCTGAAGGATGGATTGCCGACCGACAGCTTCCCCCCAGGGCCATACCGCATCCGGGCGGGGAACGTGCTCAGGGCGATCAAGGCCCGACATCGCGTCATTGCGGACAGTTTCTGCTCCGGCGTAGGAGTTCATCTCCAGTATCACGAAGCCGAAGTCCTAACCTCCGTCATGAGGCTAGCACGTCAGCGAGGCATCCTTTGCTTGCCCATCCATGATGAGCTCATCGTTCAGCGCCAGTATGCCTGCACCGTAGAGGACATGATGATGCAATCCTGGGCCGATCGCTTCGGCACATTCGCTGTTATCTGACAATATGCCGTAATCGGGATTACATATGGTAATATCGATAGCGCCGTCTGTCCTCATCCGCCCCTCTGTTTTTTTTAATAGGCGCTCTAGGTAACATATCTTATGGCTGCCATTTGTACATTATGCCTATTTTCCAAGGATCCTTGATTAACGGAGCGACCATGCTGCACGCTTATAAGTGGTGGAACCAGATCAATGCCTGTCAAGATCTGGCTGATGCCATCAATTCTGTATCGTTGCGAATTCCAGACGATCATGAACTCTTATCCACACTTCGTGACGAGTTGACGCGTATTGTTCCTGTGAGGTTCGTGCGTATGCTTTCTGAATGTTCGGACGATGAACTGTGTGCCATCACTCAGATTCCCGAACCGGGTCGAGTTACGCAAGAGATCCGTAACGCAGCGCGGCGTCGTCTGGAATTGGATCGCAGTCGTGACCGACAGCTGTTCGAGTTCATGCTTAATTTCCAGCGCGAGTACTTCATGCGTAAGGAGGAGCGTTTCGCTCGCTGCCGTGGCCGCTAAGAAGTCAACCGAGCTGTGCTCTGCCCAATCTTTACACCAATGGCGACTGCTCACCTCGCTGACGTTGTTGGCGATCAATTTGACTTCACCCTCTGTGATGCACTTTGAAGAGAGATACAGCTGTGACGAGCGCTAACAGCAGCAACTTGGCAATGGAATGCGGTGAGATCATCCAAACCGCATTAGAGTCATTGGCCTACTTCGCGAACAAATGCTCCTCCGAAGACGAGCGTAGCTTGGTGGAATTGATGCTGAAGGAATACCAGGCCTTCTCCGAGATCAAAAACACACTTATCGACGAAGAGAGCGGCATGTTCATAACAGAAGGGGCCTTGAAAGTCGTCACCATGGCCCTCCAACGCGCCGCTACGGAGATATTTGGCGATCAGTTTCCTATTATGCAGTACAAGGCGCTCGATCTCGTTGTTCGCTTGAGAGAGGCTGGAGAGCGAACGTGCTTGCCCGACGAAGATTTTGGCGAGACGACGCTTCACTAATGAGCAGTGCTGCGCTTCACTAAATGAAGCTCGAGCTTCGATCCCCACAGGTCTATCAGCGATATCCGACCCGCTTGAAGCAGCGGCGCTGTTCTTGGTGGTGCTAGAGTGGAATCCGATTATGTTGGATCATATGCGTCGTAGCCTGCAGCGGCGAGATAGCGGCGGCATTCGGCTGACGTGAAGTGTCTGAAGGCTCGTTGGATGGTGTCACAGAGGTCGCTGATCGTGCGAGCGGCCTCAGCACGGAGAATGGCCTTGAGCTTGGCGAAGGCGAGTTCGATTGGGTTGAAGTGTGAGTCGGCCGTGAAGGGACTCGGACCTAGAGTTAGTCAGATCAGCGGCTTAGGCCCTGGTTTGGGCCTGGAGGGACTCACCCTCGAAGGCTCACGGGCCGGTCATGACTAGAGGAAAAGCCCGACTGCGGTGTCATCCGCGGCCGAGCCTTCAGCGGGGTCGCTAGTAGCGACTGCCGGGCAGTTACCGGTGGCGGCGGAAGTGCCGACGCACGAAGCGACGTTCCGCGCGGTGCATGCGGCGGATCGGGTGCCAGCGAACGTCAGTGATGTTGGCCTGAGCGCCGGCGACAGTTGCGGCCGGAGCCGGGCTGAGCGGGGCCGCAGAAGCCGGTGTGGTGAGAGTGGCGGCGCCGAACGCGGCCAGCAGAGCCGCGGTGATCATCGATGTGCGCAAGGAACCTCTCCTCTGGTGCAGCCGCCGGGACCGGCGGCGCTTACCGTTGCAACCACGCCCGCCCTCCGGTGGCTGGAGGGGCACACCAGGATGGAGGGAGGGGCGTGGCGGTCGACCGAAGTCGACCGCCACGCAATGTTGCACTCAGTCAGAGCGTTCGATCACGTTTCCGTGCCCTCAGGAACGCCATTGGCACGTGCCGACAGCGGCGCGAGGCATCCACGACCGCCCACGGAAACTGCTTCCATTTCCGGAGCTTCGCAGGTCAGTTCAGCGCGGCCACCATGAAAGGCTCGGCGCCCTGATCAAACTGATAGGACATCGCAATGTTGACGCCGCGGCCGAGGAGCTGCGCCTGCCCCAGCAACATCAGGAGGGCGAACATGCCCCAGATCGCGACGAATTTGATTGGAGGACCATCGTTGTCCATTTCCGTCACTCCTCTTTGGCGGGCGCGGAAACTGTACTCCTGGAAGCGTAACCAGACTTCCCCCCAAATGAGGTACGCGCATCTGATCAACGCAAGTTTACGCGTGGCATACTAGATGCTTTAGAGCGCGAAAGTCAGATTTCGACCAGAGATCAACTCTTTGTGACTGAAATTTTATTGCTATCCAGCACCACCCACGAACGCCGCTTGCGTATCCGGCGCGGACGACGATCCAAGCTTGCTATGCGATCCAACTAAGCACGGTTGCACAACGCTGAGCTTGGTCGCGGGTGAGGCCCGAAGCGACAGCGGCCCCGTTGCGGTAAACCGCGAAGGTGCCGTCGTCGCAGATGCGGATCTTGACCGAGGCCATCAGACACTTCGGCCTTCGATTACTTCCAGCTGCTGTAGCCCCGCTGCAGTAATCTGCCACGTTGAGAAGGTGCCACCCAGATGAGGGCCCGCCTGCTCTCCAACCCACACGAGGTCGCCTCGGCTTTCGAGGCCGCGCAACCGACTGTGATCACCGGGCCATGCTCGGTCCGGCTGACGTTTGACGGAGATACGTCCGTCGGTGGACTGCGCGGCTTTGTTCAGCAGGCGGCGCTCGTGGTTGACCAACATTGGCTCTCCTGGGTGTGGCGCCCCCGTTACGCAACACGTTGAAAACACGGCAACGCTTATGGCCAAGCTTGAGCAACACTGCGGCAACAATGTGGGTTTCTGCGGGGGCCATCCAGACCTCCGCCATCAGGGGCTCACCGAGCGGCGGGTCAGCGAAAGAAATCAGATCTGAACTGATCGTATCGCGTGACGTGCAGTTCGGCGTTCAGTCGTTCGGGATGCAGCGTCCCCAGGAGTTGCTGAAGTGGAAGCCGTAGTCGCAGCCACGGCCCACATAGACGACGCTGGGGCCATAGCCGTACCTACACGGTCCTGCCGATTTAGGTTTCTACCAGCCGCGGACGCGGTCGGGGTGCGCAAGGCCGGGCGAGCCGTAGTGGTATGGCCGCCCGGCCGAGGCTGAGGAGAGCTCAAGACGCCGCACTTTGAAGCATTGCGGCTTCTCGTTTGATGGCCGAAGCCGTCATACTGCCTAGTATTGTAGCAATTCGTACCGTAAAAAGCCTTTGATATGAGCGCTCACGTTTTCGTGAAGATAGTTCGAAGTGATTAGCCACCTAGCGACTGAGAAAATCTCAGAAACATATTGTCTGAAACCGTAGCTTTTCAGCAACGCCCTTTGCCAAC